>NZ_MDCR01000064.1 GCF_001723055.1 Streptomyces niveus
GGGTGCGGGCGGCCTCAGGCGTTCGGCGTTGTCGGGGGTTCGGCCACCGGCGCCGGGCGCTCGGTCTCACGGACCCGCGGGCCTGGGCCCGGAGCCCGACCGGGCCCCGTGAACAGCCACGGCCGTCCCACTGCCCCGGCTGCGAGGGTACGGACGGCCGTCGGGCGACGGGGCGGGCGAGCGACGGGCGGGCTCGCGACGCACGAAGTCCCCCTTCCCGCCGGCGCCGGCGGGAAGGGGGACTCGTGGGACCGATCAGGAGAAGCGGAGCGGGGTGAACGGCGCCGTCGCGGCGTGCGGGACGGTGTCGGTCAGGTAGGCCGCCATGGCCACGGCCGTGACGGGAGCCAGCTGGACTCCCATCCGGAAGTGCCCGCTCGCCAGGTAGACATCGGGAACCGTGGTCGGGCCCATGACGGGGAGGTCGTCGGGCGAGGCGGGACGGAGCCCCGCGGTGATCTCGGCGAAACGCAGGGCGCCCACCTCGGGAATGACCTCGGCGGCGCGGCGCAGCAGGCTGCCGGTGCCCTCGGCGGTGACGGTCTCGTCGTAGCCGCGCTCCTCGTAGGTGGCGCCGACGACGAGCTCACCGTCCAGGCGGGGAGCCAGGTAGAGGGACTTGCCCTTGGAGATGGCGCGGGCCGTCACGTTGAGCAGTGGCACGTCGGAGCGCAGGCGGAGGATCTGGCCCTTGACGGGACGGATCTCCGGGATCGCGCCCGCGGGCAGCCCCTCGATCTGGTGGGTCCAGCAGCCGGCGGCCAGGACGAGACGGTCGAAGGGCACCTTGTCACCGGTGTCGAGGACGACGGTGTGGTCCTCGATCCGGGTGGCTCCCCTGCGTACGACGCTGCCGCCCAGGGCTTCGACGGCGGTGATCAGCGCCGCGTCGAGGACGCGCGGGTCGATGGCGCCGTCGTCCGGGGACAGCAGGCCGCCGACCACGGGGGCGAAGGCCGGCTGGAGCTTGGCGCACTCCTCGGCGGTCAGCCGTTCGGTGCGCACACCGATGGACTTCTGGAAGGCCAGTTGGCGGTCGAGGATCGGCAGGGATTCCTCGTCGAACGCCGCGTCGAGGACGCCGTCGCGCCGGAAGCCGGCCGGAGCGAACTCCTCCAGCTCCTCGACGAAGGACGGGTACAGCTCACGGGAGGTCAGGCACAGGCGCAGGAGTTCCGGCTGGTCGTACAGCTGGTCGTTGATGGCCGGGAGCAGTCCCGCCGAGGCGTGGGACGCCTTGCTGCCCGGGGCGGGGTCGATCACCGTGACGGAGACGCCTTCGCGCGCGGCCCGCCATGCGGTGGCCAGGCCGATGACACCACCGCCGACGACAACAGTTCTCATGAATTGCTCTCCTGGAGGAGTCGACGCAGGTGGGAGGCGAGCTCTGCGGGGGTGGGATGGTCGAAGACGAGGGTCGCCGGGAGCCGCAGGCCGGTGGCGGCCGCCAGGTGGCGGCTGAGTTCGAGGTTGCCGATGGAGTCGAGCCCGGCGGCGCTGAACTCCCGCTGCGGGTCGACCTCGTCGCCGCTCTCGTAGCCGAAGACCACGGCGGACACCGAGCGGACGAACTCCAGGGCGGCGGCGTCGCGTTCGGCCTCGGGCAGCTCGGCCAGCCGGCTGACCAGGGTGTCGGTCACGGCGGGCTTGCCGGTACGGGTGGGCGCCAGCTCCTCAAGGACGGGCGGGATGTCCCCGGTGAGGCCCGCCTCGTTGAGCCGGACGGGCGAGAGGACCGCCTCGTCGCTGCCGAGCGCGGCGTCGAAGAGAGCCAGGCCCTGGTCGTGCCCCAGGGGGGCGAAACCGGACCGCTTGATGCGGTTGTGGTCGGCGGCGGACAGGTCGGAGCCCATGCCGTTCTCGCTCTCCCACAGACCCCAGGCAAGCGAGAGGCCCTGCAGTCTGCGGGCACGGCGGTGGTGGGCGAGCGCGTCGAGGACGGCGTTGGCGGCGGCGTAGTTGCCCTGCCCCGCGTTGCCGACCAGCCCCGCGACGGACGAGAACACCACGAACGCGCAGTCCGGGTCCTGGATCAGCTCGTGCAGGTGGAGGGCGGCGTCGACCTTGGGACGCAGAACCTTGTCGAGTCCGCGTGGCGTGAGGGTGCCGATCGCGCCGTCGGACAGCACACCCGCGGTGTGGATGACGGCGGACGGGGCGGGGATGCCGGCCAGTGCGCTCTCCAGCGACGAGCGGTCGGCGACGTCGCAGGCGATCACGTCGACACGGGCGCCGAGCGCGGTGAGTTCGGCATCCAGCTCGGCGGCGCCGGGCGAGCCGGGACCGCGCCGGCTGAGCAGCACGAGGTGCCGCACGTCATGGCCGGTGACGAGGTGCCGGGCGAGCAGGCGGCCCAGTTCTCCGGTGCCGCCGGTGATCACGACGGTACCCGTGAGGCTCCTGCGCCGCGGCGGCGGTGGGCTGCGTACGAGACGCGGCCGGAGCAGCGCGCCGTTGCGCACGGCGAGTTGGGGTTCGCCGGAGGCGACGGCGGCGGCGAGGGAGCGGCCCGAGTTCCCGGGGTCGTCGACGTCGACCAGGACGAAGCGGTCGGGGTGTTCGGACTGGACGCTGCGGAGCAGTCCCCAGACGGCGGCGCCCGACACGTCGGACAGGTCCTCCCCGGCGCGGGCGGCGACGGCTCCGCTGCTGACCAGCACCAGGCGGGTCTTGGCGAGGCGGTGGTCGGCCAGGCACTCCTGTACGACCATGAGGGCGCGCTGCGCCGCCGAGCGTACCGGCGAGTCCTCGTCCGTGCAGGAGACGACGAGCACGTCCGGGACGGCCGTGGCAGCCCGGAGCACGGAGTCGAGTTCGCGCAGCGTGGGGTAGGAGTCGAACAAGGGGCGGGTGGCCTTCAGCGCGCCGGTGAGGCCGATGCGGTCGGTTCCTAGGAATCCCCAGCGCTGCTGGTCGGAGTGGTCCGACTGCTGTACGACGGACTTCCACACGACGCGCAGCAGTTGGGTGCGCTGCGCCGCGGCGTCGAGCTGCTCGGCCGTGACGGGCCGGCTGACGACGGAACCGATCGTGGCGACCGGTTCGCCGTCGTCGCCGGTGAGCGCCAGGGAGAAGCCGTCGTCGCCCGGCACGGTGTGGATGCGGACGGCGCGGGCGCCGCCCTTGTGCACCCGTATCCCGCGCAGCGCGAACGGCAGGAACGTCCGGTCCTCGCGGTCGATGTCGGGGACCAGTGCCGCTTGGAGCGCGGTGTCGAGCAGGGCCGGGTGCAGGAGGTAGTCGCCGCCCGTCGCGGTGTCGAGCGCCGAGTCGGCGTAGACCTCCTCGCCGTGCGACCACACGGCGCGCAGGCCCCGGAAGGCCGGCCCGTACTGGAGACCGCGGTCGGCGAAGCGGCGGTAGAGGTGCTCGATGTCGACCTCGCGGACTCCGTCAGGAAGCCCGGGCCGTTCTGCTTTACTCATTGTCGCTTCCTTCGCGAAGTCCGGGCGGGGGTCAGATCACGGGCGGGTTGGTGACGGCGGCGGTGATCTCGCCGTGGCTCTCGCCACCTTGCTCGTCGGCGTAGTGGCACTTGGTCCGCAGGATCACCAGGGCGTCGCGCAGGTCGTTGGCGTCCCATTCGGCGATGTCGATGATCTCGATCTCGCCGGTGAACCGGCGGCCCTGCATGGCGCTGCGGAAGCTGCTCTTGAAGTCGGTGATGAACACGTCGGCGAGCTGCCGGGTCCAGAACTGCTCGATCGTCCAGCCGGAGAACGGCTCGACCAGTGACTCCCGTACCGACATGGCCAGCAGGTAGTAGGCCATCTGGTTGAAGCAGATGTTGAACTCGACCGAGTTGAAGTGCCCGGTGTCGTCGATGTAGCAGGACTCGGGGATCTCGAAGGTGCAGGTGGCGACGAGCCGTCCGCCGTCGCGGGGGTCGCCCTGCGAGGTGACCGTCGCCGAGGTGAGGTACTCGCACTTCTTGGCCCGGTAGGGGGTCAGCACCCGGTGCAGCAGTTCGTCGTCGGTGGGGAAGACGCGCCGGTCGGTGTCTTCGAGAAGCTGGGTCATGTCGGGTCTCCTGATCGTCGCGCGGTGCGGAGAAGGTCGGCCAGGCTCATGTTCTGGATCGCGGCGGTGCGGTCCTCGGCGCCCTCGGCCGACTCGGGCTCCGGTTCGTTCTCGGGTACGTCGATCGCCATTTCCCCGAGCAGGTGCCGAGTGAGGACGAGCGAGGTCGGGTGGTCGAAGACGAGCGTCGCGGGCAGGCGTTCCCCGATGACCTCGCCGAGGGCGTTGCGGAACCGCACGGCGGCGAGGGAGTCGAAGCCCATGTCGCGGAACGACCGGTCGGCGTCGACCTCGTCGGCGTCGCCGAAGCCGAGCGTGGTGGCGGCCTGCGCCCGGACGATGTCGAGCAGTGTCTGTTCGCGGCGGGCCGGTGTCAGCCGTGCCAGCCGGTCGCGCAGGCTCTCGGCCGGTTCGGCGGCCCGTGCGGCGGGATCGACTACGCGGCGGGACGGGCCGCGTACGAGATCGCGCATCAGATAGGGCACGTCGGACCGGCTCTGCCCGCTCAGGTCGAGCCGGACGGGCGCCAGGAACGCCCGGTCGAGCGCGCCGGCGGCGTCCAGCATCGCCAGGCCCTCGTCGGAGCCGATGGGCAGGACACCGTCGCGCACCATGCCGGCCACGTCGGCGTCGGCCAGTTCGCCGGTCATGCCGCTGGCCTCTTCCCACAGCCCCCAGGCCAGGGACTGTGCCGGGAGCCCGTTCGCGCGCCGGTGCGCGGCGAGGCCGTCGAGGAAGGTGTTGGCGGCGGCGTAGTTGCCCTGTCCGGCACCGCCGGTCACGCCCGCGGCGGACGAGAACATCACGAACGCCGAAAGGTCCTGACCGGCGGTGAGTTCGTGCAGGTTCAGCGCCGCGTCGACCTTGGGGCGCATCACCGCGGCCATTCTCTCCGGTGTCAGCGAGGAGAGGATCCCGTCGTCGAGGACGCCCGCGGTGTGGACGATTCCGGTGAGGGTGCGGTCGGCCAGCACGGCCGCCAGCGCGTCGCGGTCGGCGGTGTCGCAGGCGACCACCTCGACACGGGCGCCGAGCGCGGTGAGTTCGGCGTCCAGTTCGGCGGCGCCGGGTGCGGCGGGTCCGCGGCGGCTGGTGAGCAGCAGGTCGGTGACGCCGTGGGTGGTGACCAGGTGCCTGGCGACGAGGCTGCCCAGGGTGCCGGTGCCGCCGGTGATCAGTACGGTGCCGGGCCGGTCGCCGAAGACGGTGGCGGCGGTGCCGTTCAGGTCCCCGTTGACGCGGGCGAGTCGCGGGCGGTGGAGGGTGCCGGAGCGTACGGCGATCTGGGCCTCGCCCGTGGCCACCGCCGCGTCGATGTCGGCGTCCGTGTGGTCGGCGCGGTCGTCGACGGCGTCCAGGTCGATCAGGACGACGCGTCCGGGGTTCTCCGTCTGAGCGCTGCGTACAAGTCCCCAGACGGCCGCTCCGGCGAGATCGGTGACATCCTCGCCGTTCACGGACAGGGCGCCGCGGGTGACGACGGCGAGCACGGCGTCGTCGGCGCCGCTCTCCAGCCAGGACTGGAGGACGGCGAGTGTCGTGGCGGTCTCGGCGTGGGCCGATGCGGCGGTGGTGCCGCCCGTGCAGCGGTGCACGACGGTCCGGGGGGCGGTGCCGCCCGGTACGGGTGCGGCGGGTGCCCAGACCAGCTCGAACAGCGAGTCGTCGTACGCGCCGGTGCGGATCGGCCCGCCCGGGGCCACCGGACGCAGTACGAGCGACTCGACGGAGGCGACGGGGCGGCCCGCGGTGTCGGTCAGGCGCAGCGCCACCTCGTCATCACCCAGGCTGGTCATCCGCAGTCTGAGCGCGGCGGCTCCCGAGGCGTGCAGGTCGACCCGTGTCCAGGCGAACGGCAGGGTGACCCGTCGGGCGTCGGTGGCGAGCAGTCCGGTGGCGTGGAGAGCGGCGTCGAGTGCGGCCGGGTGCAGCCCGAACCGCTGGGCCTCGGCGGCGGCCTGCTCGGGGAGCGTGATCTCCGCGAACACCTCGTCGCCGGAGCGCCAGGCGGCGCGCAGGCCCTGGAACACCGGTCCGTAGGCGAGGCCGCCGTCGGCGGCCGGCTCGTAGAAGCCGGTGAGGTCGACGGGCTCGGCGCCCGGCGGCGGCCAGGCCGCCGGTTCGTGGGCCGGTTCGGGCGCGGCGTCGGTGAGCGTGCCCTGGGCGTGGCGTGTCCAGAGGGTGTCGGCGGGGGCGTTGTCGGGCCGCGAGTGGATCGACACGGTGCGCAGATCGGCGTCGATCACGACCTGGATGGCCACGCCGCCGCGCTCGGGGAGAGCCAGCGGTGCTTCGAGTGTCAGTTCTTCCACGCGGCCCCGGCCGACCTCGTCACCGGCCCGGACGGCCAGTTCCACGAAGCCCGACCCGGGGAACAGGACGGTGCCGCCGACGACATGGTCGGCGAGCCACGGCTGGCCGGAGAGCGAGAGGCGTCCGGTGAGCAGTACTCCCCCGGCCCCGGCGACCGGCACGGCCGCGCCGAGCAGCGGGTGGTCGGTGGGTATCTGGCCGATGCCCACGGCGTCGCCGGTGTGCTCGGACAGGTGCAGCCAGTACCGCTTGCGCTGGAAGGGGTAGGTGGGCAGTTCGACGTGCTGGGCCCCGGTTCCGGCGAACTGGCTGTCCCAGTCGACGGTCGCGCCCCGCACGTACGCCTCGGCCAGCGAGGTGACGAACTGGCGCGGGCTGCCGGAGTCGCGGCGCAGTGTGCCGACGAGTGTGGCGTTCACCCCGGCCGACTCGGCGGTCTCGTCGAGTCCGGTCAGCAGGCCCGGGTGCGGGCTTGCCTCGATGAAGGTCTCGAAGCCGTCGGCGAGCAGCGCCCGCGTCGTGTCCTCGAACCGGACGGTCCGGCGCAGGTTGGTGTACCAGTACTCGGCGTCGAGACCGACGGTGTCCAGGGTTCCCGCGGTGACGGTGGAGTAGAACGGGATGGACGAGGTCCGGGGCGTCAGGCCGCTCAGTTCGGTGAGCAGCCGGTCGCGGATCTCCTCCACGAACATCGAGTGGGAGGCGTAGTCCACCGGGATACGGCGGGACTGGACCTCGTCGGTGTCCAGCCGGGCCCGCAGTTCGTCGAGGGCCTCCGGGCCGCCGCACACGACGACGGAGCTCGGGCCGTTGACGACGGCGAGTTGCAGACGGCCGTCCCAGTCGGCCAGGTACTCACTCGCGCGGTCGGCGGACAGGGCGACCGACATCATGCCGCCCCGGCCCGCCAGGTCCTGCCGGATGACGCGGCTGCGCAGGGCGACCACGCGTGCGCCGTCCTCCAGCGACAGCGCGCCGGCGACACAGGCGGCGGCGATCTCGCCCTGGGAGTGGCCGACGACGGCGGCCGGTTCGACACCGGCCGCGCGCCAGGCCTCGGCCAGCGACACCATCAGCGCCCACAGCGTGGGCTGGACGACGTCGACGGCGTCCAGGGCCGGTGCGCCGGGCGCGCCGTGGACCACGTCGAGCAGGTTCCAGTCGACGTACGGTTCGAGCGCCTTGGCGCATTCGCCCAGGCGTATCGCGAACGCCGGTGAGTGCTCCAGCAGTTCGACGCCCATGCCCTGCCACTGCGAACCCTGTCCCGGGAAGACCAGCACGGCGCGCGAGTCGCCGCGTTGCAGGCCCTGGACCACGGCGGCGGACGAGTTCCCGGCGGCCAGCGCGTCGAGCCCGGCGAGCAGGCCGTCGCGGTCGGCGTCCACGACCACGGCCCGGTGTTCCAGGGCGGCGCGGCCCCGGGCAAGCGTGGCGGCGGCGTCCAGTTCGTCGACGTCGCCGTTCTCGCGCAGGTGGGCGGCGATGCGCGCCGCCTGGGCGCGCATCGCCTCGGGGGTCGAGCCCGAGACGGTCAGCGGGACGACCGGGGGCCGCTGGCCGCGCGGTTCGCCCGGGCCGGCCGGCGGCGCCTGCTCGATGATCACGTGGGCGTTGGTGCCGCTGACGCCGAAGGAGGAGACGGCGGCGCGGCGCGGGCGGCCGTCGGCCGTCCACTCCCTGGGCTCGGTGAGCAGTTCGACGGCGCCCTCGGTCCAGTCGATGTGCGGCGAGGGGGTCTCGGCGTGGAGGGTGCGCGGCAGTACGCCGTGGCGCATCGCCATCACCATCTTGATGACGCCGGCGACGCCGGCGGCGGCCTGGGTGTGCCCGAGGTTGGACTTGACCGAGCCGAGCCACAGCGGGTCGTCGCGTCGCTCCTGGCCGTAGGTGGCCATCAGCGCCTGTGCCTCGATCGGGTCGCCGAGGGTGGTGCCGGTGCCGTGGCCCTCGACCGCGTCGATGTCGGCGAGTGTCAGACCGGCGGAGGCCACGGCCTGCCGGATCACCCGCTGCTGGGCGGGGCCGTTGGGGGCCGCGATGCCGTTGGACGCGCCGTCCTGGTTGATCGCCGAGCCGCGGATCACCGCGACCACCGGGTGACCGTTGCGGCGGGCGTCCGACAGGCGTTCGAGCACCAGGAGTCCGGCGCCCTCGCCCCAGCCGGTGCCGTCTGCGCCGGCGCCGTACGCCTTGCAGCGGCCGTCGGCGGCGAGGCCGCTCTGCAGGCTCATCCCGACGAACGTCTCGGGCGTGGCCATCACGGTGACGCCGCCCGCCAGGGCGAGCGTGCACTCGCCCTGCCGCAGCGACTGCATCGCCCAGTGCATGGCCACCAGGGAGGAGGAGCAGGCGGTGTCGATGGTGACCGCCGGGCCCTGGAGACCCAGGGCGTAGGCGATGCGTCCGGAGGCGATGCTGCCGAGGCCGCCGCCGGCGGTGAAGCCCGCGAGGTCCTCGGGGACGGCGCCGGAGCGGGTCGTCCAGTCGTGGTTCATGACACCGGCGAACACACCGGCGGCGGTGCCGTGCAGGGAGTGCGGATCGATGCCGCCCTGTTCGAGGGCCTCCCAGGCGACTTCGAGGAGCATGCGGTGCTGGGGGTCCATCGCCTGGGCCTCCTTCGGGCTGATGCCGAAGAAGGCGGGGTCGAACTCGGCGACGTCGTGCAGGAAGCCGCCCTCACGGGTGTACGTGGTGCCGTGCTTGCCGGGCTCGGGGTCGTAGATGTCGTCGGTGTGCCAGTCCCGGTCGTCCGGGAACTCGGTGATGGCGTCGGTGCCGCCGGCGACCAGCCGCCACAGTTCCTCGGCGGAGGTCACGCCGCCCGGGTAGCGGCAGCCCATCGCCACGATCGCGATGGGCTCGTCCGTCGCGGCCCGCACGGTGGCGCGCGGCGCGGCGACGACGGGTGCGGCCCCGCGTACGGTTTCGAGGACGTGGTCGACCAGGGCGCGCGGCGTGGGGTGGTCGAAGATCAGCGTGGAGGTGAGCCGCAGCCCGGTGGCCGTACCGAGCGCGTTGCGCAGTTCGATGGCGGCCAGTGAGTCGAAGCCCAGCTCGGTGAAGGCGCGGCGCGGGTCGATCGCGGTGCCGCTGTCGTGTCCGAGTACGGCGGCGATCTGGGTCCGGACCAGGTCGAGGACGATCCGTTCGCGTTCGGCGTCCGGCTTTCCGGCGAGCCGGTCGGCCAGTGCGCCGCCGGGGCCGCTCGCGGCCGCCGCGGCGGTGTTCCGCCGGGCGGGCGGGCGGACCAGTCCCCGCAGCATCGGCGGGATGCCTTCGGAGCGGGCCCGCAGCGCGGGGGCGTCGATGCGCAGCGGCACCAGGGCGGGCGCGCCGGTGACGAGGGACTGGTCCAGGAGGGCGAGGTTCTCCTCGGCGTCCAGGGCGGGGAGTCCGGAGCGCTCGGCGCGGCGGAGGGTGACCTCGTCCAGTCGGGCGCCCATTCCCGCGTCGCCCGCCCACAGGTTCCACGCGAGGGAGGTCGCGGGGAGGCCCTGGGTGGCCCGGTGCGCGGCGAGCGCGTCCAGGAAGGCGTTGGCGGCGGCGTAGTTGCCCTGCCCGGCCGCCTCCATGGTCCCGGCCGCGGAGGAGAACAGGACGAAGGCGGCGAGCGGCAGGTCACGGGTCAGCTCGTGCAGATGCCAGGCACCGTCGGCCTTGCCGTGGAAGACGGTGTGGACCTGCTCGGGCGTGAGCGATCCGGCGAGCCCGTCGTCGACGACTCCGGCGCTGTGGACGACACCCGTCAGCGGGTGCTCGCCGGGGACCGTCTCCAGCAGCGCGGCCAGGGCCGCGCGGTCGGCGACATCACAGGCGGCGACCGTGGCCTGGGCGCCCAAGCCGGCCAGTTCGGCGACGAGTTCGGCGGCGCCGGGGCTGTCGGGGCCGCGTCGCCCGGTGAGCAGCAGGTGCCGCACGCCGTGCTGTCGTACGAGGTGACGGGCGACCACGCCGCCCAGACCGCCGGTGCCGCCGGTGATCAGCACGGTGCCGTCCGGGTGCCACGCGACGGGGCGCGGGTCCTCGGGTACGGGCGTCCTGGCCAGGCGGGGCACGAGTACCTTGCCGTCGCGCAGGGCGAGTTGGGGTTCGCCGGTGGCCAGGGCGGCGCGCAGTTCGTGTTCGGGCACGTCGTGGTCGGTGCCGACGAGGACGAAGCGGCCCGGGTTCTCGGCCTGGGCGGAGCGCACGAGCGCCCACAGGGACGCGAGGGTGAAGTCGTACGGCTCGCCGCGGGTGACGATCGCGAGGCGGGTGTCGTCGCGCAGCGCGTCCTGGACGAGGGTGAGGGCGTGCAGTGTCGCCGCCCGGGCCGCGTCGGCCGGTTCGCCGGGGAAGGTCTCGGGGACGTACGCCAGTTGGAACTCGTGCGACGCGGCGTACGGCTCGGACGGGGCCTGGACGGCGGTCCATTCGACGCGCAGCAGCGAGCCGCCGCCCGAGGCGGACGGCCGTACGCCGTTGACCGGCACGGGGCGCTGGACGAGCGAGCGGACGGTGGCGACCGGCGCCCCGTTCGCGTCGGCGAGTTCGACCGTGACCTCGTCCGGGGCGGTCTGGACGACGTGGACGCGTACGGCGGTGGCGCCGGTGGCGTGGAGTTCGACACCGCGCCAGGCGAACGGCAGCCGCACCTGGCCGTCGTCCTCCGGGCCTTCGGCGGCGTGCAGTGAGGAGTCCAGCAGCGCGGGGTGCAGTCCGAACCGCTCGCCTCCGGCCTCGTCGAGTGCGACCTCGGCGAACACGTCGTCCCCGCGGCGCCAGGCGGCGCGCACGCGTCGGAACGCGGGCCCGTAGCCGTACCCCTGCGCGGCCTGACGCTCGTAGAGGCCGTCGACGTCGATCGGCTCGGCGTCGGCCGGCGGCCACTGGGCGAACACGGCCGGGTCGGCCGCCGCGCCCTCGCCGTGTTCAGCGAGTGTTCCGCTGGCGTGGCGGGTCCAGTTGTCCTCGCTCCGCGCGGGGCGCGAGTAGATGTCGACCGAGCGGCGGCCCGAGGCGTCGGGCGCGCCGACGACGACCTGGATCTCGACCCCGGCGTCGGTGGTGACCGCCAGCGGTGTCTCCAGGGTGAGTTCCTCCACCGCGGCGCAGCCCGCCTCGTCGCCGGCGCGGACGGCCAGTTCGACGAGGGCGGTGCCGGGTACGAGGACGACACCCGCGATGACATGGTCGGCCAGCCAGGGCTGTGCCCGGGTGGACATCCGGCCCGTCAGGATCACTCCGTCGGCGCCCGCGAGGCTGACGGCGCTGTCCAGCATCGGGTGCCCGATCGTGCCGGGGTGGCTGCTTCCGGCGTCCAGCCAGTAGCGCTTGCGCTGGAACGAGTAGGTGGGCAGCGCGGTGCGGTGGGCGCCGCGGCCGGCGAAGAAGCGGTCCCAGTCGACCGCGAGACCGTGGGCGTGCGCCAGGCCGAGCGCGGTGAGACTCTGGCGCTCCTCGTCGTGGCCGTCGCGCAGCAGCGCGGCGAACGCTGCGTCGGCGCCGCCGTCGGTCAGGCAGTCGCGGCCCATCGCCGACAGGACGGCGTCGGGGCCCAGTTCCAGATACGTGGTGACGCCCTGGGATTCGAGCCAGCTCATGGCGTCGGCGAACCGGACAGGCTCTCGCACGTGGCGTACCCAGTAGTCGGCGTCGAACGCGGCGACGGGCTCGCCGGTCAGGTTGGACACCACGGGGATACGCGGCGGCTGGTAGGTCAGGGTCTCGGCGACGCGGCGGAAGTCGTCGAGCATCGGTTCCATCAGCGGCGAGTGGAACGCGTGCGAGACGCGCAGCCGCCGCGTCTTGCGGCCCTCCTCGGTGAAGCGGGCGGCGACGGCGAGTACGGCGTCGGTCTCACCGGACAGCACGACCGCGGCCGGGCCGTTGACGGCGGCGATGCCGACCTTCTCGGTGAGATACGGGGCGACTTCGGCCTCCGCCGCCTGGACGGCGACCATGGCGCCGCCGGCGGGAAGCTCCTGCATCAGCGTGCCGCGCGCGCCGACGAGCAGCGCCGCGTCGGCCAGGTTCATGACGCCTGCGACGTGCGCGGCGGCGATCTCGCCGATGGAGTGTCCGGTGAGGAGTCCGGGCGTGACGCCCCACGACTCCAGCAGCCGGAACATGGCGGTCTCGACGGCGAAGAGGGCGGCCTGCGCGTAGCGGGTCTGCTGGAGCAGTTCGGCCTGCGCCGAACCGGGCTCGGCGAACAGCACCTCGCCCAGGGGTTCGTCGAGGTGGAGGTCGAGGTGGTCGGCGGCGTCCTGGAGCGCCCGCGCGAACACCGGGAAGGCGCGCACCAGTTCGCGGCCCATGCCAAGACGCTGGCTGCCCTGGCCGGTGAAGAGGAACGCGGTACGGCCTGCGGCCGGCGTCGTACCGGTGAGCAGTCCGGGCGCGCTCTCGCCCGCGGCGAGGGCGGTCAGGGCGCGGCGCAGTTCGGCACGGTCGGCGGCCACGACGGTGGCGCGGTCGCGCAGCGCGGCGCGCGTGGTGGCGGCCGAGTAGGCGAGGTCCAGCGGCGAGGCGTCGTCGACCGCCGTCAGGAGCCGTTCGGCCTGGCCGCGCAGTGCGTCCTGGCCCTGGGCGGACAGGACGACCGGCACGGGGCGCTCGGCCACCGGGGGTTCGTCGCCCCCGTCGGCGGCGGCGACGGAGGCGGGCGGCTCCTCGATGATGACGTGGGCGTTGGTGCCGCTCGCGCCGAACGAGGAGATTCCGGCACGGCGCGGTGTGTCCGCGGCTTCCCACGGGACGGGCTCGGTGAGGAGCTGGACGGTGCCGTCCGACCAGTCGACGTGCGTGGTCGGCGCGTCCACGTGCAGGGTGCGCGGCAGCGTGCTGTGACGCATCGCCTGCACCATCTTGATGATTCCGGCGGCGCCCGCCGCCGCTCCGGTGTGGCCGATGTTGGACTTCACCGACCCCAGCCACAGGGGCTTCTCGGGTGAGCGTCCGCGTCCGTAGGCGGCGACCAGGGCCTGGCCCTCGATGGGGTCGCCGAGTGTGGTGCCAGTGCCGTGCGCCTCGACCGCGTCGACCTCGTCGGCGGTCAGACGGGCGTCGGCGAGCGCGCGGCGGATGACACGCTGCTGCGCGAGGCCGTTGGGGGCGGACAGGCCGTTGGTCGCGCCGTCCTGGTTGATGGCGGTGCCGCGGATCACGGCCAGTACGGGGTGCCCGTCGCGCAGCGCGTCGGACAGGCGGGCGAGGACGAACACGCCGACGCCTTCGGCGAACGAGGTGCCGTCCGCCGCGGCGGCGAACGCCTTGATGCGTCCGTCGGGGGCCAGACCGCGCTGGCGGCTGAAGGTGGTGAACGTGCCGGGGCTGGATATCACGGTGACACCGCCGGCCAGCGCCAGCTCGCACTCCCCGCCCTGGAGCGAGCGCACGGCCAGGTGGAGGGCCGTGAGCGAGCCCGAGCACGCGGTGTCGACGGTGAGTGTGGGGCCTTCGAAGCCGAGGGTGTAGGCGACGCGGCCGGACACGACGCTGGGCAGGTTGCCGCCCAGGACGTAGCCGTCGAGACCCTCGGGGGCCTCGTGCGTCCGGGGCCCGTACTCGTGCGGCTCCACTCCGATGAACACGCCCGAGGGTGTGCCGCGCAGGCGGCCCGGGTCGATGCCCGCGTGTTCGAGCGCTTCCCAGGAGGTCTCCAGCAGCAGCCGCTGCTGGGGGTCCATGGCCAGCGCTTCCTTGGGACTGATCTGGAAGAAGTCGGCGTCGAAGTCGGCGGCGTCCGGGAGGAATCCGCCGCGCCGCACATAACTGGCGCCGGTGACGGACGGGTCCGGGTTGTAGATGCGGTCGAGGTCCCAGCCTCGGTCGGAGGGGAAGTCCGTGAGCACATGGGTGTCGTCGGCGACGATCCGCCACAGGTCCTCGGGCGTGCTCACACCACCGGGGAAGCGGCAGCCGATTCCGACGATCGCGATCGGCTCGCCGAACGCCGACGGCAGGGCGGGCGCCGCCGTCTCGTCGGGTGCGTCCGCTCCGGCGGTGCCGTGCAGCAGGTCGGCCAGGTGGCCGGCGAGGGCGATCGGTGTCGGGTGGTCGAAGGCAAGGGTGACGGGCAGGTCCACCCCCACCTCGGCGGCGAGCCGCCGCTGCAACTGGACCAGGCCCAGCGAGTCCAGGCCCCCCGCCAGGAACGGGCGGTCGGCGGCCAGGTCGATGGCCCCTTCCCCGTAGGCGTCCGGGTCGGCGGTCCGCAACACCGCTGCGGCTTGCGCCAGCACCAGTTCCAGCATCGCGGCCCTTGACTGCTCGGTCATGTGCATACTCCGCAACGAAGAAGAGGCATGGAAACGAAGAAGACGCTTGGAGTCGATCGAGCGGGTCAGGACGCCACGTGGGCGGCCAGGGCGGTGCGGTCGACCTTGCCGTTGACGGTCACGGGGAACTCGTCCACCACGCTCAGACCGTGCGGGACCATGTAGGCGGGCAGCGCGGCGCGACAGAACGCGAGGACTTCCCTGGTGTCCGGCGCGGGACCCGCGGGGGCGCAGGTGACGAACGCGTGCAGCAGCGGGTCGCCGTCCTCGCGCGGCAGGACCATCGCGACCGCGCCGGTGATGCCGGCGAACTGGCCGATACGGCGCTCCACCTCGCCGAGTTCGACGCGGTTGCCGCGGATCTGCACCTGGGAGTCGACGCGCCCGCGGAAGTACAGCTCGCCCTCGGGCCCCATGTGGGCCAGGTCGCCGGTCTTGAACACCACCTGTCCCGATCCGGGGTGCAGCGGGTCCGGGAGGACGACGGCGCGGGTGGCCTCCGGGTCGCGCCAGTAGCCGGAGAAGAGCGACGGGCTGCGCAGGTAGATCTCGCCGATGGTGCCGGGCTCGTCGACGGGGCTGCCGTCGGACCCGAGGAGCATCATCTCGGCGCCGGCGACGGCGTAACCGATGGAGAGGCGTTCGGTGCCGGGCGGCAGCGGGTTGGGCACCTCGGTGATGGACGCGGCCATCGTCTCGGTGGCCCCGTACCCGTTGGTGAAGCGTGCCTTCGGCAGCAGCTCCTGGAGGCGCCGCAGCTCGTCCAGGGGAAAGTCCTCCCCGGAGAAGGTGATGCGGCTGAGGATGCCCTCCTGGCCCATCTCGGCCAGCAGGTCGGATTCGTGGCGCAGTACCGGGCGCCAGACGGACGGGACACCGTCGACCTGTGTGACCCCCGCATCGCGCAGGTACGACAGGAAGCGGCGGGGCCAGTTGAGGCGGGCGCGCGGTACGGGCACCAGCGTGGCGCCGTGGCCGAGGGCGAGGCCGATGTCGAACAGCGCGAAGTCGAACTGGAGCGGAGAGGTGTTCGCCACCCGGTCCTCGGCCGTGACGAGCCGTGCGGCCTCGGCGCCCCGCAGGAACGCGATGACCCCGCGGTGGCTCATGACCACGCCCTTGGGCCGACCGGTCGTGCCCGACGTGAAGGTGATGTACGCGGTGTCGATGGGCGTCACCACGCGGCGGCGGCGGACGCGCGGCGCGGGCGCCCGCTCCACGGTGAGGCCGCCGGGGCCGAAGCGGGCGGTGCCGACCGTCTCGGGAATGCCGGTGCGCTGTCCCTGGTCGGACTGGATGTGCAGCGCGGGCTCCGCGCTGTCGATGATCGTCAGCAGCCGCTCGTCCGGGACCTCGGGGCTGGTCGGGGTGAACGGCAGGCCCAGCGTGGCGCAGGCCAGCAGGGTCGCCACCGCGTCGGCGTTGGTGTCGGACTCCAGGATGACGCGGTCGCCCACATCCAGGCCGAGCGCGTCGAGCGCGTCGACGAGGCGGTCGACGCGCCGCTCCAGTTCGCCGTAGGTGACGGTCTCCAGACCGCCGTCCGCCGCCGCCTGGATCACGGCGGGCCGGTCGGGGTCCCTGCGGGCGGCTGCCAGCAGATACGTCCGCAGGTTGTCCACCGACGCGTGCGCCCGGACCGGACGGGCTCCATTCGGGCTCATGCGCCACCTTCCCGATTCAACGTTTCCGAGTAATGCCCGCCCATTTCTAACAGGTGGACTTTTCAACTCGCAAGAACCCCTGGCCACCGGGGTCCGAACTAGGGGGCATTAGGGGTTATGCGGCCAGTAGGGGCGCAAGAACACTGACCGTACAACAGGTGGGATCCAAGTGCTGGGCTTTCGGCGCGCATCCGATGAGCCCGACAAATAGGGAGAGCGAGAATATGTCGGCGATTATCTTTCCCGGAATCGGCCCGGTCCGGCTCGCCGACTCGGCGCGGTTCCTGGTGACCCATCCCATAGCCCGCCGACTCGTCGCCGAGACGGACCGAATACTGGGCTATTCCCTTCTCGACAGCTATCGCGAGGCCGAAGACCGCGACGACCAGGGGGCGTTCCCCGAGCCGGCCCGGATCGCGTTCCTGGTCCAGTGCCTGGCGCTGGCGGAGTGGGCCGTCAAGGAGAACGACCTGGACCCGGTCGTCTGCGCCGGCGCCAGCTTCGGCGGCACGGCGGCCGCAGTGCACTCCGGCGCGCTGTCGTTCCCCGAAGCCGTGGAGATGACCGCCGCGTGGGGCCGCCGGGTCGACGACTACTTCACCCGTGAGCACCGCGACATCGTCACCCAGTCCTTCGCCCGCGTCGCGCCCGACCCGCTCGCGGAGATCCAGGCCGAGCTGGACGCGCGGGGCGACTGGAACGAGGTGGCCTGCCAGGTCGACAACGACTTCCACATGCTGTCGGTGCGCGAGGACGTGGTCGAGTGGTTGCAGGGACGGCTCCGCGCGGCGGGCGGCCTGCCGCTGTACGTCATGCGGCCGCCGATGCACTCGACGCTGTTCGAGGCGCTGCGGGAAGAGATCGCGGACGGGATCACCTCGGACATCGTGTTCTCCGATCCCCGGATCCCCGTGGTGTCCGACCATGACGGGTCGCTGGTACGGACGGGGGCCGGGGTGCGGGAGTTGCTGCTGAACGCCGTGACGCGCACCGTGCGGTGGCCGGCCGTCGTCGACACGATCAAGGGGCTCGGCGTCGAGCGGGTGCATGTCACCGGGCAGGACGCCCTGTGGGGACGGGTGGATGTCATGACCAAGGCGTTCCAGGTGGTGGCGGTGCGTCCGGACACAGCTATGCGACCGCGCCGTCGCAGCGCGATCGCATAGCGGAAAAGAATGCGGTCAGCGCATGGCGTCCAGGGTTTTCCAGAGAGCCCCGGGAGTCGCGAAGTTGTCCATGTTGAGCGCATCGTCGACGAAACGGACGCCATACGCGTCCTCCATCGAGGACAGCAGTGAGACCATTCCCATGGAGTCGAGACCGCAATCGCGCAGGCTCAATTCGGCGGTCAACTCCTCATCCGGTTCCAGCAGAGGAATCTGTTTGCGGAGAAGTTGCTCGAATGACTCGTCCCACATACGGGCTCCTGTGTTTTCCCGACGTTTACCGAATAGCCGGCGTCGCCGCCAACCTAAGCCCCGCGCCCTACCGGTCGGCACCCCTACCCACCCCTTTCCCTCTTCGGAGCGAGGACAATGAATCAGACACCCGTCCCCGGACACGGCCTGCACGAACGGTTCCTGACCGGCCTGGCGCTGTCGCCCGGCCGGACCGCGATCCGCGTGCACGCCACCGAGAGCCTGACGTACGAGCAGATGCACGAACTGGCGATGCGCCGGGCCGCGGCACTGCGGGCCATGGCTCCGCAAGGACCGCACAACGTCGCCGTGCTGGCGGACAAGAGCCTGACCGCCTACGTCGGGATCATCGCCGCGCTGTACGCGGGCGCCACCGTCGTACCGCTCAACCCGCGGTTCCCGGCCGAGCGCACCCGCTCCATGCTCACCGCCGCCAACGTCTCCACCGTCGTCGCTGATCCGATCGGCCGCTCCTCACTCGCGGAGACCGAGCTGGATCTGCCCGTCCTGGACGAGGGCAGGACGGGGCCCTCGCTGGACACGCCGGTGGCCGTCAGCCCGTCCGACGTCGCGTACGTCCTGTTCACCTCGGGCTCGACGGGCCGCCCCAAGGGGGTGCCGATCACCCACGGGGCCAACCACCACTACTTCGACCTGCTGGACCGGCGCTACGACTTCAACCCCGACGACGTGTTCTGCCAGAACGTCGGACTCAACTTCGACTGCGCCATGTTCGAGATGTTCTGCGCGTGGGGCAACGGGGCGCAGGTGCACCCCGTCCCGCCCGCCGCCCACCGGGACCTGCCGGCGTTCTTGGCCGAGCGGAAGATGACCGTGTGGTTCTCCACCCCGAGCGGCATCACGTTCATCCGGCGGATGGGCGGCCTGACCCCCGGATCGATGCCCACACTGCGCTGGACCTTCTTCGCCGGTGAGGCGCTGCTGCACGAGGACGCCGCCGACTGGCACGTCGCCGCACCCCAGTCGAAGATCGAGAATCTGTACGGGCCGACCGAGCTGACCGTGACCATCACCGGGCACCGCTGGTCGCCGAAGACCACCGAGGAACAGACCGTGAACGGCGGCGTGCCGATCGGAAAGGTGCACCCCGGCCACGACCACCTGCTGCTGGACGACGACGGCGAGTCGGCGGTGGAGGGCGAACTGTGCATCGCCGGACCGCAGATGACACCCGGTTACCTGGACGCCGACGACAACCGGGGCCGCTTCCTCGAGCACGCCGGCCGTCGCTGGTACCGGACCGGCGACCGGGTGCGGCGGCTGGACGACGACGAGCTGATCTATCTCGGCCGGATGGACGCCCAGGTGCAGATCCAGGGATTCCGGGTCGAACTGGCCGAGGTCGACCATGTCGTCCGCCAGTGCACCGGTGTGCAGAACGCGGCCACCGTCACCCGGCCGGCACCGAACGGCGGGCTGGAACTCGTCCTGTACTACACGGGCGAGCGCATTCCGTCGGCGACTCTGCGCCGCGAGCTGGCCGCGCACCTGCCCGATCCGATGGTGCCCAAGACCTTCCGGCACGTGCCGGAGTTCCCGCTCAATTCCAACCGCAAGGTCGACCGGGCGCAGTTGGCCCGGGAGGCCGCCGCGCTGTCAGACGGTCGTGCCTGATCCGAAGTGACGGGCGTTCTCCGCGACCGTCCGTAGCGCCTCGGCGAGCGACTCGCCCGTCGAGGCGTGCTCCGGGTCGACGACCCACTGCATCATCACGCCGCTGAGCAGCGCGTGGTAGAACTGCCCGACCGCGGTCGCGGTGGGTCCCGGCAGCTCTTCGCCGCCCCACAGGAGCCGGACCAGGCCGTTCTGCGCCTGCTGCTGCGCCTCTATGAAGAAGCTGCCCACCTCGGGCACATGGTCGCGCTGGGAGATCGCGTCGAACTGGGCCCCCCACACAGGGCGGTGGCGCTCGAACAGCTCGATCACGCGCGTCCAGGCCACCTCGAACCGCTTGATCGGATCGTCGGGGAGGTCTCCCACGTCAGCCAGAGCACTCTTCAGCTCCTGGGCCCACTCCTCCAGCGCCTCCATGATGGCGGCGTTGAGGAGTGCTTCCTTGGTGCCGTAGTGGTAGCCGATCGAGGCGAGATTCGTACCGGAAGCCTCGACGATGTCGCGCGCGGTGGTACGCGCGTACCCCTTCTCGTAGAGGCATTGCTTCGCTCCGGCCAGCAGATCCTCTCGGTGTCCCATGCCGAGAGTCTAGCCACCCCCCTCAGACATCTGTCTTGAACAGATGTCCTGAACAGAATCTGAATTAGACGAACTTCTTATACAGATCTAGAGTCGAGGCCATGAGTCCGCAACGTGCAACCTTGAGGGACTGGGTCGGCCTCGCCGTCCTTGTCGTCCCTGTCCTCATGATGTCGATGGACATGACGGTGCTGTACTTCGCGCTGCCGTTCCTCAGCGCGACCCTGGAACCGAGCGCCACCGAGCAACTGTGGATCGTGGACATCTACGCGTTCATGCTCGCCGGGCTGCTCATCGCGATGGGCACACTCGGTGACCACATCGGCCGCCGGCGGCTGCTGATCATCGGCGCGGTGGTGTTCGGCGCGTCGTCACTGGCCTCCGCCTACGCGACCAGCGCCGAGCTTCTGATCCTCGCCCGCGCCGTGCTCGGTATGTCCGGCGCCGTACTCGCGCCGTCCACGCTCTCGCTGATCCGCAACATGTTCCAGGATCCCGGCCAGCGCCGTACCGCCATCGCGGTATGGACCGCCGGTCTCTCCGGCGGCGCCGCCCTCGGTCCGATCGTGTCGGGAGTGCTGCTGGAGCACTACTGGTGGGGCTCGGTCTTCCTGATCAACATCCCGGTGACGATCCTGATCGTGGTGCTCGGCCCCGTCCTCCTGCCGGAGCACCGCGACCCCAAGCCCGGCCGTTTCGACTTCCTCGGTGCCGTGCTGTCGCTGGCCGCGATGCTTCCCGTCATCTACGGCATCAAGGAACTCGCCGACAACGGCTTCGACTGGAAGTACGCGGCGGTGATCGCCGCCGGCCTGGTCATCGGGGTGCTCTTCGTCCTGCGCCAGCGCGCGGCCCCCAATCCGCTGATCGACCTGAGCCTCTTCCGCGACCGGGGGTTCACCGCGTCCATCGGAGTCAACCTGGTGGCCCTGTTCGCGATGATCGGGTTCCTGCTCTTCGCGACCCAGTGGATCCAGCTGGTCCACGGGCTGAATCCGCTGGAGGCGGGCCTGTGGACACTGCCCGCGCCGTTGGCGGTGGCGGTCACGACATCGGTCGCCGTCGGGCTGGCGAAGAAGATCCGTCCCGGCTACATCATGGCCATCGGCATGGTCGTCGCGTCGGCGGGATTCGCCATCATGACGCAACTGCGCGCCGATTCGAGCCTGGCCATGGCGGTGATCGGCGCGAGCGTGCTGTCGGCCGGCGTCGGCATGGCGATCCCACTGACCGCCGACCTGATCGTCTCCGCGGCTCCGGAGGACCGCGTGGGCGCTGCCGCCGCGCTGCCCGAGACCGCCAACCAGCTCGGCGGAGCGCTGGGCGTAGCGATCCTCGGCAGTATCGGTGCCGCCGTGTACACGCGTGACGTCGCCGACGTGACGACGGGGCTGCCACCCGAGGCCGCGGAGGCAGCGGAGGGTTCGCTCGGCGGCGCGACGGAAGTGGCCAAACACCTGCCCGCCGACACGGGCGACGCCCTCGTCACATCCGCCGGGGAGGCCTTCACCCGCGGCATGAACCTCAGCGCCGCGGTGGGCGGCGTCGTCATGCTGCTCGGTGCCGCAGGCGCGGCACTGCTCCTGCGCCAGGTCAAGACCCCCACCGTCACGTCCGCGCCGGCGGACGAGACGAAGGGCGAGACGAAGGGCGAGACGGCGGACGAGCCCTCACCCGTCCCCAAGTAGTGACCGCCGCCCGGTAGCGGCGGCCAAGCAGAAGGGGTCTCCGCGCGAAGATTCACGCGGGGACCCCTTCCGGTGTTCCTGGTACGGGGCGATCAGCGGCCGAGAGTCACCGGGAGCGAGGTGTAACCGGTCAGGCCCATGATGGCGCGGCGCCCGGGGGTGCCCGCCAGCTCGATGTTCGTGAACGTGTCGATCAGCTTCGGGAAGAGGTCGGCGGCCTCCATACGGGCGAGGGTGCCGCCGAAGCAGAAGTGGCCGCCGGCGCTGAAGCTCAGGTGGGCGCCGTTGTCGCGGCTCAGGTCCAGACGGTGCGGGTCGGGGAAGCGCGCCGGGTCCCGGTTGGCGGCGGAGAGCAGGGCCAGGACGAGAACGCCCTCGGGAATGTCGGTGCCGCCGATGGTGACGGGGCGCGTCGTCAGACGGCTCGACGCCGTGGTGTGGGCGGTGTGACGCAGCAGCTCCTCAACGGCCGTCGGGGTGATGCTCTTGTCCGCGCGCCAGCGCTTCAGCTCGTCGGGGTGCTCGATGAGCGCGAGCACGCCGGTCGCGATGAGGTTGGTGGTGGCCGCGAAGCCCGCCGTGAACAGGAAGAGGATGAGCGCCATCAGCTCCTCCTCGTCGAGCTTCCCGTTGGCCGCCTCCTGGACGAGGGCGGACATCAGGTCGTCCTTGGGTTCGGCTCGGACCGCCTTGATCACGTCAATGAAGTACCCGGTCAGCTCCTCGGCGGCGGCGTCGGCCGCCACCAGGTCCTCCTCGGTGTAGACACCGGAGAAGACCCGTGACCAGTCGTCGGCCAGCTCCCAGGTGCGCTTGCCGTCCTCGTACGGGAGGCCGAGCATGTCGCTGATGACCGCGACGGGGAAGGGCATGGCCAGCAGCTCGACGATGTCGACCGGCTCGCCGCCGGCGGACCTCTCGATGAGTTCGTTGATCAGCTCGTCGGTCCGCTTCTCCACCGCGGGCTGCATCTTCTTGATCTTGTTGGGGGTGAAGACCCGGGCGGCCAGGCCGCGAACCCGTCCGTGGTCGGGCGCGTTGAGTGTGACCATCGAGTTCAGGTACATACGCAGGGAGATGTGCTCGGCCCAGTCCTCGCGCATCTGAGCGGCGGCACGGGCCCCACTGTGGACATCGGGCATCTTCAGGAGCTCGGTCACCTCCTCGTAACCGGAGAGCGCGTAGATACCGAGCGCGGACTTGTGGACCCGGTTCACCGACTGCAAGGTCTCGTAGATCGGGAAGGGGTCGTCGGGGAAGGGCGGCGACAGCAGCTTCATCAGCGCTTCGTCGGCCTGCTGGGTGGTGGGAGTCGCTTCGGTGGTCACGTGGTCGTTCTCCTCGTTATGGGTGGTGGTTCCGGTCCGGCAGGTTCTACGACGCGGACCGCGTATCGAGCTCGTCGTCGAGGACGTCGAACAGCTCATCGGCCGAGAGCGACCCGAGTTCGGCCTCGTCGCTCTCGTCCCGCCTGTGGGTCTCGGTCCAGCCGGCCGCCAGGGCGCGCAGCCGGTCGGCGACGCGGCCGAACGTCTCCTCGTCGGGCGTCACCGACGCCAACGCCGCTTCCAGACGGGCCAGTTCCGCCTCCAGCGGTGACCCGGCGGGCTCCTGGTCGCCGGCCAGCTGCTCGCGCAGGGACTCGGCGACGGCGGAAGGGGTGGGGTGGTCGAAGACCAGGGTGGCCGGCAGCTTCAGCCCCGTGGCCGAACGCAGCGTGTTGCGCAGTTCCACGGCGGTGAGCGAGTCGAATCCGAGGTCCTTGAACGCCCGGTCGGAACGGACCGCGTCCACGCCGTCGTGACCGAGCACCGCCGCCACGTGGGTACGGACCAACTCGACCAGGATGCCGTCGCGCGCGGCTTCGTCGGCCGCCGCCGCCAGGGTCCGTCGCAGTCCCGCGCCGCCGTCCCCGCCGCCGGCCGCGTCCGCGCCCCCGGCGCGACGGCGCGACGTGGGCACCAGACCACGCAGCAGCGACGGCAGTTGGTCGACGGGCCGGGTCCGCAGGGCCCCTGTGTCCAGGCGGAACGGCGCCAGCGCGGGCTCCCCCGTACGCAACGCGTCGTCCAGCAGCGCCAGGCCCTCCACCTGCGAGAGGGCGGGCAGGCCCATGCGGAGCATGCGCTTGCGGTCGGCGTCGGTCAGCTCACCGAGCCCGGTCTCGGCTTCCCACAGACCGAACGCCAGTGAGGTCACCGGCAGGCCGGCCCGGTGGCGGTGGTGGGCGAGCGCGTCCAGGAAAACGTTCGCCGCGGCGTAGTTGCCCTGGCCCGCCGCCAGCAGCAGGCCGCCCATCGAGGAGAACAGGACGAACGCGGACAGGTCGCGGTCGGCCGTCAGCTCGTGCAGATGCCAGGCGCCGTCCACCTTGGGCCGCAGGACCGTGTCCATGCGCTCCGGCGTCAGCCCGCGGACCAGGCCGTTGTCCACGACACCGGCCGCGTGGACGACCGCCCCGACGGGATGCCGGTCGAGCACCGCGGCCAGCGCGGCGCGGTCGGCCACGTCGCACGCCTCGATGTCCACCCGCGCGCCGTGGCCGGTCAGTTCGGCGCGCAGTTCCGCCGCGCCCGGTGCGCTTCCGCCCCGACGGCTGGTCAGGACCAGATGCCGGATGCCGTGTTCCGTCACCAGGTGGCGGGCGACCAGGGCACCGAGACCGCTGGTGCCGCCGGTGATCAGCACGGTCGGCGACGACTCCCACGGGTCGCGTCCGGCGTCCACCGCCGAGGCGGGTACGCGGGTGAGGGCGGGTACGAGAAGTTCGCCGCCTCGAACCGCCACCTCGGGTGCGTCGACGAAGGGCGGCACGGTGGCCCCGTCGCCCAGGTCGAGCAGAAGGAACCGGCCGGGATTCTCCGCCGCCGCCGCACGGACCAGGCCCCACACGGGTGCCTGGCTCAGATCGACGTCCTCGCCCTCGATCGGCACCGCGCGACGGGTGACGACGGCGAGTTTCTCATCGCTCCTGCCCTTGTCCGCCAGCCATTCCTGGACACGCGCCAGCACCTCGTCGGCGACCGCGTGCGCGGCTTCGGATGTGTCACCTTCGGCGCGCGGGACCTCGTACACCACGACGGGTGTCTCCAGTACGGGCACGTCGCCGGCCTTGGTCCAGGTGAGGGCGAACAGCGACTCGCGGTGGTCGCCGTCGGCCCGTAGCTGCTCGGCCGAAACGGGCCGCGAGGTCAGGCTCGCGACGGAGAGCACGGGCGCGCCGGTCCCGTCGGCGACCAGAACGTCCGTGCCGTCGCCGCCCTCCGGGTTCGACAGACGGACGCGCAGCGCGGAGGCGCCGGCGCGGTGGAGCGTGACACCGTTCCAGGAGAACGGCAGCTCCGGCGCGTCGGTGGCGGCGCCTTCCTCGATGAGGCCCACGTGCATCGCCGCGTCCAGCAACGCCGGATGCAGGCCGAACCTGGCAGCCTCCGTTCCCTCCGGGAGCGAGACCTCGGCGAACACGACGCCGTCACCGTCCCGCCAGGCCGCTTTCAGCCCCTGGAACGTGGGGCCGTAGTCGTAACCGCGGGCGAGGAGCCGCTCGTAGGCGCCGTCCACCGGGAGCGGCGTGGCGCCGACCGGCGGCCACTGGATCAGGTCGGACGAGGGAGATACGGCCGACGGGAGGAGGGCACCGGCCGCGTTGCGGGTCCAGATCTCGTCGTCCAGGGACGAGTAGATCTCGACGGTGCGTGACTCGGAGTCGTCGGGGCCGCCCACGAGAACGCGCACGGCGACCGCGCCCTTCTCGGGAACGACGAGCGGCGCCTCCAGGGTCAGCTCGTCGACCGTGCCGCAGTCCACCTGTGCGGCCGCTTGCAGGGCGAGTTCGACCAGTCCGGTGCCGGGCAGCAGCAGGGTACCCAGTACGTCGTGGTCGGCGAGCCAGGGGTGGGTGTCGAGAGAGAGACGTCCGGTGAAGACGACACCTCCGGTGTCGGGCAGCCCGATACCCGACGTCAGCAGAGGGTGGTCGACGGCGTCCGCGCCGGAGGTGGCCCCGGACTGCTCGATCAGCCAGAAGCGCTTGCGCTGGAAGGGATACGTCGGCAGATCCACGCGCCGCGCACCGCGCCCGTCGAACACGGCGTTCCAGTCGACCGGAACACCGGCGGCGAACAAACGGCCCACACCGGCGAACACGCTCTCCACCTCGGGACGGTCACGCCGAAGCGTGGGTGCCAGCGTGCCCTCGGCACTCTGACCCGCCATCGCCGTCAGCACACCATCAGGACCGATCTCCAGGAACCGCGTCACACCCTCGTCCTGGAGGTGGCGCACGTCATCGGCGAACCGCACGGCCTCGCGTACGTGCGCCACCCAGTAGTCCGCCGAGGCCATATCCCGTACGAGCCGAATCACCGGCTCCTGGTACGTGACGCTCTCCGCGATCTTGCGGAAGTCGTCCAGCATCGGATCCATCAGCGGCGAGTGGAACGCGTGCGACACCTTCAGCCGAGTCGTCTTGCGGTCGGTGAACCGCTCCACCACCGCCGCGACCGCGACCTCCTCACCCGAAATCACCACCGAAGAAGGGCTGTTGACCGCAGCAACACTCACCCCCTCGGTCAGCAATGGTGAGACTTCTTCCTCCGTGGCCTGGATGGCGACCATCGCCCCACCCGCCGGCAACCCCTGCATCAACCGCCCACGCGCAGCGATCAACCGGCCCGCGTCCTCCAGACCGAACACCCCCGCCACATGCGCCGCCGCCAACTCACCGATCGAATGCCCGGCCAGGAAGTCCGGCCTGACACCCCACGACTCCACCAGCCGGAACAACGCCACCTCAAGAGCGAAGATCGCGGGCTGAGTGAACTCCGTACGACTCAGCGCCTCCTCATCACCCCACATCACCTCACGAACCGCGGGATCCAGCACCGCACACACCTCGTCGAACGCCACCGCGAACACCGGGAACGTCTCGTACAACTCCCGCCCCATACCCAGGCGTTGACTCCCCTGCCCCGTGAACAGGAAAGCCACCTTCCCCGCACCGGTCTCGCCCGTGACCGTCTCGGACCCGATGAGCACCGCTCGGTGTTCCAGCGCGGCCCGGCCGGTGGCGGCCGAGAACGCGACATCGAGCGCGTCCGCCTCCCGTAGCAGTTCGCCGAAGCGGCGGATCTGCGCCTCCAGCGCCGCCGGGGTCTTCCCCGACACCACCACCGGAGCCACCGGCAACTCCCGCCGCTCCACCGCCATTTCGGCAACCGGCACGACTTCTTCGACGATGACGTGGGCGTTCGTGCCACTGATTCCGAAGGAGGAGATGGCGGCGCGGCGCGGACGGTCTTCGCTCGGCCACTCACGCGCCTCGGTCAGCAGCCGCACATCCCCTGCGTCCCAGTCGACCTGCTTCGTCGGCTCCTCCACATGCAGCGTCTTCGGCAGCCTGCCGTGACGCATCGCCTCGACCATCTTGATGATCCCCGCGACACCCGCCGCCGCCTGCGTGTGACCGATGTTCGACTTGATCGACCCCAGCCACAACGGCCGCCCTTCGAGGCGATTCTGGCCATAGGTCTCCAACAGGGCCTGGGCCTCGATCGGGTCACCCAGCGTCGTGCCCGTCCCATGCGCCTCGACCGCGTCCACATCGGCGGCCACCAGACCGGCGTTGGCCAGTGCCTGCTTGATCACGCGGCGCTGGGAGGGGCCGTTCGGCGCGGTGATGCCGTTGCTGGCGCCGTCCTGGTTGAGCGCGCTCCCGCGCACCACCGCGAGCACCGGATGCCCCAGCCGACGCGCCTCCGACAGACGCTCCACCACCAGGACGCCCGCGCCCTCGCCCCACCCGGTGCCGTCGGTGGAGGACGAGAAGGACTTGCAGCGGCCGTCCGCGGCCAGGCCGCGCTGCTCGCTGAAGTCGATGAACGACCGCGGTGTGCCCATGACGGTCACGCCGCCGACGAGGGCGAGCGAGCACTCGCCGGAACGCAGTGCCTGCGCCGCCCAGTGCAGGGCCACCAGGGACGACGAGCACGCCGTGTCCACGCTCACCGCGGGGCCTTCGAGACCGAGGGTGTAGGCCACCCGGCCCGACACGAGGCTGCCGCCGCCGGTGCCGCCGGGGTAGTCGTGGTACATCACCCCGGCGAACACACCGGTCGGGCTGCCCTTCAGCGTGGTGGGCGCGATCCCGGCACGCTCCAGCGCCTCCCACGAGGTCTCCAGCAGCAACCGCTGCTGCGGGTCCATGTCCAGGGCCTCGCGCGGGCTGATGCCGAAGAAATCGGCGTCGAACTGTGCGGCGTCGTGCAGGAACCCGCCGTCGCGCACATAGGTCTTCCCCGGAACTCCGGGCTCGGGGTCGTAGATGTCCTCCACGCCCCAGCCACGGTCGGCCGGGAACTCCGATATCGCGTCGACACCCTCGTCGACGAGCCGCCACAAGTCCTCGGGCGTGTCCACGCCACCCGGGTACCGGCACGCCATCGAGACAATGGCGATCGGCTCGTCGTCCTCCGGGCGCACAAAGGACGCGACCGGAGCCGACTCCACGGCTCCGGAGAGCTCCCGCAGCAGGTGGCCCGCCAGGACGACGGGGGTGGGGTAGTCGAAGACGAGGGTGGCTGGCAGGCGCAGTCCGGTGGCGGCACCCAGCAGGTTGCGCAGTTCGATCGCGGTGAGGGAGTCGAATCCGAGGTCGCGGAAGGCCCGCTCCGGGTCGACCGCGTCGGCTCCGGCGTGGCGCAGGACCATCGCCGCCTGGGAGCGTACGAGAGCGAGGAGTTCGTCGGCGCGTTCCGCGTCACCGAGTCCCGCCAGGCGCTGCCGCAGGACGCCGGTCGCGGACGCGTCGTTGTCGAGGACACGGCGCGACCGGCCGCGGACGAGGCCGCGCATGATGGGCGGCGGCGAGTCGAAGGCGGCGAGGTCGAACCGCACGGGCACCAGTACGGGCTCCGCCACGCCGGCGGCGGCGTCGAGCAGGGCGAGGCCCTCCTCCGGTGCCAGGGAGCGCATGCCGACCGAGGCGAGACCGTCCGCCATGCCCTCCCCGGCCCACGGACCCCAGGCCAGTGACAGCGCCGGCAGTCCGGCGGCGTGCCGATGCCGCGCGAGGCCGTCGAGCAGGGTGCTGGCGGCGGCGTAGTTGCCCTGTCCGGGGGCACCGAGTACGCCCGCGACGGACGAGAACAGCACGAAAGCGGTCAGCCCCATGTCGCGGGTGAGTTCGTGCAGATGCCAGGCCGCGTCCGCCTTCGGACGGAGCACGTGGTCGACGCGTTCGGGCGTCATCG
Organism: Streptomyces niveus; assembly: GCF_001723055.1. Taxonomy (GTDB): domain Bacteria; phylum Actinomycetota; class Actinomycetes; order Streptomycetales; family Streptomycetaceae; genus Streptomyces; species Streptomyces niveus. Next base: position 28,835 of record NZ_MDCR01000064.1, read on the forward strand.
AGAGGATCACGCCGTCATCCAGGACGCCCGCGGCGTGTACGACCCCGCCGATGGTCCGGCCGTCGAGCAGCGTGGCCAGGGCGTCGCGGTCGGCGGCGTCGCACGCGGCCACCTCGACCTCGGCGCCGAGCCCGGTCAGTTCCTCGGCGAGCTCGGCGGCTCCCGGCGCCTGCGGGCCCCGGCGGCTGGTCAGCAGCAGCCGCCGTACCTCGTGGCGGGTGACGAGGTGCCGGGCGACAGCGGCCCCGAGGGCACCTGTCCCGCCGGTGATCAGGACGGTGCGTTCGGTGTCCCAGGTGGAGGCGGCCGATTCGAGCGGTACGCCGACCAGCCGGGGCACCCGTGTCTCGCCGCCGCTCACGCGCAGTTCGGGTTCGCCGATCGCGACGACGCGGGCGGGGTCGACCGGGGCGTCGGTGTCGACGAGGAAGAAGCGGCCGGGGTGCTCGCCCTCGGCGGCGCGTACCAGTCCCCAGGCGGCGGCGTGGCCGAGGTCGGAGCCGTCGGTGGCGCCGTCGGTGACGACGACGAGGGCGGTGTCGCCCTCGATCGCGGCCCGCACGGCTTCGAGTACGCCGGTGGTCACCGCGCGTACGGCGGCCGGTGTGTCGCCGGTCGTCGGGGGGCAGTGGTGAACGCTCACCTCGATGTCCTCGGCCGGTGTCCGGACTTCGGCGGCCGGGATCCAGTCCACGCGGAAGAGGGCGTTCGCGACGCGGGCCGCGGCCGGCGCGAGGCCGTCGGCGGTGACGGGGCGCAGCGTCAGCGAGCCGACCGAGGCGACGGGCCGCCCCAGGGCGTCGGCCAGTTCCAGGGACACGGACTTGTCGGCCCGGACGCGCAGGTGGACTCGTGCGGCGGTGGCGCCCTCCGCGTGGAGGGTGACGTCCGACCAGGAGAACGGCAGTACCTTCGCGTCCTCGCCCGCCAGGTCGAGCACGTGCAACGCCGAGTCGAACAGGGCGGGATGCAGGCCGAAGCCGCCGGCGTCCACACCTTCGGGCAGGGCGATCTCGGCGAACAGCTCGTCGCCGCGCCGCCATCCCGCGCGCAGTCCCTGGAACGTCGGCCCGTACTCCAGCCGTTCGTAGAGTCCTTCGACCGCGAGGGGCTCGGCGTCGCGCGGAGGCCACACCGTGAGGTCGGTGGCGGGCTCACCGGCGTCGGGCGCCAGGAAGCCCTCGGCGTGCAGGATCCATTCGCGGTCGAGCGGGGCGTCGTCGGCTCGCGAGAACACCCGCACGGGGCGGAGTCCCGACGCGTCGGGCGCGTCGACGGCGACCTGGATGTGGACGCCGCCGTGCTCGGGCAGGAACAGCGGCGCAGCGACGTTGAGTTCCTCGACGCGGTTCCAGCCCACCTGGTCCCCCGCGCGCACCGCGAGTTCCACGTACGCGGTGCCGGGCAGCAGGACGGAGCCCATCACGGTGTGGTCGGACAGCCAGGGGTGGGCCCCGGTGGAAAGCCGTCCGGTGAACACCACGCCGTCGGAGCCGGGCAGGTGCACCATCGCACCGAGCAGCGGGTGGTCGGGCCGGTCGAGACCGGCGGAGGTGACGTCGCCGCCCAGGCCGCGCTTGTCGAACCAGTAGCGAGCGCGCTGGAAGGGGTAGGTGGGCAGGTCGACGCGGCGGGCGCCGCGGCCGTCGAAGACACCCGCCCAGTCGACTTTCAGGCCCGCGGTGTGCAGGCCGCCGAGGGCGGTGAGTACGGCGACGGGTCCGGTTTCGTTACGGCGCAGGGCCGGGACGAGTACGGCGGTGTCGGCGGTGGTCGTGAGGCACTGGCGGGCCATCGCGGTGAGGATGCCGTCGGGCCCGAGTTCGACGTACCGGGTGACGCCTTCGGATTCCAGCCGGGTCACGGCGTCGGCGAAGCGGACGGTGTCACGGACATGCCCCACCCAGTACGCGGCGGTGGTGACATCGCCGTTGGCCACGACGGGAATGCCGGGCTCGGCGTAGGCGACGCGCTCCGCGACACGGCGGAAGTCGTCGAGCATCGGGTCCATCAGCGTCGAGTGGAACGCGTGCGACACCTTCAGCCGGTTGGTCCTGCGCCCGCCGAGCTGTTCGACGACCGCGTCCACGGCCTCCTCGGTGCCCGAGAGCACCACGGAGGTGGGGCCGTTGACGGCGGCGATTCCGACGCCGTCCCGAAGCAGCGGGACGACCTCCTCCTCGGCGGCCTCGACCGCCACCATCGCCCCGCCCGGGGGCAGCGCCTGCATCAGCCGTGCCCGCGCGGTGATCAGCGAGGCGGCGTCGGGCAGGGAGAACACGCCGGCCACATGGGCGGCGGCGAGTTCGCCGATGGAGTGTCCCGCGACGAAGTCGGGCCGTACACCCCACGATTCGAGCAGCCGGAACAGGGCGATCTGGAGTGCGAAGATCGCGGGCTGGGTGAACTCGGTGCGCCGCAGGGCCTCTTCGTCGCCCCACATCACCTCGCGCACGGCGGGGTCGAGCGCGGAGCACACCTCGTCGAAGGCGCGTGCGAACACGGGGAACGCCACGTGCAGGTCGCGGCCCATGCCGAGGCGCTGGCTGCCCTGGCCGGTGAAGAGGAAGGCGGTCAGCCCGGTCGACCGCGCGGCGCCGCCGAGGGGAGCGCCGTCCGCCAACGCGGTCAGCGCGCCGAGGATCTCGTCGCGGTCGTGGCCGACCACGACGGCGCGGCGGGTGAGCGCGGCGCGGGCGGTGGCGAGGGAGTACGCCATGTCCACGGGGTCGAGGTCGGGCGTGGTCCGCAAGTGGTCGGCCAACTGCCGGGCCTGGGCGCGCATCGCGGTCTCGGTGCCGGCCGACAGCGGCAGCGGCAGGGGTACGTCGGTGGACGGGCGCGGTGCGGCGGGCTCCGGCCCGGAGCCGGACGCGGGGTCGGGCTGCGCCTGCTCGATGATCACATGGGCGTTGGTGCCGCTGACGCCGAACGAGGACACCGCGGCGCGGCGCGGCCGGTCGGCGTCGGGCCAGGCACGCGCCTCGGTGAGCAGGCGGACGTTTCCGGCCTCCCAGTCCACCTGGGGCGACGCCTCGTCGACGTGCAGTGTCTTCGGCAGCGTGCCGCGTCGGATGGCCTCGACCATCTTGATGACGCCCGCGACACCGGCGGCGGCCTGCGTGTGACCGATGTTGGACTTGATCGAACCCAGCCACAGCGGTTCTTCGCGGCCCTGTCCGTACGTGGCGAGCAGTGCCTGCGCCTCGATGGGGTCGCCGAGCGAGGTGCCGGTGCCGTGGCCCTCCATGACGTCGACATCGGCGGTCGTCAGTCCGGCGGAGGTGAGCGCCTGCTGGATGACACGGCGCTGCGAGGGGCCGTTGGGGGCGCTGAAGCCGTTGGACGCGCCGTCCTGGTTGACCGCCGAGCCGCGCACGACGGCCAGCACGGGGTGCCCGTTGCGGCGGGCGTCGGACAGCTTCTCCAGCAGCAGGACGCCGGCGCCCTCGGCCCAGCCCGTCCCGTCGGCGGAGGCGGCGAACGAGCGGCAGCGGCCGTCGGCAGAGAGTCCGCGCTGCTCGCTGAACTCGATGAACGTCTCGGGCGTGGCCATGACGCTGACTCCGCCGGCCAGCGCCAGGGTGCACTCTCCCGAGCGCAGGGCCTGCGACGCCCACTGGAGTGCGACCAGCGACGACGAGCAGGCCGTGTCGACGGTGACCGCCGGGCCTTCCAGCCCGAGGGTGTAGGCGACGCGTCCGGAGACGAGGCTGCCGTCGCTGCTGGTGATGCCGTAGTCGTGGTACATCGCGCCGGCGAAGACACCGGTGCGGCTGCCGCGCAGCGACGCCGGGTCGAGTCCGGCGCGCTCCATCGACTCCCAGGTGATCTCCAGCAGGAGCCGCTGCTGGGGGTCCATGGTGAGGGCCTCGCGCGGGCTGATCCCGAAGAACTCGGGGTCGAACTGCGCGGCGTCGTGCAGGAATCCGCCCTCGCGCGCGTACGTCTTGCCGGGCTTTCCGGGCTCGGGGTCGTACAGCGTGCTCATGTCCCAGCCACGGTCGTCCGGGAACGGGCTGATCGCGTCGCGGCCTTCCTCGACCAGTGCCCACAGCTCCTCGGGGGATCCGACGCCACCGGGGTAACGGCAGGCCATGCCGATGATCGCGATGGGTTCGGTGGTCACGCTCGCGGCGGCGCGCAGGCTGTCGTTGTCCTGTCGCAGCCTCTCGTTCTCGACCAGCGAGCCACGCAGTGCCTCGACGATCTCCTCGACTTCGGCGTTCATCGTCGTCTCAGCCTCCGCTCACGGTCGTGGTCCGCGTGTCGTTCACGCGTACCGAGTCAAGGAATCCGCCGAGCACCTCGTAGAACAGCTCCGGCTCCTCCAGGTGCGGGTTGTGGCTGGAGTTCTCAAGGATTTCCCAGCGGGCGCCCGGAATGAGTTCCTGGTAGGGGCGCACCGTGACCGGGGTGGCCTCGTCGTGGCGGCCCGAGATGATGAGAGTGGGCGCGCTGATGTCGGGCAGGCAGTCGATCACCGACCAGTCGCGGATGCTGCCGATGACATGGAACTCGTTGGGACCGTTCATCGTGCGGTAGACCGTCGGGTCGGTGACGGCTTCCAGGTAGGAGGCCATGAGTTCACTGGGCCACGGCTCGACGCGGCAGACGTGGCGGCTGTAGAAGACCAGCATCGCCTCCAGGTACTCGTCGCTGTCGGTGGTGCCGGCGGCCTCGTGCCGCCGCAGCGTCTCGTCGACGCCGGGCGGCAGTTGGGCGCGCAGGACGTCCATCTCCGAGAGCCACAGGGGGTAGGAGGCCGGTGCGTTGGCGATGACCAGGCCGCGCAGCCCGGCGGGTCGGGCCGAGGCGTGCCAGGCGGCGAGCAGTCCGCCCCACGACTGTCCGAACAGGACGTAGTCGTCGGCGATGTCGAGCCGGCGCAGCAGGTTCTCCAGCTCGTCGCGGAAGAGCTGGGGCGTCCAGAAGCCGGGGTCGGCGTCGGGACGGTGGGTGGAGCCGCCGTTCCCGATCTGGTCGTAGTGCACCACCGACCAGCCCTGTTCGGCGTAGACGGACAGCCCCGTCAGGTAGTCGTGGGTGGAGCCGGGGCCTCCGTGCACGACGACGAGGGCCGGGCGGCCCTCAGCGGGCTGCCCGGTGACGCGGTACCAGGTCTTGTACTCCCCGAAGGGAACAGTTCCTTTGGCCGTGGCCGTGGGCGTGGACGCCATTTCTCAAACCACCTAAGTTCGGGTCGTTCTCAGCAGCGGTTGCCGCGTCCCCCGCACGCGGCGTGCACTTCTTCCGAGGGGAAGCCTGGCGTCGGCCACGGCTCAGTCGAGCGTCTCCAGCCATTCCTCGATGACTCGGGCGGTCGCCGGGGCGTGGTCCTGCCCGAGCGAGAAATGGTTGCCTTCGACGGTGCGCAGGGTGTGCTCGGAGTCCCACGGGCGGGCCCGCATCTCCGCCACGTCGACCCCCTCGGGGGGCTGGACGAACGGCTCGGACGCCTGGACGAAGAGGGTCGGCGTGTCCAGCCGTACGGGGTCGAAGCCCGCCAGTACCTGGAAGTAGTGCGGCATCGCGGACAGTCGCGCCGCGTCGTAGTTGCCGAGGGTCGTCTCCACCGTCAGCAGTTCGCCCATGAGGTGGCCGAACCCGACGTTCATCGCCGTGTCCTCGACCCGGAAGGTGTCGATCAGGACGAGTCCGGCGGGCGGGACCTTGAGCGTCTCCTCCAGGTGACGGGCGATGATGTGGCCGATGATGCCCCCGGAGGAGTAGCCGAGCAGGACGAACGGCTCACCGTCCGCCGCCGCCAGCACGGCGTCGCCCAGCACCTGTGTCAGTACCTCGACGGAGTCGGGCAGTGGCTCGTCCCGGTGGAATCCGGGCAGTGCCACCGCCGACACGTGGCGCACGTCCCGGAATTCGGAACCGAGCCGGGCGTGCTGGTGCACGCCGCCGCCCGCCATGGGTGTGGCCAGGCAGATCAGCCGGGGGCGGCCGGGGCCGTCCGCCAACCGCACCGTCTTCGGGGCCTGTTCGAGGTCGGCGGGTGTGACGAACCGGGGTCGCAGCGCCGCGACCGCCGACATCAGGCCCAGAGCCCCCGTCGTGTCACCGGCCCGGACCGCCCGCCGGAACATCTCGGTCACCGTCTCGTCGTCCTCTTCCGAGGGTTCGGCGGCGGACTCGGCGCCGGCGGCGGCCGTCCCGGACTCCATCTCGTCGGCGAGGAGACGGGCCAGGTTGGCCGGGGTCTTGCTGTCGAACACCGCCATCGTGGGCAGCTTCGCCCCGGTGGCGGCGATCAGCGCGGTGCGCAGTTCCATCGCGGTGAGCGAGTCGAACCCGGACTCCAGGAAGTCGCGGCTGGGGTCGACGGCTTCGGCGTCGGCGTGTCCGAGCACGGAGGCGGCGAGGCTCAGCACCAGTTCGCCGAGCGCCCGCTCCCGCTGCCGCGCCGGCATCGCGGCCAGCTCTCGCCGCAGCGCCGACGGGTCGGCGGTCGCGGAGCGGCGCCGTACGGCCGGGACCAGGCCGCGCAGGACGACGGGGAGTTCGCCTCCGGCCCCGTTCCGCAGCGCCCGCAGGTCCAGGCTCATCGGCACGAGCGCCGGCTCGGGCCTCGCGGACGCGGCGTCGAACAGCGCGAGGCCGTCCTGGGACGACAGCGCGGGCATGCCCTGGCGGCGCAGCCGCCGCAGGTCTGCCTCGCTGAGGTGGCCCGCCATTCCGCCGGTGTCCGCCCACAGCCCCCAGGCGAGGGACTGCGCGGGCAGTCCCTCGGCGTGGCGCCGCGCGGCGAGGGCGTCGAGGAAGGTGTTGGCGGCGGCGTAGTTGCCCTGGCCGGGTGAGCCCAGCACGCCCGCCGCGGACGAGAACAGGACGAAGGCGCCCAGCTCCTGGTCGCGGGTGAGGTCGTGCAGGTTGAGTGCGCCGTCCACCTTGGGGCGCAGGACCTGGTCGAGGCCGTGCGCCGTCAGGTTGGCGATCATGCTGTCGGCCAGTACCCCGGCGGTGTGGACGACGGCGCCGAGGGAGCGGCCGGCCAGCAGCGCCTCGACGGCGTCCCGGTCGGCCACGTCGCAGGCGGCGATCTCGACCGTCGCACCGAGTGCGGTCAGCTCCTGGCGGAGGTCGGCCGCGCCCTGCGCGTCGATGCCGCGACGGCTCGTCAGCAGCAGGTCCCGGACGCCGTGTCCGGCGACCAGGTGGCGGGCGACGAGCGCGCCGAGACCGCCTGTGCCGCCGGTGATCAGTACGGCTCCGGGCCGGTCCCAGGGCGAGCGCGAGGGGGCGTCCTCCTCCGGTGCGGCCGGGACCCGCGCGAGCCGGGGGACCAGGATCTCCTGACCCCGTACGCGCAGGTCGGGCTCGCCCGACGCGACGGCCCGGCCGATCGTCTCCGGGTCGTCGCCGTCGGTGTCGAGCAGCGCGAAGCGCTCCGGGTCCTCCGAGCGGGCGGCGCGTACCAGGCCCCAGGCGGAGGCGTGTGCCAGGTCGTCACCTCGGGTGACCACCAGGAGCCTGCTGCCGGCGAACCGTTCGTCCGTGAGCCAGGTCTGGAGGGTCCGGAGCGTCTGGGTGGTGACCGTCCTGACGTCGTCGGCGATCCGGCCGGTGCCTGCCGGGGGTGTCCAGGCGACCGTCGAGGGCACCGGGCCGGAGAGTTCGGCCAGTTCGTTGACCGTCGTCCAGTCCGCCTCGGCGGCGGTGGCGGTGGCGGTGGCGGCGGGTGTCCACGCGAGGTGGAAGAGGGAGTCGCCCGGCCCGGCGGGCGCCGGTGCGAGCTGCTCGGCGGAGACCTCCCGGGAGATCAGCGACTCCACGTACGCGACGGGACGGCCCTGGGGGTCGGCGACGCGGATCGTCGTGCCGCCCTCGGCGTTGGGGGTGAACCGGACGCGCGCGGCCCTGGCGCCGAAGGCGTGCAGCCGCACACCCTTCCAGGCGAACGGCAGTGAGGTGGCGTCGTCCTCGCCCGCGCCGAGTATCACCGCGTGCAGAGCGGAGTCGAGCAGCGCCGGGTGCAGTACGAACCTCTCGGCGTCGGCCGCGTCGTCGGCGAGCGCCACCTCGGCGAATGTCTCGTCACCGACGCGCCACGCCGCCTTGAGCGCCTGGAACGCGGGGCCGTAGACGTATCCGAGGTCCGCGAACCGTTCGTACGCGCCGTCGGTGGTGATCCTCGTCGCCTCGTCGGGCGGCCAGCGCGACAGGTCGAAGGAGGACGCCTCGTCGGACTCTCCGGCCACCAGGGCGCCTTCGGCGTGCAGGACCCATGGCGCGTCGTCGTCGGCGTCCTCGGCGAGCGAGTGGATGCTCAGGGGGCGCCGGCCGGTGTCCTCGACCGGTTCACCGACCGTCAGCCGCAGTTGTACGCCGCCGCTCTCGGGCAGGACCAGCGGCGCGCGCAGCGTCAGTTCTTCGAGGACGCCGTGGCCGACCTGGTCGCCCACGCGTACTGCCAGTTCGACGAACGCCGTGCCGGGCAGCAGCGTCGCGCCGAGTACCTCGTGGTCGGCGAGCCAGGGGTGGGTGTCGGCCGACAGACGGCCCGTATAGATCACCGTCCGTGCGCCGGGAACGGCGATCTCGGCGCTCAGCAGGGGGTGGTCGAGCGCGCTGAGGCCCATGGACGCCGCGCTGCCGCCTCCCGCGTCCACCGGCTCCTGGAGCCAGTAACGGGTGCGCTGGAAGGAGTAGGTGGGCAGATCGACCCGGTGTGCCCGCCGGTCCGCGAAGAAGGCGGTCCAGTCGGGAGAGACGCCCGTGGTGTGCAGTTGGGCGACGGCGGTCAGCAGTGTCGTGGCCTCGGGCCGGTCGCGGCGCAGGGCGGCGGCGGCGGTGGCCTCCGGCGCGGTCTGGCGGGCCATGGCGGCGAGGGCGCCGTCGGGTCCGATCTCCAGGAACCGGGTGACGCCCTCGGCCTCCAGGCGTCGTACGTCGTCGGCGAACCGCACCGCGTCGCGCACATGCCGTACCCAGTAGTCGGCGGACGCCATGTCCTTCACCAGCCGGATGCGCGGCCGCTCGTAGGTGAGGGACTCGGCGACCTTGCGGAAGTCCTCCAGCATCGGTTCCATCAGCGGCGAGTGGAACGCGTGGGAGACGGTCAGCCGTCGCGTCCTGCGGTCGGCGAAGTGCTCGGCGACCGCCTCGACAGCGTCCTCGGTGCCCGAAACGACCACGGAGGACGGGCTGTTGAGGGCGGCGATCCCCACCTCGTCCGTGAGCAGCGGCGCGACTTCCTCCTCGGTGGCCTCGATGGCCGTCATGGCCCCGCCCGCCGGGAGCGCCTGCATCAGCCGGCCGCGTTCGGCGACCAGCCGCGCGGCGTCCTCAAGGCCGAGAACGCCCGCGACATGGGCCGCCGCCAGCTCGCCGATGGAGTGCCCGGCGAGGTAGTCGGGCTTGATTCCCCAGGACTCCACCAGCCGGAACAGGGCGACTTCCAGGGCGAAGATCGCGGGCTGGGCGTACTCGGTGCGGTGCAACGCCGACTCGTCGCCCCACACCACGTCCTTGAGCGACAAGCCCGTGGCCTCGCACACCTCGTCGAAAGCGGCGGTGAAGACCGGGAAGGTCTCGTACAACTCCCGTCCCATGCCGAGGCGCTGGCTGCCCTGGCCGGTGAAGAGGAACGCCACCTTGCCCTCGCGCCGCTTGCCGGTGACGACGGACGGCGACGGGGTTCCCGCGGCCAGCGCGGTGAGCCCCGCGAGGAGATCCTGACGGTCGTCGGCGACGATCGCCGCACGGTGTTCGAGAGCCGCGCGGCCCCTCGCCAGGGACAGGCCCACGTCCGCGGGCGTCAGGTCGGGCCGCTCGCGCAGATGGGAGTGAAGGCTTTCGGCCTGCGCGGACAGCGCCTGCCCGGTCCTGCCCGACAGGGTCCACAACACCGGGCCCCCGGTGGTCGCCGCGACCGGGGGCGCGTCCTCCTCGGCGGGCGGTGCCTCCTCGATGATGACGTGGGCGTTGGTCCCGCTGATGCCGAAGGACGACACCCCCGCGCGGCGCGGGTGCTCCTGGTCGGGCCACCGCCGCGCCTCGGTGAGCAGCCGGACGTCGCCGGACTCCCAGTCCACCTGGGGTGTCGGGGCGTCGACGTGCAGCGTGGGCGGCATGACACCGTGCCGGATGGCCTCGACCACCTTGATGATGCCCGCCACGCCCGCCGCGGCCTGGGTGTGACCGATGTTCGACTTGATCGAACCCAGCCACAGCGGTCGGTCCTCAGGGCGGTCCTGCCCGTAGGCGGCGAGCAGGGCCTGCGCCTCGATCGGGTCGCCGAGCGTCGTGCCGGTGCCGTGGCCCTCGATCAGGTCGACCCCGTCGGCGGACACCCGGGCGTTGGCCAGCGCCTGCCTGATCACCCGCTGCTGGGACGGGCCGTTGGGGGCTGTGATGCCGTTGCTGGCGCCGTCCTGGTTGATCGCCGTACCGCGCACGATCCCCAGCACCGGGTGGCCGTTGCGGCGGGCGTCCGACAGCCGCTCCACCAGGAGCATGCCGACGCCCTCGCCCCAGCCGGTGCCGTCAGCCGCCGCGGCGTACGACTTGCAGCGGCCGTCGGTCGCCAGCCCGCGCTGGTGGCTGAACTCGATGAAGGTCTCGGGTGTCGCCATCACGGTGACACCGCCGGCCAGCGCGAGCGAGCACTCCCCCGACCGCAGGGCCTGGACCGCCCAGTGCAGGGCGACCAGCGAGGACGAGCAGGCGGTGTCGATCGTCACCGCGGGGCCCTCAAGACCCAGGGTGTAGGCGACCCGGCCGGAGGCCATGGCGCCCGTGCTGCTGTTGTACGTGTAGTCGTGGTACATCATCCCGGCGAACACACCGGTCGGGCTGCCCTTGAGAGTCGTCGGGTCGATGCCCGCCCGCTCAAGCACCTCCCACGACGCCTCCAGCAGCAATCGCTGCTGAGGGTCCATCACCAGCGCCTCGTTCGGCGCGATCCCGAAGAAACCGGGATCGAACTCGGCCGCGTCGTACAGGAACCCGCCTTCGCGCGAGTACGTCTTGCCGGGCTTTCCCGGCTCGGGGTCGTAGATGCCCTCCTCGTCCCAGCCGCGGTCGGCGGGGAACCGCGAGACGGCGTCCGTCCCGTCGGCGACCAGCCGCCACAGCTCCTCGGGAGAGGTCGCGCCGGGGTAGCGGCAGCTCATCGCCACGATCGCGATGGGTTCGCGGGAGGCGGCCTGCAGGGCGCGGTTGCGCGTACGCAGGCTCTCGGACTCCTTGAGCGACGCGCGCAGCGCCGCCACGAGTTTCTGGTCGGTGTCGGCCATCGTGTCCTCAGACTTCCCGCGTCGCTTCGTCCGGATCGGTGTCCTGCAGGGCCATGCTGATCAGGGCTTCGGCGTCCATCGCGTCGATCGAGTCCTCCTCGGGCACGGCTGCCGCCGTGCCCGAGGCGGCGCCGGCTCCGGCTCCGGCGAGTTCGAGCAGGGCCTCCATCAGCCCCGCGTCGTGCAGCCGGGTGAGCGGAATCGACCCGAGCAGGCGGCGGACCGTCTCCTCATCGGCGGCGGCGCCCGCGTCACCGTCGGGTGCCAGCTCCGCGGCGATGTGCTCGGCGAGCACCCGGGCGGTGGGATGGTCGAAGATCATCGTGGCGGGCAGTCGCAGCCCGGCCGCGGCGTTGAGGGTGTTGCGGAACTCGACTGCGCCCAGCGAGTCGAAGCCCAGATCGCCGAAGGCCCGCTCCGGTTCGACGGCCTCGGGACCCGCGTGACCCAGTACCGCCGCCGCGTGGGTACGGACGAGGTCGAGGACTTCGTCGTACCGATCGTCGGCGGGCAGTGCCGCCAGCCGCTTCCGCAGCGCGGCCCCGCCGCCCGTGGAATGCGCCGACACAGTACGCCGCGAGGAGCCGCGTACCAGTCCGCGCAGCATCGGAGGCACCTCGGCCGCGTTCAGCGTCCTGGTGTCCAGGCTCATGGGCACCAGCGCCGGTGCGGCCAGCGCGCCCGCCACGTCGAGGAGTTCGAGACCCTGCTCGGGCGAGAGTCCCGTGAGGCCCGCGCGGTCGATCCGCTGCCGGTCGGTGTCCGCCAGGTCACCGGCCATGCCGGCGTCGGTCGTCCACAGGCCCCAGGCCAGGGACTGGGCGGGCAGGCCGTCGGCGCGCCGGTGCGCGGCCAGGGCGTCCAGATAGGCGTTGGCCGCGGCGTAGTTGCCCTGCCCCGGTGTGCCGATCACGCCGGCCACCGAGGAGAACAGTACGAACGCGCCCAACTCCATGTCGCGGGTCAGCTCGTGCAGATGCAGGGCGGCCACCGCCTTGGGTGTGACGACCTTGTCCAGGCGTTCGGGGGTCAGCGACGCGATCACGCCGTCGTCCAGAACGCCCGCCGCGTGCACCACACCGGTGAGCGAACGCCCCTCCAGTAGCGCCGCGAGCGCCTCACGGTCGCCGACGTCGCAGGCGGCGACCTCGGCCTCGGCCCCCAGCCCGGCCAGCTCCTCCACCAACTCCGCCGCGCCGGGCGCCGCCAGGCCCCGGCGGCTGGTCAGCAGCAGTCGCCGTACGCCGTGCCCGGTGACGAGATGGCGCGCGACCAGTGCGCCCAGGGCGCCGGACGCGCCCGTGATCAGTACCTCGTCGCCGAAGACCGAGGACGGCTCGGACTCCGCGACCGAGGCCGCTCTCAGCCTCGGTACGTAGACCTTCCCGTCCCGGACGGCCACCTGGGGCTCGCCCGCCGCCAGCGCCAGGGCGATGTCCGCCTTCTCGTCCTCACCGGCCACGTCGATCAGGACGAACCGGCCCGGATCCTCCGACTGGGCGCTGCGCACCAGGCCCCACGCCGAGGCGCCGGCCAGGTCGGTCACCCGCTCACCGGCCACGGACACCGCGCCGCGCGTGACGACCGCGAGAGTCTCGGTCTCCGCCTGGACCGCCTTGAGCAGCGGATGCAGTGTGGAGAGCACGTCGTCGCCCTCGGTCCGCCACACCTTCGTGTCGGCGGCAGCGTCGTCGCGTACGGCGACGGGCGTCCACTCGACCTGGAAGAGCGAGTCGACGCGGGTGAGCGCACCGGCGGCCATCGGACGCAGTGTCAGGGCGTCCACGGAGACGACCGGCTGCCCGGCGCCGTCCACGGCGTGGAGGGTCACCTGGTCCTGGTCGGAGAGGGTCATCGTGACCCGGAGCGCGGTGGCGCCAGAGGCGTGCAGTTCCACGCCCGCCCAGGAGAAGGGCAGCACGACCCGGTCGTCGTCCGACAGGAGCGGGACGGTGTGCAGGGCCGCGTCCAGGAGCGCCGGGTGGATCCCGAAACGGTCGGCCGCCCCGGACAGGACGATCTCCGCGTACACCGTCTGCCCGCTGCGCCAGGCGGACTTGAGTCCCTGGAACGCCGGCCCGTACTCGATTCCGGCTTCCGCCAGGCTCTCGTACAGCCCCGCCAGCTCCAGGGGCTCCGCCCCGGGCGGTGGCCACTGTGCCGCGGCCTCCGCCGCCGGGCCGCCGGTGGCCGGGGACAGGGTTCCGGCGGCGTGGCGGGTCCAGGGCAGATGGGGTTCGTCCGCGTCTCGGGCGTACACCTCGACAGTCCGCCGGCCCGCTCCGTCGTCCACCCCGACCACGACCTGTACGGCCGTGGCGGTGTGTTCGGCGAGGACCAGCGGTGCCTCGATCGTCAGCTCCTCGATCCGGCCGCAGCCGACCTCGTCGCCGGCGCGGACGGCCAGTTCGACGAAGCCCGTACCGGGGAAGAGCAGGGTGCCGGCGACCGCGTGTTCGGCGAGCCAGGGCTGGGTACCGAGCGACAGACGCCCGGTCAGCACGGTCCGGTCCGCCCCCGCGACAGCGACGACCTGGTCCAGCAGCGGGTGGTCGGACGCGTCCGCGCCGCGCCCCGACTCGATCCAGAACGACTGCCGCTGGAAGGGGTACGTCGGCAGATCGACCCGCCGCGCCCCGCGCCCGTCGAACACGGCGTCCCAGTCGACCCGCACACCGGCGGCGAACAGCCGGCCGACGCCGGTGAAGAGGGTTTCCACGGCCGGACGGTCGTGTCGCTGGGTGGCCGCGACCGTCCCGTCGGTGGTCTGCCGCACCATCGCGGTGAGCACACTGTCCGGTCCGACCTCCATGAACCGGGTGATGCCCTGGTCCTGCAGGTGGGTCACGTCGTCGGCGAACCGCACCGCGTCGCGCACGTGCCGTACCCAGTACTCCGCCGACGCCACGTCCTTGGTCAGCCGGATGACCGGCTCGCGGTAGGTGACGCTCTCGGCGACCTTCCGGAACTCTTCGAGCATCGGGTCCATCAGCGGCGAGTGGAACGCGTGCGACACCTTCAGCCGAGTCGTCTTGCGGTCGGCGAACCGCTCGGCGACCGCGGTGACGGCCTCCTCGGCGCCCGAGATCACCACCGAGCCGGGGGTGTTGACCGCCGCGACGCTCACCCGCTCGGTGAGGTACGGCGTGACCTCCTCCTCGGTGGCCCGGATCGCCACCATCGCCCCGCCGGGCGGGAGTTCCTGGATCAGCCGTCCGCGCGCCGTGATCAGCCGGGCGGCATCAGCCAGATCGAACACCCCGGCCACATGGGCGGCGGCGAGTTCCCCGATGGAGTGGCCGGTCATGAGGTCCGGCTTGATCCCCCACGACTCCACCAGCCGGAACAGGGCGACCTGGAGAGCGAAGATCGCGGGCTGGGTGAACTCGGTGCGGCCCAGGGCCTCCTCGTCGCCCCACATCACCTCGCGCAGCGCGGGGTCGAGCACGGCGCACACCTCGTCGAACGCCGTGGCGAAAGCGGGGAACGTCTCGTACAGCTCCTGGCCCATCCCGGCCCACTGACTGCCCTGTCCGGTGAACAGGAACGCCAGCCCGCCCTCGGTGACCGAGTCGATCACGGTCTCGGAGCCGATCCGCACCGCGCGGTGTTCCAGGGCGGCCCGGCCGGTCGCGGCCGAGTACGCCACGTCCAGCTCGTCCGCGTCGACGGAGGTGATCCGGTCGAGCTGGGCCTGGAGCGCGGTACGGGTCCGGGCCGAGAGCACCAGGGGGACGACGGGCAACTCCCGCCGCTCCACCGGCGCTTCCTCGACCGGGGCGGCCTCCTCGATGATGACGTGGGCGTTGGTGCCGCTGATGCCGAAGGAGGACACGCCCGCGCGGCGCGGGCGGCCGTCGTTCGGCCACTCCCTCGTCTCGGTGAGCAGCCGGACGTGGCCGGCCTCCCAGTCCACCTGGGGTGTGGGCGCGTCCACGTGCAGCGTCCTGGGCAGCGTGGCCTGCCGCATCGCCTCGACCATCTTGATGATGCCCGCCACACCCGCGGCGGCCTGGGTGTGCCCGATGTTCGACTTGATCGAACCCAGCCACAGCGGTCGGTCCTCGGGGCGGCCCTGGCCGTAGGTGGCCAGCAGCGCCTGCGCCTCGATCGGGTCACCCAGGGTGGTGCCCGTGCCGTGCGCCTCGACCGCGTCCACATCGGCGCCCGCCAGGCCCGCGTTGGCCAGCGCCTGCCTGATCACCCGCTGCTGGGACGGCCCGTTGGGGGCGGTCAGGCCGTTGCTCGCGCCGTCCTGGTTGGTCGCCGTGCCCCGTACGAGGGCCAGCACCGGGTGGCCGTTGCGGCGGGCGTCCGACAGCCGCTCCACCAGGAGCATGCCGACACCCTCACTCCAGCCGGCGCCGTCGGCGGCGGCGGCGAAGGACTTGCAGCGGCCGTCGGTCGCCAGGCCCCGCTGCTCGCTGAACTCGATGAAGTTGTCCGCCGCGGCCATCACGGTGACACCGCCGGCCAGGGCGAGCGAGCACTCCCCCGACCGCAGGGCCTGCGCCGCCAGGTGCAGGGCGACCAGGGAGGACGAGCAGGCGGTGTCGACGGTCACCGCGGGGCCTTCGAGCCCCAGGGTGTAGGAGACGCGGCCGGAGGCGATGGCGCCCGTGCTGCTGTTGTGGGTGTAGTCGTGGTACATCATCCCGGCGAACACACCGGTCGGGCTGCCCTTGAGAGTCGTCGGGTCGATGCCCGCGCGCTCCAGTACCTCCCAGGACGCCTCCAGCAGCAGCCGCTGCTGAGGGTCCATCACCAGCGCCTCGTTCGGCGCGATCCCGAAGAAACCGGGATCGAACTGGGCCGCGTCGTAGAGGAATCCGCCCTTGTCGACGTAGCTGGTACGGGGGCGGGTGGCCGTGGGGTCGTAGATCCGCTCCAGGTCCCAGCCGCGGTCGGTGGGGAAGTGTGAGATGGCGTCCGTGCCGCTGTCGACCAGCCGCCACAGGTCCTCCGGCGAGGACACGCCTCCCGGGTAGCGGCACGCCATCGCGACGATCGCGATCGGGTCGTCGCCGACCGGGGTCGCGACCGGGGTGAGACGGCTCTCGTGCACCGTTCCCGAGACCTCGTCCAGCAGATGACGCGCGAGAACGGTGGGGTTCGGGTAGTCGAACACCAGCGTGGCCGGCAGCCGCAGGCCGGTCGCGCCGCCGAGACCGTTGCGCAGTTCCATCGCCGCCAGCGAGTCGACGCCCAGATCGCGGAACGCGCGCTCCGGGTCGACGGCCCCCGGTCCGGCGTAGCCGAGCGTGGTGGCGGCCTGCGCGCGGACCAGGTTCAGCAGCATGTCGAAGCGCTGGTCGTCGGACATGCCCACGAGCCGCTCGCGGAGCCCGTCCGCGTCGGCGCGGGTACGGGCGGTGCCACGGGTGACGACCGGGACCAGGCCGCGCAGCAGCTCCGGCACCGCGCCGCCGGCGCGGACGGCCGGGAGGTCGAGCTTGACGGGGACGAGTACGGCGGGTCCGTCCGCCGCCGTCGCAGCGTCGAAGAGCGCCAGCCCCTCGCTGTGGGACAGCGACAGGATGCCGCCGCGTTCCATACGGGACCGGTCGGTGTCCGTCAGCTCACTGGCCATACCGGTGCTGGTCCGCCACAGGCCCCAGGCCAGGGACTGGGCGGGCAGGCCACCCGCACGGCGGCGCTCGGCCAGGGCGTCCAGATAGGCGTTGGCCGCCGCGTAGTTGCCCTGCCCCGGCGAGCCGATCACGCCGGCCGCGGAGGAGAACAGTACGAACGCGGTCAGGTCCATGTCGCGGGTCAGCTCGTGCAGATACAGGGCGGCGTCCACCTTGGGTCGCATCACCCGGTCCACCCGCTCGGGCGTCAGGGACCCGATCACACCGTCGTCCAGGACACCCGCCGCGTGCACCACACCGGTGAGCGAACGCCCCTCCAGCAGCGCCGCGAGCGCCTCACGGTCGCCGACGTCGCAGGCGGCGACCTCGACCTCGGCCCCCAGCCCGCTCAGCTCCTCCACCAACTCCGCCGCGCCGGGCGTGTCCACGCCCCGGCGACCGGTCAGCAGGAGCCGTGACACCCCGTACTCGGTGACGAGATGCCGGGCCAGCAGAGCACCCAGGACACCCACTCCACCGGTGATCAGCACCTCGTCGCCGAACGCCGGCGCCAGGTCGTCCGTCGTCTCCGGCGCCGCGGACACGCGGGCCAGCCGGGGCGCGTGGGCGACACCGTCGCGTACCACCACCCGGGGCTCACCGGTCGACAGCGCCGGCGCGAGGTCGGCGTTGTCCGCGCCCGGCGCCTCGTCGGTGTCACCGTCCAGGTCGATCAGGAAGAACCGGTCGGGGTCTTCGGTCTGGGCGGTACGCACCAGACCCCAGACGGCCGCCGCGGCCAGGTCGTCGACGTCCCCGCCGTTCACCGAGACGGCGCCGCGCGTGACGACCACCAGACGGGAGCCGGCGGACTGCAGTGCCTCCAGCGCCAGGTTCACCGCCGCGCGTACGTCCAGTCCGCCGGGGAGGCGGAACACCTCCTCGTCGTTGGGCGGCTGGCCCTCGGTGGAGGCGGAACCGGCGGCGACCGGGGTCAGGGCGACGTGGTACAGCGGCTCCGTACGGGCCTTGGTCGCCATGTCCGTGAGGGGTCGCAGGGCCAACGAGTCGACCGTCGCGACGGACCGGCCGGTCGCGTCGGCGATGGTCAGGGCCGCCACGCCGTCCTGCACGGGCGTGACGCGCACCCGCAGCGCGCCCGCGCCGGAGGCGTGCAGTTCCACTCCCGACCAGGCGAACGGCAGCATCGCCACATCGCCGGTTCCCGCCGGGGAGAGTCCGATGGCGTGCAGGCCCGCGTCGAAGAGGGCCGGGTGCAGACCGAAGGCGTCCCCCACCGCGTTGTCCGGCAGGGCGATCTCGGCGAACACCTCGTCGCCAGCCCGCCAGGCGGCCCGAAGCCCCCGGAAGGTCGGCCCGTACGCCATACCCGTGCCGACCAACTCCTCGTAGAGGGTGTCGACATCGAGGTCCAGCGGCTCGGCGCCGGGCGGGGGCCACTCGGCCAGGTCGCCTCCCCCGGCGGAGGTGGCGGTGGCGAGCAGACCGGTGGCGTGCCGGTTCCAGGGCAGGTCGGTCGCGTCCTGGTCGCGGGAGTACACCTGGACCTCGCGGCGGCCCTCTTCGTCCGCCGCTCCTACGACGACCTGGACGGCGACCCCGCCGCGTTCGGCGAGGACCAGCGGCGCCTCGATCGTCAGCTCCTCAACACGGCCGCAGCCGACCTCGTCGCCGGCCCGGATCACGAGCTCCACGAATCCGGTGCCGGGGAAGAGGATCGAGCCGCCGATGACATGGTCGGTGAGCCAGGGCAGCGTCCCGGTCGACAGCCGTCCGGTGAGCACGACCTCCTCCGAGCCCGCGAGCATGACCATCGCCCCGAGCAGCGGGTGGCGCAGCGAGCCCAGGCCCATGGAGGCCGCGTCGGCGTTCGCCGTCTCGTCGTTCAGCCAGTAGCGGTTGTGCTGGAAGGCGTACGTGGGCAGTTCCGTCTGCCGAGCCCCGGTCGCCTCGTACACCTTCTCCCAGTCGACGTCCACGCCGCAGGTGTGCGCCTGGGCCAGCACGCTCAGGAAACGGTCGAGGCCGCCGTCGTTGCGGCGCAGCGTGCCGATCGTGGTCTGTTCCATGCTCGGCGCCAGCACCGGGTGCGGGCTGGCCTCGATGAACACCCCCACGCCCTGCTCGGTCAGCCGGCGGATGGTCCGGTCGAACTCCACGGTCTGGCGCAGATTCCGGTACCAGTAGCCGGCGTCGAGAGCGGTGGTGTCCAGCAGCCCGCCGGTCACGGTGGAGTAGAAGGGGATCCGCGCGGCGCGGGGCTTGATGGGTGCCAGCACGTCGAGCAGTTCCCGCCCTATGCGCTCCACCTGTGCCGAGTGCGAGGCGTAGTCCACCTGGATCCGGCGCGCCCGTACGCCGTCGGCCTCGCAGGAGGCCATCAGTTCGTCCAGCGCGTCGACCTCGCCCGAGACCACGGTGGCGGCGTTGCCGTTGACCACCGCGATGCCCGTCCGGGTGCCCCAGCGCTCGATCAGCCGCTCGGTCTCCTCCCGTGGGAGGGCGACCGACACCATCCCGCCCTGGCCGGAGAGGGCCAGCAGCGCCTTGCTGCGCAGGGCGACCACCCGGGCACCGTCCTGCAACGACAGCGCTCCGGCCACGCTCGCCGCGGCGATCTCGCCCTGGGAGTGGCCCACCACGCCGACGGGCTCGACTCCGTAGTGCCGCCACAGACCGGCCAGTGACACCATGACCGCCCACAGGACGGGCTGCACGACGTCGACACGTTCCAGCAGGGCCTCGTCGCCGAGCGCCTCGCCCAACGACCAGTCCACGAAGGGCGCCAGTGCCTCCTCGCACGCGGACATCTGCTCCGTGAACACGGCGGACGACGCCATCAGCTCGGTCGCCATGCCCACCCACTGGGAGCCCTGTCCGGGGAACACCATGACCGCGCCGGCGCCGGGCCGGGCCGCTGTCACCGGTGCTTCCCCCTGCACCAGAGCGGCGAGCCCCTGGGAGAAGCCCTCCTCGTCGGCGGCCAGTACGGCGGCCCGGTAGTCGTACGACGCCCGCCGCGTGGCCAGGGACCATCCCACGTCCACCGGCCGTGGGTCGTGCGTGGCGACGGCCTGGAGCCGCTGCGCGTAGGCGCGTACGGCGGCCTCGGTCTTCCCGGAGATCAGCCAGGGCACCACCGGAAGTTCCCGGTGCTCACGCGGCTCCGGCGACTCCGGCGACTCTTCGGCCGGTACGTCCCCGGCCCGCGGAGCCTCCTCCAGGACGATGTGGGCGTTGGTCCCACTGGCCCCGAACGAGGACACGGCGGCGCGGCGCGGGCCGCCCTCCGGCCAGGCGCGGGCCTCGGTGAGCAGCCGGACGCTTCCCGCCGTCCAGTCCACCTGCGGGGACGGTTCGTCCACATGCAGTGTCTTCGGCAGAGAGCCGTGGCGTATCGCCTGGACCATCTTGATGATGCCCGCCACACCGGCGGCGGCCTGGGTGTGCCCGATGTTCGACTTGACCGACCCGAGCCAGAGCGGGCGGTCCTCGGGGCGGTCCTGCCCGTAGGTGGCCAGCAGCGCCTGCGCCTCGATCGGGTCACCCAGGGTGGTTCCGGTGCCGTGGGCCTCCACGACGTCCACATCGGACCCCGCCAGGCCCGCGTTGGCCAGGGCCTGCTGGATCACCCGGCGCTGGGACGGGCCGTTCGGCGCGGTGATGCCGTTGCTGGCGCCGTCCTGGTTGACGGCGCTGCCGCGCACGACCGCCAGAATCGGGTGGCCGTTGCGGCGGGCGTCCGACAGCCGCTCCACCACCAGCATGCCGACACCCTCACCCCACCCGGTGCCGTCGGCCGCCGAGGCGAACGCCTTGCAGCGGCCGTCCGTCGACAGACCCCGCTGCCGGCTGAACTCCACGAAGGTGACCGGCGTCGACATGATCGTCACGCCGCCGGCCAGGGCGAGGGAACATTCCCCACTGCGCAGGGCCTTGACCGCCATGTCCAGTGCGACCAGCGAGGACGAGCAGGCGGTGTCGACGGTCACCGCCGGACCCTCCAGCCCCAGCGTGTAGGCGACCCGGCCGGAGACCAGCGCACCGGTCACGCTGCTGCTCGGATAGTCGTGGTACACGAGCCCGGCGAAGACTCCGGTGGCGGTGCCCTTCAGCGACGGCGGGTCGATCCCGGCCCGCTCCACGGCCTCCCAGGAGGTTTCCAGCAGCAGCCGCTGCTGCGGGTCCATCGCCATCGCCTCAAGGGGGCTGATGCCGAAGAACTCGGGGTCGAAGTCGCCCGCGCCGTCCAGGAAGCTGCCCTTGTTGACGTAGCTGGTGTTCTCGCCCGTCCCGTCGGGGTCGTACAGCGAGTCCAGGTTCCAGCCACGGTCGGTGGGGAACTCGCCCACCGTTTCCAGGCCGTCGGCGACGAGGTCCCAGAGTCCTTCCGGCGAGGACGCGCCACCGGGGAAGCGGCATGCCATTCCCACGATCGCGATCGGCTCCCGCTCCCGATCCTCCACCTCACGCAGACGGCGCCGAGTCTGCTGCAACTCACCGGTGGCAAGCCGCAGATACTCGCGAAGCCGGTCGTCGTTGGAGTCCTTCGACATCGTCATCAACCAATCCGTGAAAGTTCACAAAGCAGAGGCGGGAGCCGTCAGGACAGTCCGAGTTCCTTGTTCAGCACCGCGAACAACTCGTCATCGGATTCGGTCACCAGGCCGCCGACGGGCTCATCCGTCACGCCGCTTCCGGCGTCTCGCGCCCGTCGCGACATGGTTTCGAGGCGGGCCGTGACCTTGGCATGGGCTTCGCGGTCGCCCGATGCCAGCTCGCTCAGCACGGCTTCCAGCCGACTCAGTTCGGCCAGCAGCGCTGCCGCCCCGTCGGCCTCCTCCGGGCGCAGCCCGTCGTGCACGAGCTCGGCGATGGCCAGGGGGGTCGGGTAGTCGAAGGCCAGGGTCGGGGGCAGTGACAGCCCTGTCTCGGTGTTGAGCGCGTTGCGCAGTTCCACCGCGCCCAGCGAGGTGAGGCCGAGTTCGTTGAAAGCGCGGTCCGGGGGCACCTCGTCGGCGCCGCCGTGTCCGAGCACCTGGGCGACGTGGCCCCGTACCAACTCCAGGAGGAACTTCTCGCGTTCCGGCACGGTCAGTCCGGACAGCCGCTCCCACGACGCCCGGCCTGCCGGCGCGCGACGGGTCTGACCGCGTACCAGTCCGCCGAAAATCGCGGGCAGCGTCCCCGTCTCGGCGAGGGACCGCATCACCGCCAGGTCGAACCGGACCGGCAGCGTCATCGGCGGCCGGCCGCGCAGGGTCGCGGCATCCATCAGCGCCAGCCCCTCGTCCGGGGACAGCGGTGGCATTCCCGAGCGCCTGAGCCGCGCCAGCTCGGCGTCGTCCAGGCGGTCGGCCATGCCCCCGACCTCGGTCCAGGGTCCCCAGCCGAGGGTCAGCGCGGGCAGCCCCTTGGTCGCGCGATGCCTGGCGAGCGCGTCCAGCCAGGCGTTCGCGGCCGCGTAGTTGCCCTGTCCCGCGCCGCCGAGCGTGCCGGCGACGGAGGAGAAGATCACGAACGACGAGAGATCGTGGTCCAGGGTGAGTTCGTGCAGATGCCAGGCGGCGTCGACCTTCGGCCTCATGACCGTGTCCAGCCGCTCGGGCGTCAACGCTCCCATGAGTCCGTCGTCCAGCACACCGGCCGAGTGCACGAGGCCCGTCAGGGGCCGTTCGGCCAGCAGGGCGGCCAGCGCGTCCCGGTCGGTGACGTCGCAGACGACGACCTCCACCTCGGCGCCCGATCCGGTCAGCTCCGCCACCAGTTCGGCCGCGCCCGGCGTGTCCATGCCCCGGCGGCTGGTCAGCAGCAGGCTCTTCGCGCCGTGCTCCGCGGCCAGGTGCCGGGCGGCCAGGGCGCCGAGCCCGTTCAGACCACCGGTGATCAGGATCGTGCCGTGCGTGCCCCACGACTGGACGCGGCCTTCGACCGCGGGGACGCGGGCCAGCCTCGCCACCCGGATCTCGCCGTCCCGTACGGCGATCTCGGGCTCGGCGAGGCGCAGCACCTCGTCGGGGAGTTCGGCTTCGGCGTCCAGGTCCACCAGGACGAACCGGCCCGGGTGCTCCGACTCCGCCGAACGCACCAGGCCCCAGACCGCCGCGTGCCCGAGGTCGCTTCCGTCGGTCGCGCCGCGCGTGACGACGACGAGCCTGGCGTCGGCGGCTTGCTCGTCGTCCAGCCACCGCTGGATGACGGGGAGCACCTGATGGGTGATCGCCCGGAAGCCTTCGGGCGCGGAGTCGTCCAGTGGCGGGCACTCGTAGACGACATGAGCACCGGTCTCGGAGCCGACGGGTGCGGGGGCGGTGACCCAGTCGACGTGGAACAGCGATTCACGGCCGCCGGTGTGCGCCCGTACCTCGTCCGTGGTGATCGAGCGGGTCTCGACCGACTCCACCGACAGAACGGGCTTTCCGTCCTGGCCGACGCTCACCGAGGCTCCGCGCCACATGTGGGCGAGCGTCGGCTCGCCGTCGGGGTGGAGTCCGGCGGTGTGCGCGGCGGCTTCGAGCACCGTGGCGTACGTCTCGTCGTCACGTGTCCACGAGGACCCGGTGGCCTCGGAGGTCAGGACGCCGGTGGCGTGCTTGACCCAGGCCGCCGTCCGGTCGCCCCGGCGCGCGTACACGCTGAACGCCCCGGCCTCGTCGACCATCGCGCGCAGTGTCGTGTCGTCCTCGGTGCCGGCCATGACCAGCGGCGCGTGGAGGTCGAGCGCTTCGACGCGCCCGCGACCCGTCTGCTCCGCTGCCGTCAGGGCGAGTTCCAGGAACACTTCCCCGGGCACGACCACGGCGCCGAAGGCGTCGTGGTCGGCGAGCCAGGGGTGGGTGTCGAGGGAGAGACGTCCGGTGAAGACGACACCTCCGGTGTCGGGCAGCCCGATACCCGACGTCAGCAGAGGGTGGTCGACGGCGTCCGCGCCGGCCGTGGTCTTGGACTGCTCGATCAGCCAGAAGCGCTTGCGCTGGAACGCGTACGTCGGCAGATCGACGCGCCGCGCACCACGCCCGTCGAACACGGCGTCCCAGTCCACCGCCACACCGGCCGCGAACAAACGGCCCACACCGGCGAACACACTCTCCACCTCGGGACGGTCACGCCGAAGCGTGGGTGCCAGCGTGCCCTCGGCACTCTGACCCGCCATCGCCGTCAGCACACCATCAGGACCGATCTCCAGGAACCGCGTCACACCCTCGTCCTGGAGGTGGCGCACGTCATCGGCGAACCGCACGGCCTCGCGTACGTGCGCCACCCAGTAGTCCGCCGAACCGACGTCCTTGGTCATCCGGATGGCAGGCTCTTGGTACGTGACGCTCTCCGCGATCTTGCGGAAGTCGTCCAGCATCGGATCCATCAGCGGCGAGTGGAAGGCGTGAGAGACCGTCAGACGATTGCGCTTGCGGTCGGTGAACCGCTCCACCACCGCCGCGACCGCGGCTTCCTCACCCGAAATCACCACCGAGGACGGGCTGTTGACCGCAGCAACACTCACCCCCTCGGTCAGCAGTGGTGAGACTTCTTCCTCCGTGGCCTGGATGGCGACCATCGCCCCACCCGCCGGCAACACCTGCATCAACCGCCCACGCGCAGAGATCAACCGGCCCGCATCCTCCAGACCGAACACCCCCGCCACATGCGCCGCCGCCAACTCACCGATCGAATGCCCCACCAGGAAATCCGGCCTGACACCCCACGACTCCACCAGCCGGAACAACGCCACCTCAAGAGCGAAGATCGCCGGCTGAGTGAACTCCGTACGGCCCAGAGCCTCCTCATCACCCCACATCACCTCACGAACAGCCGGATCCAGAACCGCACACACCTCATCGAACGCCACCGCGAAAGCGGGGAACGTCTCGTACAACTCCCGCCCCATACCGAGACGTTGACTCCCCTGCCCCGTGAACAGGAAAGCCACCTTGCCCTCGGTGACCGAGCCGATCACGGTCTCGGGACCCACCAGCACCGCTCGGTGCTCCAGGACAGCACGTCCCGTCGCGGCCGAGTACGCGACGTCCAGCGGGTCGCCGTTCGCGGCCAGTTCGCCGAAGCGGCGGATCTGCGCCTCCAGCGCCGCCGGGGTCTTCCCCGACACCACCACCGGAGCCACCGGCAACTCCCGCCGCTCCACCGCCATTTCCTCGACGGGGACGGCCTCTTCGACAATGACGTGGGCGTTCGTGCCACTGAGGCCGAACGACGACACTCCCGCGCGGCGCGGACGGTCTTCGCTCGGCCACTCACGCGCCTCGGTCAGCAGCCGCACATCCCCTGCGTCCCAGTCGACCTGCTTCGTCGGCTCCTCCACATGCAGCGTCTTCGGCAGCCTGCCGTGACGCATCGCCTCGACCATCTTGATGATCCCCGCGACACCCGCCGCCGCCTGCGTATGACCGATGTTCGACTTGATCGACCCCAGCCACAACGGCCGCCCCTCCGGACGGCCCTGACCGTACGTCTCCAACAGGGCCTGAGCCTCGATCGGGTCACCCAGCGTCGTGCCCGTCCCATGCGCCTCGACCGCGTCCACATCCGCCGTCGACAGGCCCGCCTTCGCCAGCGCCTGCTTGATCACGCGACGCTGCGCCGGGCCGTTGGGGGCCGTCAGACCGTTGCTGGCGCCGTCCTGGTTGAGCGCGCTCCCGCGCACCACCGCGAGCACCGGATGCCCCAGCCGACGCGCCTCCGACAGACGCTCCAGAAGGAGAACTCCGACACCTTCGGAGCAGCTCATGCCGTTGGCGGCGTCGCTGAACGACTTGCAGCGGCCGTCGATCGACAGGCCGCGCTGCTCACTGAAGTAGAGGAACATCTCGGGGGTGGACATCACCGTCACACCGCCCGCGAGAGCGAGCGAGCACTCACCGGAACGCAGCGACTGAATCGCCGTGTGCAGAGCGACCAGCGACGACGAGCAGGCGGTGTCCATGGTCACCGCGGGACCCACGAGGCCCAGTGTGTAGGCCACGCGCCCGGAGACGATGCTGCCTCCGCTGCTGCCGCCGGCGTAGTCGTGGTACATCACCCCGGCGAACACACCGGTCGGGCTGCCCTTCAACGAGGCGGGGTCGATCCCGGCACGCTCCAGCACCTCCCAGGACGCCTCCAGCAGCAGGCGCTGCTGCGGGTCGGTCTCCAGGGCCTCACGCGGGCTGATACCGAAGAACTCGGCGTCGAACTCCGGGGCGTCGTGCAGGAATCCGCCTTCGCGGGACGTTGTCTTTCCGGGCTTGCCGACCTCGGGGTCGTAGATGTCCTCCACGCCCCAGCCACGGTCGGCCGGGAACTCCGATATCGCGTCGACACCCTCGTCGACGAGCCGCCACAAGTCCTCGGGCGAGTTCACGCCACCCGGGTAGCGGCACGCCATCGAGACAATGGCGATCGGCTCCTGGTCACGCTGCTCAAGCTCGGCGACTCGTCTGCGCGCTGTGCGCAGATCCGTGGTCGCGCGCTTGAGGTAGTCAAGAAGCTTCTCCTGGTTGCTCACCAAAGCCACCCCGGGTCGAAAGGGCGTCGACACTTACGACGCGCGCTTGCCGGGAACGTTACGCAGGGTGAAAACACCCCCCAACCCCTGATCGCCCCTAACGTGGCCCGACCCCTTCGCCCGGCGCGACCATCGGTTTCCGACCCCGGCGTCCGGACCACGTGCAGCCCACACCGACCGCGCCCGGTCGCGGCAGGGGTTCGCCCTGTCACGCGCGGTAGTCGGCTCTCAGGGACGTACGGGGTCGGTGCGCCGCCTCGCGGCGACGCACCCGCTCACCGGTGGTTCGGCGGGAAGGCGCGGGTCAGTGCCGCCACTCTCTGTCCTGGCCGCCCGTCCAGGCGCCCGGCGGTGTGTACCAGGCACCGGGTGAGGTGTAACGGACCGCACCCCAGGCGGAGTTGCGCCGCTGTCGGGCCGCGGAGGACGCGACGGCCTGCTCCCGGGTACCGGTCAGGGCGCTCAACACCGCGAGCAGCGCCGCCAGTTCCATCTCTCCCGGAGCGCCCCTGACGACGCGCACGAGGTGCTCGGCAGGTGTGACGGCGACGGGTTCCCGTGTTCGCGGGCCGGCCACGTAGTCGGGGTGCATGATTTCCCTCCGGTACTCTTCGAAAGACTCCGCCCGTGCTTTCTCCGTGCTTTCTCTCCTTCATTGAAGGGTCCCTCCGCCCCGCACTTCCAGCGGATCGACCCCCTAATTCCCCGCTTCGTCCCCCTATTCGAAAGCCGTGGTAGTCCGTCCTCACAACAACGGGCCGCCATTCCGGACCGAGCGCGACCCGCGAAGCGGTTAGGGTCCGATAGGGGTCATGAGGGGTCGCCACGCGCCCGTACACACATGAACGCTGAACACAGCCTGCCGCAGCGGCTTCAGCCGGATCGATCCAAGGAACTTGATTGATGACCGCCATATCGAGCGACAACGCGTCCAATTGGATTCGAGAATTTCATCCGGCGGACCGGACGTCCCCGAGGATGATCTGCTTCCCCCACGCGGGCGGTGCGGCGAGCTACTACTTCCCCGTCTCGCGGGCGCTGGCCGGGAAGATCGAAGTCCTCGCCATCCAGTACCCGGGGCGCCAGGACCGTTACACGGAACCGGCCATCGGCAACGTCGAGGCCCTCGCCGCCGCGGTCTTCCGTGAGCTTCCGACAGAGGACCTGGACCGGACCTGGCTCTTCGGGCACAGCATGGGGGCCGCCGTCGCCTTCGAGGTGGCCCGGCTGATGGAAAGGGAGTTGAACCAGTCGCCTGTCGGGATCATCCTCTCCGGCCGGCGCGCACCGTCCCGGTTCCGCCCCGAGACCCTCCACCTGCAGGGCGACGCGGCGATCATCGCCAACGTGCAGTCGCTGAGCGGTACCGACGCGATCCTCTTCGACGACCCCGACACCCAGCGGCTGATCATGCCGGCGCTGCGTGCCGACTATCGGGCGATCGAGACCTACCGGCCGGCCGGCACTCCGCGCGTCGCGTGCCCGATCTACACCTTCGTGGGCGACGCCGACCCGTTGGCCACGCTGGACGAGGTCGGCAGCTGGCGCGACCACACCACGGCCGAGTTCACCCTGCGCGTCTTCCCGGGCGACCACTTCTATCTGACGGCCCGCGCCCTCGACGTGATCGCCGCGATCTCCCAGCTGATCGTGGAGCCCACCCAGACCGCCTGACCCCGGCGCGCCGCCGCCCCTGCCGGCGGAGGCGCCGCGAACGGCACCGGACCAAGACGCGACCCCGCCCACGGATCGACTGAACTCTCGCCTGTGTGTTGTGATCAGGCAGACAGCGACGCAGCCGGTCCGGCAGAGTGGGAGAAACGCCGTGTTCTACTACGTACTGAAGTACGTGCTGTTGGGGCCCGTGCTGCGGTTGCTCTTCCGGCCCCGGATCGAGGGGCTCGAACACATTCCGGCGGACGGCGCCGCGATCGTCGCGGGCAATCATCTCTCCTTCTCCGACCACTTCCTGATGCCCGCGATCATCCGGCGGCGGATCACGTTTCTCGCGAAGGCCGAGTACTTCACCGGTCCCGGCGTCAAGGGACGCCTCACCGCCTCCTTCTTCCGCGGCGTCGGCCAGATCCCGGTCGACCGGTCCGGCAAGGAGGCCGGGAAGGCCGCGATCCGGGAAGGGCTCGGGGTGCTCGGCAAGGGCGAGTTGCTGGGGATCTACCCGGAGGGCACGCGCTCGCACGACGGGCGGCTCTACAAGGGCAAGGTCGGGGTGGCGGTGATGGCCATCAGGGGGCAGGTCCCGGTGGTGCCGTGCGCGATGGTGGGTACGTTCGAGATCCAGCCGCCCGGTCAGAAGATCCCGAACATCAGGCGGGTCACGATCCGCTTCGGTGAGCCCCTGGACTTCTCGCGCTACGCGGGCCTGGAGAACGAGAAGGCGGCGGTCCGCGCGGTCACCGACGAGATCATGTACGCGATCCTCGGGCTGTCCGGGCAGGAGTACGTGGACCGGTACGCCGCCGAGGTGAAGGCCGAGGAGGCCCAGCAGGCACCGCCGAAGAGGTTCCCCCGGCTGCGCCGCTGAGCACCGCGGGGCCGCCCGGCAGCCGGACGGCGCAGGAGGGGCGACGGCCGTCTCCGGCCGCCGCCCCTCCCCCGTTCACCGGTGCTTCCCGTGCCTCAGAGCCTGTCGGCTCCTACGGCTTGGGTGTGGCGTGCGGTGCGCACGTCACGTCGCGGCGGTCCAGCTCGCCGCTGAGCAGATACGACTCGACCCGGTCGTTGATGCACGCGTTCGCGACATTGGTGATGCCGTGCGAACCGGCGTCCCGCTCGGTGATCAGGCGTGAGCCCTTGAAGCGCTTGTGCAGCTCGACGGCGCCCCCGTACGGGGTGGCGGCGTCACGCGTGGACTGCGCGATCAGCACGGGCGGCAGGCCGCGGCCCGTACCGACCTCGATCGGTGTCTGCTGTTCCACGCCCCAGGTCGAACAGGGCAGGTTCATCCAGGCGTTGGCCCAGGTGAGGAACGGGTGGTCGCGGTGGAGCCGGGTGTTGTCCCGGTCCCAGGTGCGCCAGCTCGTGGGCCACTTGGCGTCGGCGCACTCGACGGCGGTGTAGACCGCGTTGCTGTTCTCGGCGCGGATGTTGCCCACCGTGTCGGACAGGTCCGGCGCGGCGGCGTCGACGAGCGCCTGGGTGTCTCCGGCCAGGTACTTGCTCCAGGTGTCGGCGACCGGCACCCAGCTGGAGTCGTAGTAGGGCGCGCTCTGGAACAGCCCGATGAGCTCGGCCGGTCCCACGACGCCGCCGATCGGGTTCTTCTTGGCGGTGGCGCGGAGCTTGTCCCACTGCTTCTCGACCTTGGCGACGGTGTCGCCGATGTGGAACGCCGCGTCGTTCTCGGCGACCCACTTCTTCCAGTCGTCGAAGCGCGTCTCGAAGGCGACGTCCTGGTCCAGGTTGGCCTGGTACCAGATCTTCTCCTTCGACGGGTTGACCACGCTGTCCAGCACCATGCGCCGTACATGGGACGGGAAGAGCGTGCCGTAGACGGCGCCCAGGTAGGTGCCGTAGGAGACACCCACGTAGTTGAGCTTCTTGTCGCCGAGCGCGGCCCGCAGGACATCCAGGTCACGCGCGGTGTTGGGCGTCGTCATGTGTGGCAGCATCCAGCCGCTGCGCTCCTTGCAGCCGTCCGCGTACTCGGCCGCGAGCTTGCGCTGGGCGCGCTTGTCGGCCTCGGTGTCAGGGACGGGGTCGGCCTTGGGAGCCTTGACGAACTCCTGCGGGTCGACGCAGGAGATGGGCGTCGAGCGCCCGACGCCGCGCGGGTCGAAGCCGACGAAGTCGTACGCCTTCGCGGCGTCCGCCCAGATGGCGTTCTTGGTCACGACGCGGCGCGGGAACGCCATGCCGGACGCGCCGGGGCCACCGGGGTTGTAGACGAGGGAGCCCTGACGCTCACCCGCCGTCCCGGTGTTGCCGATCCGGTCGACGGCTATCTTGATCTGCTTGCCGTTCGGACGGGCGTAGTCGAGCGGGACACTGATGTAGCCGCACTGGATCGGCTTCTCCAGGGCCCAGTCGGCCGGGCAGTCCGCCCAGTCGATGCCCTTCTTCGCGGCCCGCTCGGCGGCGATCTCGGCGCCGGCCGCCTGGGCGTTCAGCGTCTTCTGTTCCTTGCCCGACGCGGCCGGGCCGCTGTCGGCGCGGCCGTCGGCGCTCGCGGACGAGGCGGCGAGCGTGGTCGCTATGAGCGTGCCCGCGAGCAGAGTGCCGGCCGAGCCAAGCACTGCTGTGCGTCTCAAGTGGTACCTCCCCCTGGCTGACGCGCCGCACGCTGCGGCGCTGTTCGTAGGGTTACCGAGAGGATCCTTATCTCTGCGGGCCGGTTGAGAACAGGCCATACGGCATATTCTTTGCCGAACCGATAGCCGGTGAGTCCGGTTCCGCTCAGCGGTACAGGTCGGCCAGTGCGTCGTCCAGGACCCGGCGCAGGGCTCGGGCGTCCGGGGCGAGCGCGGTCACCAGCGCGCCGGGACCGGCGAGCGGGGTGAGTACGGCGGTGTCGCCGAGCAGCCGGGCAGTGGCCGGTTTCTCGTCGAACTCCGGTGCGACCAGCAGGAGTTGGCCGACGGCCCGATGGCCGCCGATGACGGCTCCGCCGTCCCAGCCGCCGGGTGCGCCGGGGCCGAGGGCGAGTTGCTGGTCCAGCAGCGGGCGGCCCGCGTGGTGCACGGTGAGGCGGGTCGTGAGGGTGCCGGGCGGCTCTCCGTGCCGGCCGAGGATCAGTTCCTCGCGCAGCACCAGCCGGGCGGTGGGGGCGAGTTCGACGCGGGTGTGGGCCCGCAGGTCGCTACCGGTGACGGAGATGAGCTGCTCGGGCAGCCAGTGCAGGACGGCGTCCTCGCCGACGGTCAGACGCACGTCGTAGCGCGCGTGGTCTCCGGGTTCGTCGCCGGTGCGGCGGCCGGGCAGCGCGATCATGGCCGCCGCCGCGTCCACGGTGAGCGCGGCCCCGTCCCGTACCGCCACCTCCAGCGCGAGCCGGTCACCGCCGAGCGGCGCGCTCATCGCGCCGACGACGGTGACACGGGCGCCCGGTCCGGTGGCCGCGCGTGTACGGCGCGGGGCGAGCGGTCCGTCGCTCTCCAGCACCGGCAGGGCCGTACCGCCGCGCCCGTCGGGGGCGGCGGTGATCCGGGCGGTGGCGTGGACGCTCATGCGATCCAGGCGGCGCGGCGCGCGCGTACCCAGTCGGCCACCGGGGCCACCCCGTCCGGGCCGGTGAGCGAGGTGAACAGCACGGGCAGTTCGCCGCGCTGCTCCTTGGCGTCGGAGGCCATACGCCCGAGGTCGGAGCCGACGTACGGCGCGAGGTCGGTCTTGTTGATCACCAGCAGGTCCGAGGTGGTGACGCCGGGGCCGCCCTTGCGAGGGATGTCGTCGCCCCCGGCGACGTCGATGACGAAGATCTGCGCGTCGACCAGGCCCTTGGAGAAGGTGGCGGTGAGATTGTCGCCGCCGGACTCGACGAGGATCAGGTCGAGCGGTCCGACGGAGTCCTCCAGGTCCTCGACGGCTTCGAGGTTGGCGGAGATGTCGTCGCGGATCGCGGTGTGCGGGCAGGCGCCGGTCTCGACGGCCTGGATCCGCTCGGCCGGCAGCACGGCGTTGCGCAGCAGGAACGCCGCGTCCTCCCGCGTGTAGATGTCGTTGGTGACGACGGCGATGGACAACTGGTCGCGCAGCGCGCGGCAGAGGGCGGCGACGGTCGCGGTCTTGCCGGAGCCGACGGGCCCGCCGAGGCCGATGCGCAGGGCTCGCCTGGAGCCGTCGGGGCGGGTGGCCCCGGCGCCGTGGTGGTGCGGGTCCAGATAGGGGTCGGTGTACGGGTCGGCGTGGTCGAGGTGCACGGCGGGCTCCTTCGGGGTCGCGCGGCGGGGCTCGGGAGGGTTACGAGGCGAAGAGACGCACCGGCCAGGCCGCGTGCGCCTCGGCGGTGATGTCGAGCAGCGGCGCAGACGTGGCGGGCAGGGCGCCGGGCCCGTCCCGTACGGCGCGGTGGGCGTCGCTCACGGCGCGCCGCGCGGTGGCGTCGATCTCCGGTGCCAGGCGGGCGAGGACGGCGGTCGCGTCGAAGGGGTCCAGGCTCAGCAGCCGTACGGCAGCGGTGGCGGGGCCGGAGACCGTCTCGTACAGGACGCAGTGCGCGGCGTCCTCGGGCCCGAGCCCGGCCGACCGTGCGGCGAGGCCGAGGACGATCGGCTGGTGGGCGCCACGCGGGCGGGCCGCCGCCAAGGCGGCGAGTTCGGGGCCCGGCCAGGTGGCGCGGGCGGCGCGTGTCATCTGGCGGCCGAGCTTGCGCGCGGTGGCGCGCAGCGCGGGCGAGGGGGTGCGGGCGTCGGCGGCCTCGTCCAGCGCGAGGGGGTCGACGCCGAGGACCGCCGCCGCGGCGAGCGCGGCGGCGGTGCGGCCGGTGGTGTGCAGCCGGCCCCGGCAGAAGGACGCCAGGTCGTGGGCGCCGGTGAGCCGCCCGGCGCGGACGGCCGCCTCGGCGCCGCCCGAGTGGGCGTGGCCACCGGCCGGGAACCGTCCGTCGGCGAGGACGAGCAGTGCGGCGCGGCTCATCAGAAGAGGAAGTAGCGCTGGGCCAGGGGCAGTTCGGCGGCGGGGGCCGGTTCGACCACGTCGCCGTCGATCGTGACCGTGAAGGTGTCGGGGTCGACGTGGACATGGGGCAGGGCGTCGTTCTGCCGCATGTCGGCCTTGCCGACGGAGCGGGTGTTCTCGATCGCCACGAACCGCTTGCCGAGGCCGAGGCGTTCGGGCAGCGCGTCCTCGATCGCCGCCTGGGCGACAAAGTTGACCGAGTTGGCGGCCGGGGCGGTGCCGGTCGCGCCGAACATGGGCCGGGGCAGGACGGGCCCAGGGGTGGGGATGGACGCGTTGGCGTCGCCCATCTGCGCGTACGCGATCTGGCCGCCCTTGATGACCAGTTGGGGCTTCACACCGAAGAACGCCGGGTCCCACAGGACGAGATCGGCGAGCTTGCCGGTCTCGACGGAGCCGATCTCGTGGCCGAGTCCCTGCGCCACGGCCGGGTTGACGGTGTACTTGGCGACATAGCGGCGTACCCGGTGGTTGTCGGCCCGGCCGTCGCCGGGGAGCGCGCCCCGGCGTTTCTTCATGACGTGCGCGGTCTGCCAGGTGCGCAGGATCACCTCGCCGATCCGGCCCATGGCCTGGGAGTCGGAGGAGATGATCGAGATGGCCCCGAGGTCGTGCAGGATGTCCTCGGCCGCGATGGTGGACGGCCGGATCCGGGACTCGGCGAAGGCCAGGTCCTCGGGGACGGCCGGGTTGAGGTGGTGGCAGACCATCAGCATGTCGAGGTGTTCGTCGATGGTGTTGACGGTGTGCGGGCGCGTCGGGTTGGTCGAGCTGGGCAGGACGTACGGCTCGGAGACCACCGTGATGATGTCGGGCGCGTGACCGCCGCCCGCGCCCTCGGAGTGGTACGCGTGCAGGGTGCGCCCGGCGACGGCGGCGAGGGTGTCGGCGACGAATCCGGCCTCGTTGAGGGTGTCGGTGTGGATGGCGAGCTGGACGCCCGTCTCCTCGCAGACGCCGAGGCAGGCGTCGATGACGGCCGGGGTCGCGCCCCAGTCCTCGTGGATCTTGAACCCGAGCGCCCCGCCGCGCAGTTGGGAGTGCATCGCGTCGCGGGACATCGTGTTGCCCTTGCCGAGCAGCCCGATGTTGACGGGCGAGGACTCCAGCGCGGCGAACATCCGGGCCAGATGCCAGGGGCCGGGCGTGACGGTGGTGGCCTTCGTGCCCTCGGCCGGTCCGGTGCCGCCGCCGACGAGGGTGGTGATGCCGGAGGAGAGCGCCTGGTCGATCAGGGTCGGCGAGATGAAGTGGACGTGCGCGTCGACGGCTCCGGCGGTGAGGATCTTCCCGTTGCCCGCGATGATCTCGGTCTCGGGTCCGATGACGAGGTCGGGGTGGACGCCGTCCATGGTGTCCGGGTTGCCGGCCTTGCCGATGCCGGTGATCCGGCCGTCCCGGATGCCGATGTCGGCCTTGACGACGCCCCAGTGGTCGATGACGACGGCGCCGGTGATCACGGTGTCGGGCGCGCCTTGGGCCCGGGTCGTACGGGACTGGCCCATCGACTCGCGGATCACCTTGCCGCCGCCGAACACCGCCTCGTCACCGGCGAGTCCGGGGCCGCCGGAGCGGTCCTCCTCGATCTCGACGAGGAGGTCGGTGTCGGCGAGCCTGATGCGGTCGCCGGTGGTGGGGCCGAAGAGGTCGGCGTAGGCGGCTCTGCTCAGCTCAGGCATCGAGGGGACCTCCGGTCTCGCCGCGCAGGCCCGGTACGACGCGGTGCCCGGCGAGCGGGACGAGTTCGACGTCGACGGGGACGCCTGGTTCGAACCGTACGGAGGTGCCGGCCGCCACGTTCAGCCGCAGGCCGCGCGCCGCCGGACGGTCGAACCGCAGACCGGGGTTGGTCTCGGCGAAGTGGTAGTGGGAGCCGATCTGGACGGGCCGGTCGGCGGCGTTGAGCACGGTGAGGCGGGTGACGGGGCGGCCCTCGTTGAGGGGCACGGCTCCGTCGGCGTACAGGATCTCTCCGGGAATCATCGGCGCGCTCCCCCGTCAGACGATCGGGTCGTGGACGGTGACGAGCTTCGTGCCGTCCGGGAAGGTGGCCTCCACCTGGACGTCGTGGATCATCTCGGGGATCCCCTCCATGACGTCGTCACGGGTGAGGACCTTGCGTCCGGACGCCATGAGTTCGGCGACGGTACGGCCGTCCCTGGCGCCTTCGAGCAGGTGCGAGGTGATCAGTGCGACCGCCTCGGGGTGATTGAGACGCAGCCCGCGCGCGAGGCGCCTGGTCGCCACGTCTGCGGCCACATGGATGAGCAGACGTTCCTGCTCGTGCGGGGTCAACTGCACGTTTCCACCTCACTGTTACGGCCCGGTCCGGCCTGGAGCCTGTCGCCGCCCGCAACGAATTCAACACTCTGTTGAACGCGGACAGGGGGCTCACAGCCAGCCATTGCACGTTACGGCGGAAGTTTTTCCGGCAGGTTAACCGGGCTTTTGCCCGTCCATGGACATCAACCCGCGCAGTCCGTTCTGGAGGATCTCCACCGGGGCGTCACCGAACAGCGCCCGCTGGGCGGCGAAGCCCTGCACGGTGGCGATCATCGTGCGGGCCACATGCTCCGCCGGGATGTCGTCCCGCATCAGCCCCGCCGCCTGATACGACTCGACGACCCCGATCCAGGCGACGCGCACCGTTTCGTAGCCCGTCCGCAACAGCGCCGCGAGCGTCTCGTTGCGCAGGGTCTCCGCCCACACCTGGATCAGCAGGCGGGGCACGTCGACACCGGCGGCGCGACCCCGGACGAACTCACCGCTCAGCACGCGCCCCAACACCTCGCCGATCAGTACGTCGGGCGGGTCGGGCGGAGTCTGGCGCGTGGCCTCCGCGAACGCCTCCCTGACGCTCTCCAGCACCTCGGCGACGATGGCCCCGATCAGCTCCTCCTTGCTGCTGAAGTAGCGGTAGACGGCGCCGGCGGAGAGATCGACCTCGCGCAGCACGTCCTGCATCGACGTGGCGTGGAAGCCGTTGCGCGCGAAACAGCGCGCGGCGCCGTCGAGAATCTGCCGTCTGCGGGCGTCCAGGTGTTGCTGCGATACGCGGGCCATGTGATCAACGTAAAACGAACGTTCCTTCTTGACAAGCTCGCCGCTCGCTGGCGACAGTGGCCACAGCTCGTAAAACGAACGATCCTTCTCTTTGCCGCTGTGGACCGAAACGAGGACACGATGTCCACCACTCCCACCCGCCGCATGATCGGCGTCATGCTCCTGATCCCCGTGATCGCCGCCCTGGCGCTCACGGCCTTCGCCTGGCCCGCCGCCCGCGTCGCACCGCACGACGTGCCGGTCGGCGTCGCCGGACCCGCCTCGGCGACCGCATCCCTCCAGCAGGGGTTCGAGCGGCAGCCGGACGCCTTCGATGTGCGCCGGTACGACGACGAGGCCGCCGCGCGCGAGGCGATCGAGGACCGGGACATCTACGGAGCCGTGGTCGTCACCGCCGAGGGGCCGCACCTGCTGACGGCGTCGGCCGCCGGTCCGATCGTCGCCCAGCTGCTCAGGGAAGCCGTGACCGCTCAGGCGCCGGCCGGCACCCAGGTGCCGGTGACCGACGTGGTCGCCACACCTTCCGGGGACCCGCGCGGCAGCGTGTTCGGCGCGAGCATGCTGCCGCTGACCCTGGGGGGCGTCGCCACCGGCGTGCTGGTGAACCTGCTGGCGCTGCGCGGAGTCCGCGCGGTGGGCGCGCTGCTCGGGGCGGCGGCGCTGGCGGGCCTCACCGCCACCGCGCTCGCCCACAGCTGGCTGGACGTGCTCGCCGGCGACTGGTGGGCGGAGGCCGGGGCGTTCGGGCTCGCCGCACTGGCCATCGGCGCGACCGTCGCGGGGCTCGCCATGCTCGTCGGCCAGGCCGGGATCGGCATCGGCGCGCTGCTGATGGTGCTGATCGGCAACCCCTTCTCCGGGGTGTCGAGCGCGCCCGAGTTCCTGCCGGAGCCGTTCGGCGTGATCGGTCAGTTGCTGCCGCCGGGGGCGAGCGGTTCGCTGCTGCGGTCGGTCGCCTTCTTCGACGGGAGCGCGGCGGGGACGCCCGCGCTGACGCTCACGGTCTGGGCCGTCCTGGGTCTGGCCGCGGTGCTGGTGGGATCGCACCGCGCGAGCGCGACACCCGGAACGCCCGGCGCCCCGGCCCGTACGAGGGAGCCGGCAGCCGCCTGATCCGCTGCCGGCGGGGCGCCGCCGCAAGGACGGTCAACGCGCCACTCCCCCACGGCGGTTGAGGACAGGCCCTAGGTGTTCTGTCCTGG
>NZ_MDCR01000065.1 GCF_001723055.1 Streptomyces niveus
GTACTCCGAGACGGCCACGCCCTTCACCGTGTAAGGCGTGATGCAAGGCGTGGCCCCGGACCCCGTCCGGCCGTCAGAACGGGTGGACGCCCACCGGCGCGGCCGGCGGCGGGCCGTAGCCCTCCGCGATGCGCAGGTGGTAGGTCTCCCTGTCGATGACCTCCAGGCCGACGATCTCCCACGGCGGGAGCTTGGCGCTCGACCGGTGCTCGCCCCAGAGCCGCAGCGCGACGGCCGCCGCGTCGTGCAGGTCCCGGGCCTCTTCCCAGTAGCGGATCTCGGCGTGATCGTTCGCGTACCTGCTGGTCAGCAGGAACGGATGGTCGTGGGCGAGCTGTTCGAGGCCCCGTCTGACCTCGGTGAGCGGCGCCTCGGAACCCGACACGCTGAGCGTGATGTGCCACAGCTTCGACACCGCGCGGTCCCCGCCGCGCGACTGTGTCCTGCGGGACGTGCCCTGATCCGGCACGTCCTCGAAGTCGTCGAAGTCCGGCCCGGCTTCGACGCTGGTCAGCGTCCGCTCTTCCCCCGCGGCCCTCCGGGCGTGCAAGGTGCCTCCTCCTGACCCGAGGGACCCCGCCCCCGGGCGCGTTCGTCTCACCGGCGGCCTCCTGTTGGTGCGTCGTCGTACTGCTACCCCGCCTCGTACCCCTGAGACAAAGTTGACCAGTCCGGGAGGGGGCATGGGGTGCTTTCGGTAAAGGTCCCTTCCAAAAAACCGGACTTTCAGCCGTTTCAGGGGAAGGTCAAGGATGCAGGATGACCAGATCGTCCCTGTGTACGACCTCCCTCTCGTACGCGGGCCCGAGATCCCGCGCCAGATCCCGGGTGGACCGGCCGAGGAGCTGGGGGATCTCCTTGGCGTCGAAGTTGACCAGACCACGGGCCACGGCCCGGCCTTCGGTGTCGCGCAGTTCGACCGGGTCACCGGCACTGAACTCGCCTTCCACAGCGGCGATTCCGGCCGGCAGCAGCGAGGTGCGGCGCTCCACGACGGCCCGTACGGCGCCGTCGTCGAGGGTCAGGGCGCCCTGCGGGGTGGACGCGTGGGCGAGCCAGAGGAGCCGGTCGGCCGAGCGGCGCCCGGTTCGGCCGAAGTACGTACCCGTGTCGCGCCCGGACAGCGCGTCGCCCGCGCGGCCGGCCGACGTCAGTACGACGGGGATGCCGGCGGCGGCGGCGATCCGGGCGGCCTCGACCTTGGTGACCATGCCGCCGGTACCGAGCCCGGCCTTCCCCGCGCTGCCCATGGAGACGCCGACGAGGTCGTCGGGGCCGTCGACGCGGGCGATGCGTGAGCTGCCCGGTTTGGCGGGGTCACCGTCGTACAGGCCGTCGACGTCCGAGAGCAGGACGAGCAGGTCGGCGCGGACGAGATGGGCCACGAGCGCGGCGAGCCGGTCGTTGTCGCCGAAGCGGATCTCCTCGGTGGCGACGGTGTCGTTCTCGTTGACGACGGGGACGGTGCCCATGGTCAGCAACTGGTCGAGCGTGCGGTAGGCGTTGCGGTAGTGGGAGCGGCGGCTGGTGTCGTCGGTGGTGAGCAGGACCTGCCCGACGCGGAGCCCGTACCGCGAGAAGGACGAGGCGTAGCGGGCGACGAGCAGCCCCTGCCCGACGCTGGCCGCCGCCTGCTGGCGGGCGAGGTCGCGGGGCCGGCGGGCGAGTCCGAGCGGCGCGAGACCGGCGGCGATGGCGCCGCTGGAGACGAGCACGATCTCCTTCTCCCCGCCGCCGCGGGCCTTGGCGAGTACGTCGACGAGCGCGTCGACCCGGTCGGCGTCGAGCCCCCCGGCGGCGGTGGTGAGCGAGGACGAGCCCACCTTGACGACGATCCTGCGGGCTTCCGTTACGTACTGCCTTGCCACTGTCACGGCCCGAATGTATGCCAGCGGGCCGTGCCTGCGCGCGTACGTTTCACGCGCTGGACAGGGCGGGAGCGGGCGTTCGGGCGGTGTG
The DNA here is from genome assembly GCF_001723055.1 of Streptomyces niveus. GTDB lineage: Bacteria > Actinomycetota > Actinomycetes > Streptomycetales > Streptomycetaceae > Streptomyces > Streptomyces niveus. Next base: position 1,960 of record NZ_MDCR01000065.1, read on the forward strand.
GGGCCCCGATCGCCGGGCGAGTGCGCGCGTACGCCCAGGGCCGTCGCGCGGGGCCGCCGGCGACCCGCGCGACGGCCGGACGTGGCGGCGGCCCGGACCGCCCCGGCATGAGGCGGTCCGGGCCGTACGGCCCGGCGTTCGGGGCTCAGCGTGCGACCGGCGCCTCGGCGCCGTTCGGCTCCGACGAGGTCGGACGCGGCTCCGCCTCGGGGTCCGGGGCCGGCTCGCGTTCCGGGTCCGTGCCCGGCTGTTCCTGGGCGCTCAGACGCTGTGCGACCCCCGCGTTGCGGGCCACTGCCTTGGCGCCCAGCGCCGTCACCGCCGCGTTGAACTGCTCGATCGACGTCGGCTCGTCCGGGCCGAGCAGATACGTCTTCAGCTCGCGCCGCGCCGACGCCAGCCGGTCCGTCGCCGGGTCGGCGACCGCCCGCAGCAACTCGTCCAGTTCGGCGGCGCTGTTGGACAGCACGACGGCGGCCCGTACGGCGGTGTTCTGCCGCTTGAACTCCTCGACGCCCAGCTGCGCCGAGTCCGTCACCGCGTACGGCTTGCCGCTCGCGATGAAGTCCGACACCACGCTGGAGATGTCCGAAACCATTCCGTCGGACTGGTTGAAGCAGTCGTACAGCTTGGGCTCCGCGCCCGTCACGACCTTGTGCTCCCACCAGCCGAAGGTGCGCCAGTACGCGTCGTTCCACTCGGCCCGCAGCGCCTTCGCGCGATCCAGGCGCTCCGGGTCGGCGAGCGAGACGCGCGACTCCTCCGACTCGTCGCCGCCGGAGCGGCCGGGGGACGTGAGCGCGGCCAGCCGCTCCTCGATCCGGGTCAACTCGGCGCGCGCGGCGCTCTGTCCGGCCGCCGCCTCGGCGCTCTCCTTCGCCCAGCGGGGCTCCGCGGCGCGTGCCACGTTCGCCGCGGTCACCATCGCCGTGATCCGGTCGTGGACGGCCTTGGCCTTCTTGTCGCGGATCCCGGTGAAGGGGTGCGGCTTGTAGATGACCCGGACCGGCTTCTCGGCCTTCAGCAGCCGCTTGACGATGTTCTCGCCGGCCAGCAGGAGCGAGGTGTTGCCGGGGTTGTCGTCCCAGCCCTCCCAGGTGGGCGCGTACAGGATCGTCGGTACGGGGTGCCCCGGCGCGCCCGAGCCGGTCTTGATCGGCGCGAGCTGCGGGCGGCCCACCTCGACGATGTCGTCGTCGCGTACGCCGACGTCGGCCAGCGCGTAGCGGTCGCGGCCGGCCCGGCCGGCCGTCCACACCTCGTCGTACACCTTCGAGAACGGGTTGACGCTGGCGATCTTGTCGCTGTCGCCGTGGCCGATGAAGACGTGCTTCATGGTCGGTACGCGCAGCAGGTGGATGTTCTTGCCGACGTTCGCCGCGTAGAGCGCGACCTGGACCGACGACAGGTCGAGGTTCATCAGGTGGGTGCCGCCGGGGACGCAGAGCACCGGCAGCCACGTCGGGGCGAGTTGGGTCATGATGGCGCGCTCGCGCAGGATGACCAGCGGCCGGCCCTCGGACTGCTCCAGGGTCTCCAGCCACATGTTGACCTGGTACGCGGACTCCTTGGAGCCGGAGAAGTACAGGACCACCGAAGGCTGGTACTCGCGCAGCCAGTTGTCGACGGCGCCGAGGACGGCGGGCGGCGTCGGTACGCGGCGGCTGCGGCGCAGGTAGGGCACGAGCAGCAGGATGTAGATCACGCCGAGTACGAGGGTGAGGCCGAGTCCCGCGTAGCCGTACCAGTCGGTGCCGGTCTGGGCGGCGGCCAGCAGACCGGCCATCGCGAACACGTCGAGGTGGAGCATCTTCTCGGCGGAGCGGTTGACCAGGTAGTTCGGCGGGGCGTCCGGGATGCGCAGCGCGTGCAGGTCCACGTTGCGGGCGACGACCGGCATGCCGCGGCGCAGCCGGATCAGCGTCGCGAGCGCGCCCTGCGGCGCCTGGATGCCGTAGAAGAGCAGGAAACCGGCGACCGCCGCGTAGAACAGGGGCTGTTCGGCCAGATCCATCCGGGCCAGCAGCAGCACGAGCAGCAACTGGCGTACCAGGAAGCGGATCGACAGACCGGCCCTGACCTTGTTGAGCCGGTTGATCAGATAGCTGCCGCGCTGATGCAGGAATCGGTCGGCGCCGTAGGTCACGGCGCAGGCCGCCGCGAAGAACCAGAGGTTCGGGATCAGCGCTGCGAGCATGACGCAGGGGTATCCCAGCCCCAGCAGGGCTGCGGCGGCCAGCTCGGCTCGGCTGCCCACGCGGGCCAGGCGGATGGCGGTCGAAATCACGAAGAACCTGCTCCAGGAGAGGGTGCCGGTTAATTCACGGTTGGCGGGAATTGTGAAGCCGTGGCTTCACGCACACGGGCCTCTGCAATTCACCGAATAGGTGAACGCAAAGGCCCGTGAATGCAAACTTGTCGAGAATTATTACACATCTTCCTGACGGTCAAGAACCGAGGCGAGTGCCTGCTCGAATCCGGAGCCCGCGGCAGAGGCTTCCCGCGTCGGATCCTGCTGCCTCACGTCGATCACATGACCGGTCAGTTCGGAGAGAAGAACGTCGAGCGAGGTACGGGCCACGGCCTCGGAGGAGAGCAGCGAGCCGGCGGGCTCGACGCCGAAGGCCTTGGTACGCATCGGGGTCGCGGTGCGTTCCGGGTTGACGCAATTCACCCGGATGCCTTCCCCGGCCCATTCGTCGGAGAGGGCCTGGGTGAGATTCACCATGGCCGCCTTGGTCGACGAATAGAGGCTGTATTCGGCGCGACCGCGCGTGTAGCTGCTGGAGGTGTAGAGGAGCAGCTGACCCTTGGTCTCGGCCAGATACTTGTACGAGGCGCGGGCGATCTGGACGGGCGCCAGGTAATTGACGTTCAGTGCTTCCTGAATCGTCGTGTTGTCCGTCTCGGCGAGTTTGCCGATACGCAGGACGCCCGCCGTGTTGATCACGTAGTCGATGCGGCCTGTCGCCGAGTACGCCTTCGACAGCGCGTCGTCCACGTGCTCGGGGTTCTCGACGTGGGTGCCGGTGGTGGAGCGTCCCAGCGCGTACACCTTCGCGCCGTACTGCTCGGCGAGCGCGGCGATGTCGGCGCCGATGCCGTACGAACCGCCGAACACCACCAGCGTCTTGCCGGACAGCAGTTCACGGTAGGCCGCCTCGTCCGCCTGCACGGGGGCGGCGGTGGAGGCGAGTTGGAAGAGCTTGTCGGCGATGAAGACGTCGACGGGCTGCGTCACCTTCATGTTGTACTCGTCGCCCGCCACGACGTAGATCGGCACGTCGGGCAGGTAGCGCAGGACCACCGAACAGTCGTCGGTGGCCTGGAAGTTGGGGTCGCCCGCCGCGATCTCGTACGCCTTGCGGATCGTGGACAGCTTGAACGCCTGGGGCGTCTGGCCGCGCCGCAGCCGGGAGCGGTCCGGGACCTCGGTGATGAACTCGCCGTCACCGCCGTGGGTGCGGGTCACGATGATGGTGTCGGCGGAGGGGATGGCGACGTCGACGGCCTCGTAGCGGTCGAGCGCGTCGACACAGTCCTTGATGACGCGCTGTGACAGAAGCGGACGGACGGCGTCATGGAACAGGACGTTGCGGTCCTCACCGTCGGCCAGTCCCTCGCCCAGTGCAGAAATGGCGCGCTCGGTGGTCTCGTTGCGGGTCTGGCCGCCCTCGATGACCTTGGTCACCTTGGTGAGCCCGGCCTTGGCGACGATCCGCTCGACGTCGGGCACGAAACCCGGTGCCATCAGCACGATCACGTCGTCGATCGAGTCGGACTGCTCGAAGATCGACAGCGTGTGCTCGATGACAGCCTTGCCCGCGATCTTCAGCAGCTGCTTGGGGATCGACAGGCCCACGCGCTGGCCGGTACCACCGGCGAGCACGACTGCCGTGGTACGGGGATGGGCTGCATGCGGCACAGACACAGAACGACCTACCTTGCGACGAGTGGGGGACGCTGTGATGGTCGCACTCTCCGTGACCGTCTCGCAAGGCGGACGCCCGCTGCCCCACACCTACAGGAAACCATCTGTTCACCCTCTGGCCAGCCACATTGGGTCGGCATCCGGCCAAGTGCGGCGTGACCGACTCCACATCGGCACACCGCCCAGGCATATACCTCCACCGGACCTCTACTTCGCGTCCGCTATTTCCCGGCCGCGACATAAGCGCCGCGTAAGGGAAATCCCCTGCTTGTCGGGGGTGTCCGCGCCCACAGAGGCGTTGCGAAGCTATTTCAGCGGTGCGTCCGCCACGTTGACGATCAGGTCGTTGGTGCCCATGTACATGATCCGTACCCGCACCCACTGGGCCGGCCGGCTCCTGAGTTTACGGGCCACTCTGCGCAACGGTCCCCAGGGCCTGGTCTTACGCACCTCCGTGACCGGGTACTCGTAGATCGGCCGCTTCTCGACGACGTCGTCGAGCACCCGTGCGACCTTCACCGGCGCGGCGTCCGGGGCGTACTTGAGCAGCAGGTCCCACGACTCCGACCTGGCGATCTGGCGCCCGGCGGGTCCCGCGGCGGGGAAGGTGAAGCGGAATCCGCGCTCCCCCAGCCGGCTGCCCGCGTACGTCAACTCCTCGGCGGGCTTGCCCCGTCGGCGGACCACCAGCGAGGGCTCCTGGGCCATCGCGGCGGCACCGAACAGCTCGCCCGCGACGGTGATGCGCTTGCCTTCGACGCGGATGTCACCGGCCTCCGCGTGGACGGGCCGGAGCCAGGAGCGGAGCGAGAGGTACTTGTGGGGCCGGGACGCGTACGGCACCAGATTGTGGACGGGCTCGCCGTGGCGCGCGCGTTCGCAAGCGCTCATCGCGCCGCGCTGGTCGATGGAGCGGGCGGCGATCCGTACCCGCCGTCCGGATTCCGGGAGTTCGGCGAAGCACTCCCAGATGCCCTCGGCGAACGCCTCGCGCGCCGAAATCGTGACCGTGCCGTTGCCGGAGAGCGGGAAAACGTGCTCCTCCGTACGGACGTCGGCGCGTACGCACACCAGTTTCAGCCCCTCGTGGACGACCGCCGCGGCCTGCGGGGCGACGAGCGAGAAGGTCAGCGCGCCGTCGGAGTCCACCACACAGTCGGCGACGGGTGCGAAATCACCCACGGCCGCGCGCTGGGCGGCGACCGTCCGCAGCTCGCCGAAGAGTTCCTCGTACCTCTTGGCGACCTGGCCGGGGTCGAAGCGTGAGGCGTTGCGCACGGCCGCCTCGCTCATCCGCCGGCGGCGCGGCTCGTCGTCGATGAGCCCGATCAGCGCGTCGGCGACCGCGTCGGGGTCCGAGACCGGCACCAGCAGGCCGTCCACGCCGTCCTTGAGGATCTCCCGGGGGCCGTAGTCGCAGTCGCTGCTGACGACGGGCAGGCCGCAGCGCATGGCCTCCACGAGGGTCATGCCGAAGGACTCGTGGCGCGAGGTGGACGCGGCGATGGCGCCCTTCGCCCACTCCGGCTCGATCGGCGAGACCGAGCCCATCAGCCGCACGCTGTTGTAGAGGCCGAGCCGGTCGATCTGCCGGCGCAGGTTCTCCTTCTCCGGGCCGCCGCCGTAGATCCGCAGGTCCCATTCCGGGCGCGCGGCGACGACCTTGGCGAAGGCGTCGACGAGCACGCTGTACTGCTTCTCGGCGGACAGCCGGCCGGCGGCGACGATCGTCGTGCCCGAGCCGGTGGACGGCTGGATCGACGGCTCGGGGACGCTGTTGGAGATGGCGAGCACCCGGGTCGCGGGCAGCGGCATGTGCGCGCGGTAGACGGCGGCGTCGCCCTCGGAGACGGTGACGTAGGCGTCGAGCGCGTCGATGTGCTGGTACATCTCGTTGCGCAGCGCGGGCTTGTGGTGGTTGTACGTCATGTGCTCCTGGCCGATGAGCACGGCGCTCGGCGGGGCGAACTGGGCGACGTACGCGGCGAGTCCGGGTCTGGTCCCGATGACGACGTCGGCGTCCGAGTCCGCGTAGTGGTCCCTGACGCGCTCGTCGGTCAGCTTGCTGTACTCGCGGTAGCGGGCCTCGTGCCGGGGGAAGTACTCGGCGGGCTGGAGATGGAGCGGGTGCTCCTTCTCGTACGCCGGGGACTCCTTCCAGGTGTGCATGAGGGGTACGAGCGTGATGCGCGGGTCGATGTCGAAGGCCGCGAGGGGCCGGTGTTTGAAGACGGAGACGATCTCCACCTCGTGCTGATCGGCGAACTCCTCCGCGAGGTTCAAGGTGGTGCGGATGGTGCCGCCGATGCCATAGATGGTGTGGATCAGGAAGGAGATCTTCATCAACGCTCCGTTCGGGGTGCGGGATCCTGGGCGGTCATTCCCAAGTCCTCTTGCGTTCCGGACGGGTTCACGCGGCCGTTGCTGGCCGCCCCCCACATGACGAGACAGGCGAGGGCGGCCGACGGTTGTGCGAGCACTTGAAGAGAAACCGCATGACCCATTATTCCGCCCATATCGCTCAATGCCCGTCGTTGTCTTTCGGCCATGCGGCGCGTCGTGCGAGGCGCGCACGACGAAGGCCGTGGTCCGCTCCCTCTGGAGCGGACCACGGCCTGGTCGACCGACGTCACTACGTCATGTATTCGATTGGTCACCGCTCGAATTCGACGGCTACGACCCCGAACTTGAACCGAACGGAAGTCGGACCCGGCCCGGTCGGGGCCCTGCACAGCCCCGACCGCACCGCGGGCGAATCGCTAGAACGGCTTGAATTCGTCGTACTCCTTGTCCGCGTCGTCCCGCTCCGCGTCCCGGTCCTTGCGCCGGATCGCGGCCGGGCGCGGCGTCTCCAGTCGGTGGTCCTCGCCGCGCCGGCCGAGCATCTCGGCGCCGGCCAGCACCGTCGGCTCCCAGTCGAAGACGACCGCGTCGTCCTCGGGGCCGATCGCGACGCCGTCACCGGCGCGGGCGCCGGCCTTCATGAGTTCGCCCTCGACACCGAGCCTGCTGAGCCGGTCCGCGAGATAGCCGACCGCCTCGTCGTTGTTGAAGTCGGTCTGCCTGACCCAGCGTTCGGGCTTCTCGCCGCGTACGCGGTACAGACCGTCCTCCTCCAGCGTGACGGTGAAGCCGGAGTCGTCGACCGCCTTCGGCCGGATGACGACCCGGGTGGCCTCCTCCACGGGCTTCGCCGCGCGCTGGGCGGCGATGATCTCGGCGAGCGCGAAGGACAGCTCCTTGAGGCCGGTACGGGCCACGGCGGACACCTCGTACACCTTCAGGCCGCGCGCCTCGAGCTCGGGCCGGATCATCTCGGCGAGGTCCAGGCCGTCCGGGATGTCGATCTTGTTGAGGACCGCGATCCGCGGGCGGTCGTCGAGACCCCCGTACTGCTTCAGCTCCTCCTCGATCATGTCGAGGTCGGAGATGGGGTCACGGTCGGACTCCAGCGTGGCGGTGTCCAGGATGTGTACGAGGACCGAGCAGCGCTCCACATGGCGCAGGAACTCCAGGCCCAGGCCACGGCCCTGGCTGGCGCCCGGGATCAGGCCGGGGACGTCCGCGATGGTGTAGACGGTCGAACCCGCGGTGACGACGCCGAGGTTGGGGACGAGCGTGGTGAACGGGTAGTCGGCGATCTTCGGCTTGGCGGCGGAGAGCACGGAGATCAGCGACGACTTGCCGGCGCTCGGGTAGCCGACGAGCGCGACGTCGGCGACGGTCTTGAGCTCCAGGACGATGTCGCCGGAGCGGCCGGGCTCGCCGAGGAGCGCGAAGCCGGGGGCCTTGCGGCGGGCGGAGGCGAGAGCGGCGTTGCCGAGCCCGCCGCGACCGCCGTCGGCGGCGACGTAGGTGGTGCCCTGGCCGACGAGGTCGGCGAGGACGTTGCCCTTCTTGTCGAGGATGACGGTGCCGTCGGGGACGGGCAGGACGAGGTCCTGGCCGTCCTTGCCGGAACGGTTGCCGCCCTCGCCGGGCTTGCCGTTGGTGGCCTTGCGGTGCGGCGAGTGGTGGTATTCGAGCAGCGTCGTCACCGACTGGTCGACGACCAGGACGACGTCTCCGCCACGGCCGCCGGTGCCGCCGTCGGGGCCGCCCAGCGGCTTGAACTTCTCACGGTGGACGGAGGCGCAGCCGTGGCCTCCGTTACCCGCGGCGACATGCAGCTCGACGCGGTCCACGAAGGTGGTCATGGTGGTGCCTCCAGTACATACGGAAAGTCTTGCTTCAGAGGGTTGAACAAGCGAAGGGCGGACCCGCTTCCCGTACGGGAAGTGAGGTCCGCCCTCGCGTGAAACCGATCGGAGATCGCTCTACGGGTACCGAATTTACTCGGCGACCGGAACGATGTTCACGACGTTACGGCCACGGCTCTTGCCGAACTCGACCGCCCCGGGGGCGAGCGCGAACAGCGTGTCGTCGCCACCACGGCCCACACCCGAACCGGGGTGGAAGTGGGTGCCACGCTGGCGGACGAGGATCTCACCGGCGAGCACGACCTGACCGCCGAAGCGCTTCACGCCGAGTCGCTGAGCGTTCGAGTCGCGCCCGTTACGGGTGGACGATGCGCCCTTCTTGTGTGCCATGTCTCCTCAGTCCCTTACTTCTTCGCCGCGGCGGGAATAGCGGTGACCTTGATCGCCGTGTACTGCTGGCGGTGGCCCTGGCGACGGCGGTAGCCGGTCTTGTTCTTGTAGCGAAGGATGTCGATCTTCGCGCCCTTGTGGTGGTCCACGACCTCGGCGACGACCTTGATGCCGTCCAGGACCCACGGGTCGCTGGTCACGGCGTCGCCGTCGACCACGAGCAGGGTCGAGAGCTCGACCGTGTCGCCAACCTTGGCAGTGGGAATCTTGTCAACCTCAACGATGTCGTCAACAGCAACCTTGTGCTGACGACCACCGCTGCGCACGATGGCGTACACGCGGATCTCACTCTCGCTCGGAACGGAAACCCCTGAAGCCAGCCGCCGCATCCGGACGGGACGAACGGCCTCCGCCGACGGCGTCGAGGACAGCCACCGGCAGGTGAGGTGCTCAGGAGTTGGCGCGCACAAAAACACGCCGAGGGTCAACAGTACGGGGCGGCTGTACGGGGGGTCAAACCAGGTCGGCGCCCGCCGCGAGCAGGGCCGAGGGCGCCTCTCGGCCGGCCATGACCTTCAGCCCACCACGACGTTCGGCGGGGGGCCGTCTTTGCGCACCGGGTTGGAGCAGTCGAAGAGAACTCGATTCGATTTCTTGTCGAAATAGAATCGCCCCTCATAAAGGGCACCCGTGGCCTCTTCGTTGAACGCTTGGCTTTCCACCCACTCGGCGCCCTCGGGAAGCAATTCCGAGATCTCGGCGGGGATCTCATCGGGAGCCGTGACGAAAAACTCCCCACGGCGCTCCCGCAGGAGATTCCTGACAACTTGGGCGTCGGCCCCGGCCAGAACACCTACGAGCCGCTCGTCCGTGGGCCCCGGCACTCTTCCATCCACCTCGGGGGGTGCGATGAGACACCACGAGGTGGATGCGATCTCCCCAAAGCTCGTCAGCGTGCGGGCGATGGGATCCGCCGCACGCTCAACTATGCAGACGAATTCCCCTCGTTCGGCGGCGTCCGGCCCTTCCGCTCCGCAAGAAGGCAGAACGACAGCCATGAACAGAGCACCACCCAGTGCCCGTACGGGCAACATACGCAAGCCCCGCCTTCCTCCTCATCGAACATTCCTCGCGTCAGCGGAGCTGCGATACCACCACTGCCAGAGCTCCGGTGACCACCGCCACAAGCAGCGAAATTATTCGAACCGCGACATGCCCGGCCGTCGCCCAGCGAGGCGCTGGGTATTCAGTTGCACTTTTGCCCGCACGTTCAGTCTTTATGGAAGTCCACACTCTTGTCAGCCATGTCGGGGTCACTGAGATGAAGGACAAGATCACCCGAGCCCTTGTACGCGTAGAATCCGCTCTCCGTAGCACCTTCGGCGCCGCAGGATCCGGCCGGAAACGTCAGCGAGACCCACGGACTCCCCCCACCATGGGGAGATCTCACACGCCACGTTCCGGTGAGAGTCGCTTCCCCGACCCCCTCAGTGAAGACTTCCTCACAAGTCACACCGGAGAGTTCCACCGTTCCGTCCTGCGAGAACACGGCAAGACCACCACCGACCCCACGCCATGTCCCGGTGACCGCCCCCTGATCCAGCTTTCTCGAATCATCGTCGCCTTCAGATTCCACGCAACCCGAAAGAGCGAAAAGGAGAGCGCCGAGACCAGTAAGGCAGATCCGGCGACGCATCCTAACGGAGAGCAATCGACTCACTCCATGAAACTCTGATGTCCGTGGGGCGCTGCCCGTTCGGAAATACTCCGAGTATCGAATCAAAGATCAACCGCAATTGACTGTTCGATTTTCCGCTCTTGTATCCTTCCCCGGTAGGGCTCCTCATTCCCGATTCGCGAGTCATTGTATTTTTGACAGTGAATTGCACCTTGCCGCTCTTCCCATCCTTTGCGACAGAGGTCAACTTCGCCGTTAGCGAGTAGGACCCGAGGACGGCAGCGGACTGGTTGAAGCTGCGTCCGCCGTCCCCTTCGCGAGTGAGCTTCCCCCCGGTCGCCATGCCATAGAAATCCTCCACCATCTGGGCGTACTTCCCAATTGCGCCCAGATCGGAAAGCTTGCGATCGTATCTGGTGGATTCGCCGACCTTCATCCCCTTCATATCTTCGCCCAACAACCCTCTCACATGGTCGAGCCATCGCTGCCGTTTCACCTCCTCGGTAAACTCATCACCCTCACTGAATGCCCACGTGTCAGGCGCGTTTCCCATCATCCAAGACGCGAGGACGTTATAGGAATCAATCGTTCCCGCGTAGGTCTGCACTCCCTGCCGGTACGAACTCTTGTGGAGTTGGCAGAGAGCGTTACAGCTGAGCCCTCCGGAACCTCCGGTTCCACCGCTCCCACCTGCGGAGCTACCACCGCTGCACCCACCACACCCACTTGAACTCCCGTGTGAGCCATTTCCATTGGAGTCACTCGGGATCCACGTCTCCCACTCGGGCTCCTCCGGAGTTCCCACATTGCACGGGCCGGATCCACCGCAGGCCCCTTCGGGCCGAAGCCCGGTGGGGTCGCTCAACGACACCGGGTTGTTGTTGGCGTACGTGTAGCCGTGCGTCTGTTGGGGGTCCGACAGGTCGAGGATCGGGTCCACGCTGATGAAGCGGCCGATCGACGGGTCGTACTCGCGGGCGCCCAGGTGCGTCAGGTCCGTCGACTTGTCGATCGTGCCGCCCACGAAGCCCTTGTCGCCCGCCCAGTTCGTGGGCTGCGTGCCGCGTGGGGCGCCGAAGATCGTTGATTTGCGGCGGGTGATCGACTGGGTCGCGTCCGCCGTGATCTGGGTGGTCGCCGTGCCGTGGTGGTCGCTGAGCAGGAACGTCAGCTTGCCCGCCGTGCGCATCGCGATCGTCTCGTCGCCCGCCGTGTAGTAGCGCGTGCCCGTGACCTTGCCGGTCTTGTCCAGGTGGAGTTCGTTGCCGCCGGGGAGGTAGAGCGTGGTGCCCGTGCTGTCGCGGCGGATCAGGCGGGAGCCCGCCGTGTCGTAGACGTACGACGTGGTGTCCGTGACCTTGGTGACCGAGCCCAGGTGGCCCTCGTCGTCCCACACGAACGTCTGCTTGTCCGCGTTGCCGATCTTGCGGGTCTCCGTGTTGCCCGCCGCGTCGTACGTGTACGTCTCCGTGCGCGGCGCCGTGCCCGTCTGGGTCACCGACGGGAGGTTGTGCTTGCCCGTCGGGGGCGCGGCGTAGGTGCGGAGGGTGTCGGTGGTCGGGCCCGAGGCGGTCTTGTGCTGGGTCTCCGTCTTGCGGTTGCCCACCGCGTCGTACACGTACGTGCTCCAGTACGCGTCCGGGCCGCCGACCACCGAGGCGGACGGGGCCGACGCGCACGTCGTGCCCGTGTTCGTCCATGCCTCGGTGATGCGGCGCAGCGCGTCCAGGGCGAAGCACTGCGTGTCCGTCGTGCGCGTCGCGTCCTGGCCGTACGCCGTCGCGATCTGCTTGATGTTGCCCGCCGGGTCGTACTTGTACGCCGTGTCCTCGACGCGCTGCGGCGCCACCTCGCGGTCGATGTAGCTGCGCTTCAGCTCGCTCGTGTGGTCGTCGTACTCGCTCGCGACCGACACAGACTGGGCGAACGCGCCCATCTTCTGGATGGTCGGACGTCCGTAGTGGTCGTACGTACTGTCCGAGACCAGCATGTCCGCCCCCGCGCCCACCGTGTCCAACTGGCCGTGGACCGGCGTATAGGTGTTGGCGACCCGCTCCGCCGGCAGTCCGCCCATCGCGGGCTGCTCGGTGCGCGCGACCTGCCCGCTGATGGGGTTGTAGCCGGTGATCCACTTGTACGTGCCAGCGAGCGCGCCCTCGTTCGCCGGGATCGTCGTCTGCGTGAGGATCGGCTGGTAGAAGGCGTCGTACGAGGTGATCGCGGTCTCGTACGCGTTGACGCCGACGTGGCGCGTGGTCTTCGCGGCCTGGCCCTTGCCCCGGCTCGCGGTGTCGTACGTCCACGTCGCCAGCGTGGTCGTGCCCTTCTTGAGCGCGGTCTGCCGGCCGAGGTCGTCGTAGTCGGTGTGCAGCGTGATGCCGCGCGCGTCGCGGGTGTCCGTCGCGCGGTCGCCCTTGTCGTACGTCGTGGTCGAACTGCCCTTGTCCGGATCGCTGTTGGTGGTCTGGCGGCCCCGGATGTCGTAGCCGTACGTCCACTTGGCGCCGGACGGGTCCGTGACCTCCGCGAGGCGGCCCTTCTTGTCGTGGCTGTAGGCGGTGGTCTGCGAGGTGGTGCGCCCGGCGTCCGTGTACTGCTTCAGCTCCGTCGTACGGCCCAGCGCGTCGACGACCGTCGTGGTCGCGGTGGCGCCCTCCGGCGGCACGACCGTGGTGGTGTCGCCCGTGTACGACGTCGTGGTGCGCTTGGTCTCGTCCGTGAACTTCTTGGAGATGACGGCGGTCGGGCGTCCCGCGCCGTCGAACAGCGTCTCCGTGTGCGCCGGGTACTTCGTCTCCTGGCCGGTGACCAGGACGGGCTCCGCGGGACCGTCCGCGTAGTACGTCCCCGACGAGCGGTCCGCGAGACCGCGCGTGTCGTGGAAGCTCTCGGTGATCAGCCGACCCGAGCGGTCCGGCGACTCCGCCTGCGTCTGTCTCGGGCGCAGCAGTCCGTCGTAGAAGGCGTAGCTGGTCGCGTACTTGGCGTCGTGGGTGAGGTTGGTGGTGGTGACGACGTTGACGTTGTCGCGGCGGATCAGGTACGCGAACGAGTAGCTCGGAGAGTCGGGGTTGGTGGCAGCCGGGCGGTTGGGCAGCCAGGTCTTGGTGACGCGCCCGAGCGGGTCGTAGACGCTGGTGGTGACGCGGTCGTTGGCGTCGGTGACCGTCAGGGCCTGGGCGCGCAGCGGGTCCAGTGTGGTGGTGACGGTGTGGCCGAGCGCGTTCGTGACGGCGACGCCGGTGGGCACCTCACCGGTGGCGGGCGTGTGGACGGTGCTGGTGATCTTGCCGTACGCGTCGGCCTCCGCCAGCTGGCGGCCGTAACTGTCGAAGCACAGCTCGTCCTTCGCCGTCCCGCAGACGCTGGGGGTCGAGGACACGGTGTCGTATCCGTCGCCCTTGCCGTTGATCCGCTCCGTCCTGGTGAGATTGCCCTTCGTGGGGGCGGCGCCCAGCGCGAGGGAGTCGTAGTACGTGCGGACGTCGTCGATCACGTCGTCCGGGCGGCTGACGGCCGCTCCGCAGGCGGCGGCCACGGTCTCCGAGCGCGACACCTTGTCCAGCACCCTGGTGGTGGTGTTGCGCGCGTACGTCGTGGTGGTGCACTGCTCGTCGCCGCTCTTGGCCGTGTCACCGAGCGTCGAGACGCTGGTGACCATGCCGTACGCGTCGAAGTCGCGGGTGGTGCGTGTGGTGCGGGTGCCGCCCGCGACGGTGGTCCGGGTCTCCTCCGCCTCCGTCCCGGAGAGGTACGCCTCCAGGTCCGGCAGCCCGGTGCGGGCACGGGTGGCGGTCTTCGCCGAGCGCCACGGGGTGTAGGACACCGCGCTGACGAGCGCACCGCCGTCGCCGTTGTAGGTGGCGCTCTCGCGCTGCACCCCCGCGAACTGCTCCCGGTCGGTGACAGCGGTGCCCGCGGAGTTCTTCACCTCGGCGCCGTCGATGCCGCGGAAGTAGCGCGTCTCGCTCAGGAGCCGGGTGTCGGCGCCGGCGCCCTTGCGGGTCTGCACCCGCTCGTAACCGCGCGAGAGGGAGTACGTGCGGTCGGCGGCCTTGGTGAACTCGTCGGTGCTCTTAACCCATTCGGCGCCGCCGAGGTAGTCGTACTCGGTGACGGTGTCCGGTGTCGATGCCAGGTTGTCGCCCTCGGAGACCCGCTGCACGACGTAGGAGTTGAACCAGTCCTGCTTGGCGGTGTCGCCTTCGAAGGCCCACTTGACCGGGTAGCAGCGGGTGCTGTTGGAGTCGTCGGTCGGCGGCAGGCTGGTGGCGGTGCAGTCGGGGTCCCGGTAGTCGACGGCGATCGTGCCGCCGGACTCGGTGGTGATCTGGTAGATCCGCAGCCGGATGAACGGGGCGAGGCCGTCGCCGAGCTTGTCGACGCGGTTGGGCTTCTGCTGGCCGGCGAACGTCACCGGGGGCAGCGCGCTGCTGCCGCCCGCCTTGCCGGTACGGGTCAGGGACTCCAGCCACATCGGGGTGGAGATGCCGTCACCGGCGGCGGGGAAACCCTGCTTGAGCGACCAGGAGTCGACGTCCTTGTACGCACCGCCCGTCAGCACCTTGGTGGTGATGGAGGTCAGGCGCTTCTTGGACCAGAAGGTGGGCGAGTACTGGTCCTTGCACTCGGCGTCGTCCTTGCAGTGCTGGTCGAACGGCACGTCGGGCCAGTTCTTGGCGTGCGCCGCGTCGAACGTTCCGCAGTCGGCGAGACACCGCTCCTCCACACCGAAGTGGACCTGGCCCGCGGCCTTCGCCGAGAAGAGGCTGCCGGCGCGCAGTCCGTAGTCGATGCGGTCGAGGTAGCCGGCGCGCAGATAGCTGGTGGCGGTTGACTTGCCGGTGGTCTCGGAGACGTTGCGGCCGTAGTTGTTCTGCTCGGTCTTCCAGTGGTACGTCATCGCGTTGCCGCGTACGTCGACGACGTAGTCGAGCTGCCAGCGGTACGCCTGCTGGCACCAGGCGGACGCGAAGGAGGCGTCGTAGCAGGGCTCGCCGCTCTGGTTGCCGAACACGGGTGTGGTGAGTACGGAGTTGGTGAGCGGGTCGTCGGCGGCGGCGCCGTTGTCGCTCCAGCCGGGCAGCTTGTTCAGACCGAAGAAGTACTGGGTGCCGTCGGTGGTGGTGATCTTCCAGTGCTCGCCGGAGCCGCCCTCGCCCTTGGCGCCGGCGGTGCCCTTGTCGGCGTTGTCGGCGCCGGTGAGCTTCTCGACCTTCTCGCCCGCGTCCTGCGCCGGGTGCCAGCCCTTCTCGCTGTCGTGGACGAGTTCGGTGGACTTGCCGCCGAGGTTGAGGACGGCGTTGTCGTTGTACCAGCAGAGGTCGCCGACCTTGGTGGTGTTGGTGCCGTCGGTCTTGTCGTCGTTGCACGCCTTGTAGCGGCGCTCGATGTAGCCGGGCTCGTACGACCAGCCGTCGCCGATCCACGAGGGCTGGTTGTTCGACGCCGCCGTACGGCCGTCCACCGTCTGGGAGTTGTAGCCGAGGCCGACGGACGGCTGGAGGCCGCCGGGGACGGCGGGTACGCCGATGGGGTACGACCAGTTGAAGGAGCCGGTCGATCCGCCGGCGCTCCAGGTGCCGGACGGCTGGAGCGAGGTGGCCTTGTAGTCGCCGGAGGGGCCCGCGGCTTCGGCGGCGGCGGCGAGAACGGTGGCGCCGGCGCGGGCGACGTCGACGGTGGCCGTGAGGCGGCCGGACGCGGTGTCGTTGTCCGTGGCGAGCGGCTTGCCCGTGCGGCAGGCGGCTCTCTGAGGGGTCGTCAGCGCGCAGGCGGGCAGCTCGGTCAGCCGCAGCCGGGAGGCCCAGTCACCGCCGTACGCGCCGCGGAAGGACGAGTAGTCGACGGCGACGCGCGCCTTGCCGGTCCCGGCTTCGGCACCGTCGGCGCCGTCGGCGCGGGCGACACTGAGCAGCAGGCCGTCGACGCCCGCGGCGTCGGTGGCGGCCCGGCCCGCGACGGCGACCTTCACCTTGGCGAGCTTGGCCGGCTTGGCCGGCTTGCCCGCGGCAGGGGCGACCGATACGGGAAGCGAACCCGCCGCGCGTGCGGCGCCCTTGGCGGACGCCGACGCGGACGCGGCCCCCGACGCCGACGCCCCGCTCAGGTCGACGGTCGCCGACCCGGCCTCGGGCCACTCGACCTTCGGCGACTTCCAGGGGTTCGACGCGGCGGCGTCGGCGCGCTTGGCGCCGCCGATTCCGGCCTTCGTCACGGGGACAGCGGGCGGCTGCTTCGCGGCGGAGAGCGCCGCGCCGGAATTCGGCTCCGCCACCACCGCCGGGGCCGCGGACAGCATTCCGGCCATCACCGAGGTGGCCAGTACGACCACCCATCCCCGCATGCCGAAACGGCTCACGCCCCACCCCTTGCGTATTGTCAGTAAAGCCCGACGGACAGTAACAGTGCGGGTAAAGGTGGTGTCAACAGCTTCTTCACAAGTCGCCTGCGGCGTAAAGCTGTTGTTTTCCTGACATTAACCACTCACTGTTGCCTGCATCACTCTCCGCAGCCCAATCAGGCCGAGGCGGAACGGAGTCACACATCCCCTCTGTCCAATTTGCAGGAAAATCGCGGCACTTGATCATCTTGCAGATGTAAAGGCCGCGTGACGAACGAGGATTACGCCGCGTCGCTATAGAGTCACCGCGCGGAAACGCCAGAACAGAGGGGAAGGTGTCGTGCGTACGACAAGATCCAGCTCAAGAAAGAGATATTGGCCGAAACACGTTCTATCCATACTGCTCGCCGGAGCCGTCGTGGCCCCGGCCGTGACAGCGGTGCCCGCGGCGGCCGCCCCGCCGTCCGCAGCGGCGGCCGCGGCCGCCGACCCCGTCGCCGACGGCTCGACGAGCGAAGAGGACTACGCGCTCCAACAGGCCCAAGCCACCGGCCAGCCCTACGAGTTGATCTCGGCGCGCACCGAGTCGTCCGACACCTGGGCGCAGCCCGACGGCTCGTTCTCGGTGAAGCGCTACGGCACGCCGATACGGATGCTGAGGAACGGCGCCTGGATCGCGACCGATCCGACGCTCGCCCCGGCCTCCGATGGCCGGATCGCACCAAAGGCGTCCACCGTGGCGGTGACGTTCTCGGGCGGTGGATCCGGCGCGCTGCTCACCGGCGTCAAGGACGGCCGCACCCTGTCGCTGACCTGGCCGAAGCCGCTGCCCACGCCCACCCTGGACGGCAATGTCGCCACGTACTCCGAGGTACTGCCCGGCGTCGACCTCCAGCTCAAGGCCGAGGTCGAGGGCTTCTCACAGCTGTTGGTCGTCAAGACGGCAACGGCCGCGACCAACCCCGAACTCGCCTCGCTGAAGTACAAGTTGGACACGGTCGGGCTGAGCGTGTCGACCGACACGGAGACCGGCAGCGTCACCGCGGTCAACCCGGCCGGTGAGACGGTCTTCACCAGCCCGTCACCGCTGATGTGGGACTCCACGTCGATCAGCTCGGACGACCCCCAGGCGGCGGGCCGTACGGCCAAGGCACAGGCCGCGGCCGAAGAGGAGACTCCCGGCGATCTCTTCGAGCCGGCTCCCGGCGCGAAGGACGCGCAGATGCCCACGACCGTCAGCGGCGACACCCTGGAGATCAAGCCCGACCAGGCGCTGCTGACCGGCGCGAACACCGCGTACCCCGTCTACATCGACCCGTCGTGGGCCTGGGGCAAGCGGCAGAACTGGACCCGGGTCTACAAGAAGTATCCGAACACCTCCTTCTGGAACACCAAGGAAGTGGTGCGGGTCGGGTACGAGGCGGAGACCAACGGTCTCTCCCGCTCCTTCTTCCAGCTCGACACCAGCAACATCAAGGGCGCCCAGGTCAAGTCGTCGACCTTCCGGATCAGGAACACCTGGTCGTGGTCGTGCCAGGACCGGCCCGTCGACCTGTACCACGTCGGGCCCATCTCCTCCAAGACCACCTGGAACAAGCAGCCCGCGCAGTACGACAAGCTCTACACCGTCGACGACTCCAAGGGCTGGAGCAAGGACTGCGCGGCCGGGAACCTGGAGTTCGACGCCACGGACAAGGTCCGTGAGGCCGCCTCCAAGAAGTGGTCCAGCGTCAACTTCGGTCTGTACGCCTCGAACGAGAGCGATACGTTCGGCTGGAAGAAGTTCGACGCGAAGACCGCGGTGCTGGAGACGAAGTACAACAACCCGCCCAGGACACCGACGGGGCTGGGCACCAACCCCAAGACCTCCTGCGCGAACGGCGGTCTGATCGGCAACACCCGGGTCAGTCTGTACGCGAAGTACGACGACAAGGACGCCGGCAATCTCACCGCCGAGTTCCAGGTCTTCAAGTCCGGTTCGAGCACCGCGGTGGTGAACAAGTCGATCCCGGCGGCGAAGAACAAGATCTCCACGCTGGTCGTGCCCGACGTCGACCTGCCGACCGGCAGCTACACCTGGAAGACCCGCACCAAGGACCAGGACGGCGCGTACTCCGGCTGGTCGGCCACCTGCAAGTTCACCCTGGACCGTACGCGGCCGAGCAAGCCCCCGGTGATCAGCTCGGTGGGCAATCAGTTCCCGCCCGGTGAGAACGGCTGGCCGGCCGTCACCGGCAAGGCGCGCGAGGCGGGCAAGTTCACCTTCGCGGCCAACGGGGTCACCGACGTGGCCCAGTACAGCTGGTACACGGACTACAACCCCGAGGTGCGCGACGCGAAGCCCGGCGTCCCCGTCACGGTCAAGCCGCCCGGCTACGGACCGCACTTCCTCTACGCGTTCAGCGTCGACAAGGCGGGCAACCGGTCCGACACCGCCACCTACGTCTACTACGCGACGCGCTCCGAGGAGCGCGACGGACCGGGCGACCTGAACGGCGACGCCAACCGCGACATCTGGAGCATCGACTCCAACGGCACGCTGCTGACGTACGCGGGCCAGGGCGACGGCAGCTTCTCCGCCGCCACCAACGGCGGCGGCAAGTCCTTCGCGGGCAGCCAGGTCGACTCGCGCGGCGACTGGGGCCAGGACGGCTACAACGACCTGGTCTCGCTGGAGTACGACGACGTCGACAAGAAGCAGAAGCTCTGGACGTACCCGAACGACGGCGCCGGTGTCATCGGCGAGGACTACAAGGAACTGAGCGTCGCCTGCCCCGTCAAGGACCCCGACCTCGGCTGCGACTACGGCGAGGAGTGGACCGGCGACGACCACTGGCACAACGCGGAGCAGGTCGTGGCCGCCGGTGACATCAACGGCGACACCCAGCCCGATCTGCTGGTCAAGCAGGGCAAGCAGCTGTGGGCGTACTACGGCAACCGCGCCACGTACTCCCTCGACGTCTCCCGCGAGCCGGTCCTGGTCGGCAACGGCGACTGGGACAAGTTCACGGTCATCGCCCCCGGCGACCTCAACGGCGACCAGATCGCCGACCTGTGGCTGCGTGAGAACGCCAACGGCACCATCTGGCGCTCGTACGGCAAGAAGGGCCCGGACGGCCTGCTCGACCCCACGACCTGGGGCAACAGCGCGGGCCGCGTGAAGATCGGCACCGGCTACACCACCGCGGCGTACCCCGCCGTGGGCTCCGTCGGCGATGTCACGGGCGACGGCAAGCCAGACCTGTGGGCCCGCAAGACGGACAACACGATGCTGGGCTGGCCGGGAAAGACCCCGGCGGCCGACAACGTCTCCTTCGGCGCCTCGTTCGTCATCGACGGCATCACGGGCGGCTCCCGCATCCCGGCGGGCACGACCCTGACCGGCGGCCAGTCCTTCACGTCCCGCTCGGCCAAGCTCACGATGGGCGACGACGGCAACCTCGTCATCACCTCCAACGCGGGCAAGACGCTGTGGGAGTCGAAGACGTCGGGCAATGTCGGCGCCAAGGCGATCATGCAGACCGGCGGCAACCTGGTGGTCTACAAGTCGGACGGCAGCACGGTCCTCTGGCAGTCCGGAACGACGGCCCCGGAGGGCTTCGCCCTGCTCCAGGACCGCGGCAACCTGGTGATCTACAACGTGAAGGGCCAGTCGCTGTGGAGCAGCGGCACGGCGATCAGGCACGACTACAACACGGACGGTCGCAGTGACATCGCGTCCTGGTACGACTACGCGGACGGTCATGACGCGATCCATGGCTTCCGGACGAACTCGGACGGCTCGTTCAATGCCCCGGTCACCGCGTGGACGAGAAGCGCCGGCGGCTGGGACTGGAGCCAGATGAAGACGATGACCGGCGACTTCAACGGTGACGGCACAGACGATGTGGCCGCCGCCTATCAGTACGACGACGGGATCAAGCTCTGGACCTGGATCGGCAAGGGCAACGGCACGTTCAACGAGCCGTTCAGCTCCTGGGGCGGCGCGTGGACCCTGGACCGGATGACGCTGCACACCGGGGACTTCAACGGCGACGGGCGCGACGACCTCGGGGTCTGGTACCGGTACACCGACAGCACGAAGCTGTGGACCTTCACCGCGGACTCGGCCGGCAAGTTCAATCATCCTTTCAGCTCGTGGTCCACGACGTCCTGGGCCCTCGGCCGAGCCAAATTCACCACCGGCGATTTCAACGGTGACGGCCGGGACGATCTCGGCGTGCTGTACGACTACGACGACCAGAGCGTCAAACTGTGGACGTTCCTGACCTCGCCCTCCGGCGGCTTCAACCATCCCGTAGAGGCGTGGGGCAGCACCGCCTACGGGGACTGGGCCCGCACGGAACTCTTCTCGGGCGATTTCAACGGCGACGGCCGCGACGATTTCGCGACCTGGTACGACTTCGCCGACGGTCATGACATCGTGCACGCCTTCGCCGGCACCGCCAATGGCACGGTGAAATCCCCCTCGGTCCTCTGGGAAGCGGCGGCGGGCCGTTTCTGGCTCACGGAGATGAAGCTCGTGGCCGGGGATTACGACGGCGACGGGCAGGACGACCTGGCGGCCATGTACCGGTACAACGACGATTCGACCGTCAAATTGTGGACGTGGATCACCGCACCCTCCGGCGCGTTCGCCGAACCGGCGGCGAGCTGGCAGTCGCCACCCGGCAATTGGTACACGCGGTCCGAGATATTCGGCAGATATCTCTGAGCCGTTAAGCCGTTGAATTGACCGGCTGAGACGACGCCTTTCCACGTCTGCCCCGGCGCCCCCGAGCGCCGGGGCAGACGTGCGTCGCCGGCTGATCGACAAGACACCCTCTAGGGTGTCGTGATGGTCTCATCGGTCTCCCAGCAGCGCCCCGAAGCCTCTCCCACCAGTGCCGGCTCGGGCGCCGTGGAGCGGGATCCGTTCTTCGACAACGCGAAGTACCTGGCCATCGTCCTGGTCGCCGTCGGGCACTCCTGGGAGCCGCTGCCGGACAGTGGGCGGGTGGTCGAGGCCCTTTACACCTTCGTCTACGCGTTCCACATGCCGGTCTTCATCGTGATCGCGGGCTACTTCTCGCGCGGCTTCGACCTGAGCCCCAAGCGGGTGTGGCGGCTGTTCACCGGGGTCCTCGTGCCGTACGCGACCTTCGAGGTCGCGTACACGCTCTTCCACCGCGCGGTCGAGGATCCCGGATTCCCGCTGACGCCCACGGACCCGTACTGGATCCTCTGGTTCCTGCCCGCCCTGTTCCTGTGGCGGATCACCACGCCGTTCTGGCAGCTGGTCCGGTGGCCGGTCCCCCTCGCGCTCGCCGTCGCCGCGCTCGCGTCGATGTCGACGGGGGTCGGGGACGACCTCCAGCTGATGCGGGTCCTTCAGTTCCTGCCGTTCTTCGTCCTGGGGCTACGGCTGCGCCCCGAGCACTTCGCTTATCTGCGCCGTGCCTGGGTACGGGTCGCGGCGCTGCCCGTCCTGCTGGCCGCCCTGCTGGTGGCGTACTGGTCGGTCCCGCGCGTGAGCACCTCGTGGCTCTTCAGGAGCTACAGCGCCCGGGAGCTGGAGGAGCCGGTCTGGACCGGCGCGGCGATGACCCTGCTGATGTTCGCCGCCGCGCTGGTCCTCGGGGCGTGTTTCCTGGCGTGGGTGCCGCGCCGCAGGCTGTGGATGACCGCGCTGGGCGCCGGGACGCTCTACGGGTATCTGCTGCACGGCTTCCTCATTCGCGGCGCACGGTATCTCGGTGGCTACGAGGACCCCTTCTTCGAGACCCAGGCGGGCCGGATCGCGGTGACCCTGGCCGCCGCGCTGCTGGTGACGGCGCTGTGCACGCCTCCGGTACGCCGGGCTTTGCGGTACGTGGTGGAGCCCCGGATGGGGTGGGCGCTGCGGGCGGGCGGCGGAACCGGGCCCGGGTCCCCGACGTATGCTCAACCGTCGGAAAAGAACTCGTAAGAGAACTCGGAGAGGCAGCCGCGTGAACTACAGGGTCCAGCCCACCGCCCAGGTCGACGAGACCGCGGTGGTCGGTGACGGCAGCAGCGTCTGGGAGCTCGCGCAGATCCGGGAGAACGCGCGTCTCGGGGAGAACTGCGTCGTCGGGCGGGGTGCCTATGTCGGGACCGGGGTCCGTATCGGGGACAACGTCAAGATCCAGAACTACGCGCTGGTGTACGAGCCCGCCGAGCTGGCCGACGGGGTCTTCATCGGGCCCGCCGTCGTCCTCACCAACGATCTCAATCCCCGCTCCGTGGACCCCGACGGCAAGCTGAAGCGCGGCTCCGACTGGGAGGCCGTCGGCGTGAAGATCGCGGAAGGCGCCTCGCTGGGCGCCCGGTCGGTCTGCGTGGCGCCCGTACGGATCGGCCGCTGGGCGATGGTCGCCGCCGGCGCCGTGGTCACCCAGGACGTACCGGACTTCGGGCTGGTCGTGGGCGTGCCGGCCCGCCGGATCGGCTGGGTCGGGCGCGCGGGTGTGAAGCTCGTCGCGCGGGACGGGGAGCCCGGCGTGTGGGAGTGCCCCAGGACCGGCGCGCTGCACGACGAGAAGGTGGGCGTCCTCACCGAGCGCGACGCGCCCGCCGCCCGCTGAACCGCACGAACCCGCACAGACCGTCACACACCAGACCGCCACCGTCCGTGGCCTTGCAGAAGAGTGTTCGATGAAAGTCATCAGCATCGTCGGTGCCCGTCCACAGCTGGTCAAACTCGCGCCCATCGCCGCGGCGTTCGCGCGGACCGAGCACCAGCACGTCATCGTCCACACCGGACAGCACTACGACGCCGACCTCTCGGACGTCTTCTTCTCCGGCCTCGGGATACCCGACCCCGACGTCCACCTGGGCGTCGGGTCCGGCAGCCACGGTGCCCAGACCGGGGCCGTGCTCTCCGCCCTCGACCCGGTCCTGGAAGCCGAACAGCCCGACTGGGTACTGGTCTACGGCGACACCAACTCCACGATCGCCGGCGCGCTCTCCGCGGTGAAGCAGCACCTGAAGGTCGCCCATCTGGAGGCGGGCCTGCGGTCGTTCAACCGCCGGATGCCCGAGGAGCACAACCGCGTCCTCACCGACCACTGCGCCGATCTGCTGCTGGCCCCCACCGCCGAGGCCATGCGCCATCTCGCCAACGAGGGCCTCGCCGAGCGCTCGCGGCTGGCCGGCGACGTGATGGTCGACATCTGCCTGCGGATCCGCGACGCCGTGCTCGCCGGTGAGCACCCGGCCCCGGCGCTGCCGGAGGGCATCGATCCCGGCGCGCCGTTCCTGCTCGCCACCCTGCACCGCCCGGACAACACCGACGACCCCGACAGGCTCGCCGCGATCATCAAGGCGCTGGGTGAACTGCCGTTGCCCGTCGCGCTGTTGGCGCATCCCCGGCTGGTCGCCAAGGCGCAGCTGCACGGCATCGAGCTGAACCAGGGTTCGGTACGCGTGGGCCGGCCGCTGCCGTACGCGGGTCTCGTCGCCGGCGTCCTCGCCTCGGCCGGTGTGGTCACCGACTCGGGCGGCCTCCAGAAGGAGGCGTACCTCCTGGACCGGGTCTGCACCACGATCCGCCCCGAGACGGAGTGGGTCGAGACCCTGGAGGACGGCTGGAACCACCTGGTCCCGGACCCGCACGAGCTGTCCCCGGAGAAGTGGGCGGAGCTGGCCGTACGGTCGGCCCCGACGGCCCCGCACGGCGCCCCGTACGGCGAGGGAACGGCCGCGCGCCGCGTCGTCGAGCTCATGGAACAGGCCACTGAGCCGACGGCCATTCCTGCCCAGGCCGCGCACGTCTGACGAGTCGTTGTACGAGTGAGGGCCCACCCGCGGCGCGGGTGGGCTTTCACTCGTACAGCATCGGCAGCGTCAGCCGAGATGCTTCAACAGCCGCTCGTACAGCGCCACATACTTCTCCGCCTGCGCTTCCCAGCTCCACTCGTCGAGCATGCCGGGCAGCTCGTACGGCGCGGTGTAGCGGTCCCGGTCGCTCAGCACCGCCCCCACCGCCCGCGCCAGGTCCTTGCCGTCCTCGGACCGGAAGACCTCGCCGTTGCCGACGCGGTTCACCTCGTCCGCCATGGCCTTCACGTCGCTGACCACGACGGGCAGCCGCGCCTGCATGAACTCGAAGAACTTGGTGCTCAGGGCGACTTCGTGGTTCACCGGCCCCTTGCGCAGCGGATGGATGCCCACGTCCGCCGTCGACAGGAACCGCACGAGCACGTCGTACGGCACGTACGGCATGAAGTGCACCCGGTCCGTCGCGCCGATGCTCTCCGCGAGTTCGCGCAGCGAGCGTACGTACTCGCCCTCCAGGTTGTTGATCATGAAGGCGGCGTGCACGTCGTCCGTGTACGCCAGAGACTCCACGATCGTGTGCAGACAGCGCTGCGGCGCCGCCCCGCCGCAGTACACGGCCAGCGGTGTGCCGGGCCCGAGCCCGCACGCCTCGCGTACGTCCCTGGCGCCGCCCTCCGTGGTCCAGTCCGAGGACGTCTCCTCGCCGGGCACCAGCTTCGGCGGCGCGTTGAGCGTGACGACCGGCAGCTCCTTGAGACCGTGCGAGGTCTGGAGCATCTCCGCCAGCGCCGGCGACACGGTGACCACCGCGTCGACGTAGGGGATGTGCTCGCGCTCGTAGGCGACCTGCGAGGCGAGCCACTTCTTCGACGGGTTGGCCTGCGCGAGTCCGGGCACGAACTCGTGCGCGTCGTACACGACCCGTACGTCACGGCCCGCCGCACGGGCCCGTACGCCGGCACGCGCCGCGACACCGATCATGCGGTAGTCGTGGGCGTGTATCAGATCGGGCTGCAGCTCCTCGATCTTGTCGCGGTAGCTCAACTCGTAGCGCAGCGGCAGCGGATCGAGCCGCCGCCAGGCCCTGTCCCCCATCGTGGCGCCCCAGAAGGCCATCTCCAGACCTTCGAGCGTGCCGTTCTTGTCGCCCCAGGCAGCGGCGGCGGCCTTCGTCTGACGGGTCCTGGCCCGGATGGTGGTGCGCCGGACCTTGCCCGCCAACCGAGCGGCGATGAGCGGCAGTTGCTTGCTGCTGGACGGCTGCGCGATTCCGGTGCGGGCCGCGGCGCCCGCGCCCCGCACCTCCAGCTCGGCCCAGTCGACCTTGATACGGCGGTTCTTGAGCACCGCCTTGTCCTGGCTGTCGTACGCCAGCGGGTAGCGGACGCCCGTCACCCGGCGGCGCAGCGACTTGCGCGGCGGCAGCCGGCGCAGCGTCAGCCGGTGGATCTGGGCCTCACCGAGCTGGTAGGTGTCGGGACCGGTCGCCGGCGCGCGGCCTATGAGATGGACCTCCCACCCCGCGTCCGCCATCGACCGGGCGTGCTTCTGGACCCGTGAGTCGCCGTCGATGGTGTTGTCGACGAGCATCACGACTCGTCCGGGGCGACGCTCTGGCATGTCTCTCGTTCCTCTGCTCACCGCTCAGCCGCCGATGACGACGCGGCGTACGCCGCGCCAGGCGTCCGGGTCGGTGGTACGGCGGCCGTCGACGAGCACCGTGACGTCGGGCAGGTCGGCCGGCTTCAGGTCGCGGTACTCGGCGTGGTCCGCCTGGAGCACGGCGGCCGTCACCTGCTGGCCCTCGTGCGGCGGCAGGCCGTGCGCGGTCAGTTCCTCGGCCGTGTACATCGGGTCGGAGACGTACGGCACGGCGCCGCGCGCCCGCAGCGCCTCGACGGTCGGGAAGACGCCGGAGAACGCCGTCTCCTTGACGCCGCCGCGGTAGGCCGCGCCGAGCACGAGCACGCCCACGCCGGTCAGGTCGCCGTAGGCGGCGGCCAGCAGGTCCACCGCGTACTCGGGCATGGCCGCGTTCGCCTCACGCGCCGAGCGCACGACGGTGGCCGCCGGGTCGTTCCACAGATACATCCGCGGGTAGATCGGGATGCAGTGGCCGCCGACGGCGATGCCGGGCTGGTGGATGTGGCTGTACGGCTGGCTGTTGCAGGCCTCGATGACCTTCTTGATGTCGATGTCGTTCTGGTCGGCGAAGCGCGCGAACTGGTTGGCCAGGCCGATGTTGACGTCGCGGTACGTGGTCTCGGCGAGCTTCGCCAGCTCGGAGGCCTCGGCGGTGCCGAGGTCCCACACGCCGTTCGGGCGCGGCAGGTCCTCGCGTACGTCGAAGTCGAGGACGGCCTCGTAGAAGTCGACACCGTGCTTGGCCGACGCCTCGTCGATGCCGCCGACGAGCTTGGGGTAGCGCCGCAGATCGGCGAACACCCGCCCGGTCAGGACGCGTTCGGGCGAGAAGACGAGGTGGAACTCCTCGCCGGGGGTGAGACCCGAGCCCTCCTGGAGCATCGGCGCCCAGCGGGTGCGGGTGGTGCCGACGGGCAGGGTGGTCTCGTAGCTGACCAGGGTGCCGGGCTTCAGGCCCTGGGCGATGGCCTTCGTCGCGGAGTCCATCCAGCCGAAGTCGGGCACGCCTTCGGCGTCCACGAACAGCGGGACGACGACCACGACGGCGTCGGACTGCGCGACGGCGGCGGCGGTGTCGGTGGTGGCCGTGAGCAGCCCGGCGTCGACGCATCGCTTGAGCTTGACGTCGAGGTCGTGCTCGCCGGGGAAGGGCTCCGTACCGGCGTTGACCAGCTCGACGACCTTCTCGTTGACGTCGGCGCCGATGACGCGGTGGCCCTTGGCGGCGAACTGCACGGCGAGCGGCAGACCGATCTTGCCGAGCGCGACTACACAGATATTCATCGGATTACTTTCCTCTTGAACCGGGGCAGCAGGCTTCGTACCCGCGCGCGGAAGGATGCTGTCGGCTCCCACAGCGGGGCCGTGGTGATCACCAGTCGCCCCTTGGGATTCACATTGGCCGAGGCCCGGTGGGGGACGGTGTCGCCCCAGCGCCGGGCGAGCGGCATCGGCAGACCGCGGGTACGGACCGGGATCTCGTAGGTGGAGCCGGCGACGTCCACGTAGACGCGGACACCGGCCTTGATACGGGCCGCCGCGAGCGGGATCCGGGCGGTCAGGATCGTGCCGCCCCCACCGTCGGGCTCCGGTGCGCGGGTGAACTCCCCCACCGGATCCGGGAGTTCGTCACCGGCGGGCAGCCGGCGGGCCGCCGCCTTGTCCGCGCTCTTGGGCATCGCGGTCCGGGCCAGCCGGATCACGGCGGAGCCGGTCTGCCCGCTGACACCGATCCGTACGGTGAACACCGCGAAGAGCGTGTCACCGTGCCGTTCCCAGCCCGCGGAGAGCAGCCGGGTGCCGGCGGCGAGCCGGCCGGGGACCGCTTCCCCCACCAACTCGTAACTGCGGTCGGGCAGTTGACCGGCCGGGTCGCGCAGACCGGGGTACGTCGCGAAGGCCCGCCCGGCTTCGAGCAGGAACGGCGGCGCGCCGTGCTCGGCCTCGTCGGCGATGGCCTTGCTGAGTTCGGCCACGGCGCCACGCTGGGCCAGCAGTATCCGTACCCGGCGTTTGACGTCGAGCGAGTCGCGCAGCTCGTCCGTCAGGTACTCGTCGGCGAGTTCGGCGATGCCCTTGCACAGCTCGCGCTGCGTGACGGGGTCGAGCGGCAGGAAGTCGTCCTGGATGAGCTTGGCCAGCTCCCAGGTGAAGTGACGCTTGAACACGGCGTCGCGGCGCGGGCCCGCCTCGATCAGACCGGCCGTGTGCCGCATGATGCGGGTGGTGCAGTGCAGCCTGGCCAGATGGTCGGCCCGGTAGGTGATGTTGCTCGCGTCGCCGCGCTTGACCGCGTAGTAGTACGTGTAGTCGCCGAGGACGGCGATCCGCTCGGCCCGCACGCAGGCCTCGATGGTGAACGGCTGGTCGCTGCCGACGGGCAGGTCCTCGGGGAAGCGGAGCTTGTACTTCTCGACCAGCTCACGCCGGAAGAGTTTGGTGTTGGCCAGGGCGAACGGCAGGTCGGAGCCGTACAGACTCACGTCGGAGTCGTTCTTCTTGTACATCGCCTGGCGGACGTACCGGCCGTTGGTGCCGACCATCTTGCCGACCACCACGTCCGACCCGTGCTCGTCGGCGTAGGCGACCATGCGCTCCAGCGCCTCTTCGCCGAGGTAGTCGTCGGAGCCGACGAAGTAGACGAAACGGCCGGTGGCGATCTCCAGGGCGCGGTTGCTCGGAGCCGCCGGGCCGCCGCTGTTCTCCTGGTGGATGACCCTGACCGTGTCCGGGTACTCCTTCGCGAACCGGTCGAGTTCGGCGCCGCTGTCGTCGGTCGAGCCGTCGTCGACGGCCACGACCTCGAGCCGCTCCAGGCCGATGGTCTGGTTGACGAGCGAGTTCAGGCACTCGGTCAGATAGGGCATCGTGTTGTACACGGCCACCACGACCGTGACATCGGGAGTGGTCGTCGTCATCGTCTGACCTCCGGCTTCTTCCGGTCCCCGATGAGCGTCGAGTACAGCCCGTCGAGCACTTCGGCCTGCGCCTCCCACGTCCACCCCTCCAGCAGCCCCGGCTTCTCGTACGCCGCCCGGTACGGCTCCGGGTCCGCCAGGACCTGCTTGATCGCGCGGGCCAGGTCGTCGGTGTCCTCGGCCGTGAAGACCTCGCCCTGCCCCGTGGCGCGGGTGACCTCGGACATCGTCCGCACGTCGCTCACCACCAGCGGCAGCCGCGCGTGCGAGTACTCGAAGAACTTCGTGATCAGCGCGATCTCGTGGTTCGGCCAGTGGTGGATCGGGATGCACCCCGCGTCCGCCGCCGACAGGAAGCGCACCACCTGCCGGTGCGGTACGTACGGCACGGTGTGCAGCCGGTCGCCCGCGCCCAGTTCCGCGGCGCGCGCCAGCAGCGTCTCCATGTACGCGGACGTGGGGTTGGGCACCACGAACGCGATGTGGACGCCGTCGAGCTTCGGCAGCGTCTCGACCAGGTCACCGAGGCCGCGCTGGGGGCCCGGTGAGCCGCTGTAGACGATCAGCGGCACGTCGGGGCCCACGCCGCACAGCTCGCGCAGGTCCGGTACGGCCTCCGGCTCGCCGTCGGCGTCCAGCGCGACGCGCGCGTCCGCCTCCCCCGGCCGGTCCGGCGCGTTCAGCACGACCGTCGGCCGCTCGGTCAGCCCGTGCCGCTCGATCAGCAGGTCGGACAGCCCCTCCGAGACCGTGACGACCGCGTCGGCGTACGGCGCGTACTCGCTCTCGTGCGCCGTGTTGCCCGGGATCCAGTGGGCGTTGTCCTCCCACGGGCGCACCCCGGGCAGGAACTCGTGCGCGTCCCAGACCAGTTTCACCGACCGTCCGGCGGCCCTGGCCCGGACCGTGGCCCGCGCGCCGACGCCCAGCATGCGGAAGTCGTTGGCGTGGATGAGATCCGGCTTCAGTGCGTCGATCTCCGGGCCGTACGTCAACTCGTAGTCCCACAGGGCGGGTTCGAGCCTGCGCCAGGCGCGCCTGCCCTTGACCGCCGTCCAGGACGCGGTGAACAGCCGGTCCAGCGGACCACGCAGCCGGCGGCCCGCCTGCTGGGCGTCCTTGCTGTGCCGGGACCGGAGCCCGACCCAGCGCTGCACGATGTTCGACACGGGACCGGCGACCCGCAGGCGTACGCCCTCGACCTGGCGGAACAGCGGGGTGCCGACGGCCTCCGGCGCCACCTTGAGCGCGGCGCGGCGCGTCGCGACGTCCGCGCGCCACGCCTTGGCCCACTGCCGCCGGTACGCGGCGAGCGGGCCGGGCGGGTAGGCGAGCGGGCGGCGCAGCAAGGAGCGGTGGCGTTCGGCGTGGCGCTTGGCGAGCGGCGCCTTCAGCGGCAGCAGCCGTACCTCCGCGTCCCCGAGCATCCAGCTGCGGCCCTTGCCGCTGCGGACCAGCCCGAGCAGGGTGACGTCCCAGCCGGCCGCGGCGGCCGACTCGGCCGCCTTCTGTACCCGCGAGTCGCCGTCGACCTTGTTGTCGACGAGCATGACGATGCGCCCCTTGCCGGCCGACCTGCCACCGACACTCTGCGTATCCATCAACTGCCTTTCTGAACCGGTCACTTGACGAAGCTGGTGCGGACGGGACCTCAGCCGGGGACGGACTCCGTCGCGAGCTGGACGGTCGTGCTGCTCGCGGCGGACTCCAGCAGGGACGCCGCCACCTCGACCGTGCGAAGGCCCTGCCGCAGCGTGCAGATGTCGTGCGACTCGCCGAGTACGGCGTCGCGGAACAGCTCGTGCTCCACCAGCAGCGGCTCGCGCTTGGGGATGGCGTAGCGGATCATGTCGCCCTCGGCCACACCGCGGAACGCGCGTAGCGCCTCCCACTCGGTCGTCACCGCCGCGTTGGAGTAGAAGGTCAGGTCGGCGGTGAGCGTGTCGGCGATGAAGCAGCCGCGCTCGCCGGTGACCGAGGTGAAGCGCTCCTTGAGCGGGCTCAGCCAGTTGACCAGGTGGTTGACCATCGTGCCGTCGGAGAGCCGGCCCACGGCGGAGACCATGTCCTCGTGCGGCCGGCCGCTCTTGGACACCGTGTGGGCGGAGATCGAGGTGTACGTCTGGCCGGTCACCCAGCCGGTCAGGTCGATGTCGTGGGTGGCGAGGTCCTTGACCACGCCGACATCGGCGATGCGGTGCGGGAACGGTCCCTGACGGCGCGTCACCACCTGGTACACGTCGCCGAGTTCACCGGCTTCCAGCCGGGCGCGCAGGCTGCGCAGCGCCGGGTTGCAGCGCTCGATGTGGCCGACGCCGGCGACGAGGTTCCGCGATTCGAAGGCCTCGACGAGGCGGCGGGCGCCCTCGACGGTGTCGGCCAGCGGCTTCTCGATGAGCGCGCCGACCCCGGCCTCGGCGAGCTGGAGGCCGACCTCCTCGTGCAGGGCGGTCGGGCAGGCGACAACGGCGTAGTCGATGCCGCGTGCCAGCAGTTCCTCGACGGTGTCGAGGACGGGCGCGCCCTGCGCCAGTCCGTTCTTGTCGCCGAGCGGGTCGACGACCCCGACGAGCGTGACGCCGTCGAGGCCGGCCAGTACGCGGGCGTGGTGACGCCCCATCGAGCCCAGGCCGATCAGACCGGCGCGCAGTCCCGCGGTGGTGGTCACAGGTTCTCTCCCAGCTCGTTCACGGCGGAGACGATTCGCTCCAGGTCGGACTCGGACAGCGAGGGGTGCACGGGCAGCGAGACGACCTCGGCGGCGGCCCGCTCGGTCTCCGGCAGCTCCCAGTTGCGTCCGGCCTTCTGGTCCGGCTCCCAGAACGGCCGCAGCCGGTGGATGGGGGTCGGGTAGTACACGGCGTTGCCGACGCCCGCCTCGGTGAGCTTCGCCATCGCGGCGTCGCGGTCCCCGGTGATCCGGACGGTGTACTGGTGGTAGACGTGGTACGCGCCGTCGGCGACCGGGGGTGTCACCACGCCGGGCGCGGTGATGTTCTCGGTGAGGTACGCGGCGTTGGCGCGGCGCTGCTCGGTCCAGCCGCCGAGCTTGCTGAGCTGTACGCGGCCGACGGCGGCGGCCACGTCGGTGAGGCGCATGTTGGCGCCGACGATCTCGTTCGCGTACCGCTGCTCCATGCCCTGGTTCCGCAGCAGGCGCAGGGTGCGGGCGACCTCGGCGTCACCGGTGGAGATCATGCCGCCTTCGAGCGAGTGCATGTTCTTCGTCGGGTAGAAGCTGAAGGTGCCGCCGGAGCCGAAGGCGCCGACCGGTGTGCCGTGCAGCGACGCGGCGTGCGCCTGGCAGGCGTCCTCCACGACGGCGAGCTTGTGCTTGTCGGCGATGGGCATCAGCTTGTCCATCGAGGCCGGGTTGCCGTACAGGTGGACCGGCATGATCGCGGCGGTGCGCGGGGTGATCGCGGCCTCGACGGCGGCCGGGTCCAGGCCGAAGTTGCCGGGCTCGATGTCGGCGAAGACGACGTCGGCGCCGACCAGCCGTACCGCGTTGGCGGAGGCGGCGAACGAGAACGACGGCACGATGACCTCGTCGCCCGGGCCGATACCGAGGGCGAGCAGCAGCAGGTGGAGCGCCGACGTGCCGGAGTTCACGGCCACGCAGTGGCGGCCGGCGACGAGCTCGGCGAAGCCTTCTTCGAAGGCGGCCACCTCGGGGCCCTGGACGACCCGGCCGGTGCGCAGTACGCGGACGGCGGCCTCGATCTCTTCTTCCCCGATGACCGGGCGGGCAGCGGGGATGGGCTGCACTTCACTGCTCGACATGGACGTCGTCCTCCTTGAAACACCGCGAAAGCTCTCTGTGGCAGAGGCCAGGAGTGCAGCGGGCGTCTCACGAGGCCGCGTGTACCCATACGGCGCGATGGCCGACGCCCTGCCGAGGAATTGGGACCGCTGTCCCTGTACGGGCCGGTCACCGACCGCAGGTTCCGGGCGGGGACTGTCGACGGCTGGGACCGCCAGTCACATTATCAGGGATTTCCGGCGGAATTTCGGCGCTGTTAACCGCCAATCGCATCAATCCCGAAACAAAGAGGCCCGTACCTGCCACTGGATTCCCAGAGACAGGTACGGGCCGTTCAACCGCCGATCAATCGGCGATCACCAAACGTTCAACTCGATCACTCAGCCATCGGTGGACACCGACACCGCCGGAGCGGTCTGCTGCTCGGCCGCAGAGGTCTTCTTGGCCGCGGACTTCGTGGTCGTCTTCTTCGCGGTGGCCTTCTTGGCGGTGGTCTTCTTGGCCGCCGTCTTCTTCGTGGCCGCCTTCTTGGCCGCGGCCTTCTTGGCGGTCTTTCGAGCCGCCTTCTTGGCCGGAGCTGAAGACTCCGCATTACTGTCGTCGCCGGACTCGCCGGACTCGCCGGACTCCGCGGACTCACCGGACTCGGTGGAGTCACCGGCGTGTCCCGCCGATTCCGCCGATTGGGCGGACTCCGCGGAATCCACCACCAGCACGGCCGCTTCCCCGGCGCCCGCCGGCGAACCGGCCGGAGCCGACGCCTTACGGGTCGCCCTGCGGCGCGCCCTCGGCGGCGTCGCCTCGGACGTCTCCGCGACCGGCGTGTCGGCGACGGGCGTGTCGGCGGCAGGCTCGGGCTGTACCGGCTCCGCCTCCGGCTGCTGCTCGACGACGACCTCGGCCGTCTCCTCGGCCCCGCCCGTCTTCGGCGAACCGGCCGGAGCCGTCGCCTTACGGGTGGCCCGGCGGCGGGTACGGCCCTGCGGAGCGGCCTCCGCCACCTCGGCGTCCGGCTCGGTCACCGGCGCGGACGAGGCGACCGGGGCGGGCGCCTGGGCCTGCTCGGCCGCCGCGGGCTCGGCCGACCTCGGCGAACCGGCCGGAGCCGACGCCTTGCGCGACGCCCGGCGGCGCGAACGCCCGCCACGCGCGGCCGTCTCGGCCTCCGCGACACTGCTGTACAGCTCCTCGTCGGGCACGAACTCCGGCGCGGGCAGCGCCACCGGGGCCGCGGCCTCCGCCGCCACCTCGGCCTCGGACTCGGATTCCGACTGCGACTCCGCGTCCGTCAGGACATCGGCGGCCGTCTCGTGCTCGTGGTCCGCGCCGGACCCGCCACGGCGCTTCTTCGCGCGCTTGCCGGTACCGCCGGCGTTGCCACCGCCGCCACCGGAGCCGGTCGGCTGCTCCATGTGCACGATCACGCCACGCCCGTTGCAGTGGACGCAGGTCTCGGAGAACGACTCCAGCAGACCCTGGCCCACCCGCTTACGGGTCATCTGGACCAGGCCCAGCGAGGTGACTTCGGCGACCTGATGCTTCGTACGGTCCCGGCCCAGGCACTCCAGCAGCCGCCGCAGCACCAGGTCCCGGTTCGATTCGAGGACCATGTCGATGAAGTCGATGACGACGATGCCGCCGAGGTCGCGCAGCCGCAGCTGACGCACGATCTCCTCGGCCGCCTCCAGGTTGTTCCTGGTGACGGTCTCTTCGAGGTTGCCGCCCTGACCGGTGAACTTCCCGGTGTTGACGTCGACCACGATCATGGCCTCGGTCTTGTCGATGACCAGCGAGCCGCCGCTCGGCAGCCAGACCTTGCGGTCCAGCGCCTTCATCAGCTGCTCGTCGATCCGGTACGACGCGAAGACATCGACCTCGCTCGTCCAGCGGTTCAGCCGGTCGGACAGGTCGGGCGCCACGTGCGCCACGTAGCCGTGGATGGTCTGCCACGCCTCGTCACCGCTGACGATGACCTTCGTGAAGTCCTCGTTGAAGATGTCGCGCACGACCCGGACGGTCATGTCGGGCTCACCGTAGAGAAGGGTCGGGGCGTTGCCGCTCTTCGCCTTCTTCTTGATGTCCTCCCACTGCGACTGGAGGCGCTCGACGTCGCGGCGCAGCTCGTCCTCGCTCGCGCCCTCGGCGGCCGTACGGACGATGACGCCCGCGTCCTCGGGGACGATCTTCTTCAGGATGGTCTTCAGCCGCGCCCGCTCGGTGTCGGGGAGCTTGCGGCTGATGCCGGTCATCGAGCCCTCGGGGACGTACACGAGGTAACGGCCGGGGAGCGAGACCTGGCTGGTCAGACGCGCGCCCTTGTGACCGATCGGGTCCTTCGTCACCTGGACGAGGACCGACTGGCCGGACTTGAGCGCGGTCTCGATACGGCGCGGGCCGCCCGACATGCCGAGCGCCTCGAAGTTGACCTCACCGGCGTACAGGACGGCGTTGCGCCCCTTGCCGATGTCGACGAACGCGGCCTCCATGGACGGCAGTACGTTCTGCACCTTGCCCAGGTAGACGTTGCCGACGTAGCTGGTGGCCTGCTCCTTGTTGACGTAGTGCTCGACGAGCACGTTGTCCTCGAGGACGCCGATCTGGGTGCGCTCGCCGCTCTGCCGGACGACCATCACACGCTCGACCGCCTCGCGGCGCGCGAGGAACTCCGCCTCGGTGATGATCGGCACGCGGCGGCGGCCCTGCTCACGGCCTTCGCGGCGGCGCTGCTTCTTCGCTTCGAGCCGGGTCGAGCCCTTGATGGACTGGACCTCGTCCACGCCGGTGCCGGGCTCGGTGTCCTTCGCACGGCGCTCGCGCGGCTCGCGGACCTTGACGACCGTACGCTCCGGGTCGTCCACGCCGTTGTTCTCGGTGTCGGAGCCACCGTCACCGCTGCGACGGCGCCTGCGGCGGCGCCGACGGCTGCTGCTGCTCCCGCCGCCCGACTGGCCGGCGGCTTCGTCGTCGTCCTGCTCGTCGGAGTCGGCGGCGTCCGTGTCGGACCCGTCCTCGTCGTCGGTGTCGGCGGCGTGCTTCTTGCCGCGGTCCTGGCTCCGCTCGTCCGACGCGTCGTCGGTGTGCTCGTCCGACTGCTCGTCGCTCTCGGCGGACTCGCCACGGCGACGGCGACGGCCGCCCCTGCGGCGGCGCCGCGACGGACGGTCGAACTCGTCGGAGTCCTCGGCGTCGGAGTCGGACTCGTCGCTCTCGGCGGACTGCTCGGTGTCGGGCTCTTCGTCGGCGTCCCGCGCGGCGGGGGCCTGCGCGGGCTCGGCCGCCTCGGCGGGCTCACCACGGCGGCGGCGCCGGCGGCGGCCCGCGGGCTCGGGAGCGGGCGCGGCGACGGGCTCGGCCGTCGTCTCGTCCTCGATGTCGAGATCGTCCTCGTCCTCGACACCACCGGCGGCGGCCATCGCGGCGGCCGACTCGGGCGTCTGGAACATCGGTTCGGCGAAGACGGGCGCCTGGAAGACGGCCACGGCGGGCCGGGTGGCGCGCCGGCGCGAGCGCTCGGGCGCCTCGGTCTCCTTGTCCTTCGCGGCGGCCGGCGCCGAGCCGTTGCGCTGCTCGGCCTTCCTGGCCTTGGGCTCGGGGGCCGTCCGCTCCTCGGCCTCGGGGGTGGGCTCGGGCGAGCCACCGCCCCTGCGGCGGCTCCGGCCACGGGTGGCGGCCTTCTCGGCGGCCTCGACCTGCGCCTCGTCGGCGGTGATCTGCGTGACGGTGTTCGCGGGCAGCGTCTCGCCCTGCGCCGGTGTCTCGGTGTCGTCGTCCGCCTGGGCCGTGCTGGTGGCCGGCGCGGTGACCTTACGGGTCGCCCGGCGCCGCGCACGCGGCGGCGCGGCCTCGTCGGCGACGGGCTCGGCGACCGTCTCGGGGGCGGTCTCGACGACCGGCTCCGGCACGCTCTCGGCGGGCGCGGCGACCTTACGCGTCGCCCGACGGCGGGCACGCGGCGGCGCGGCCTCGTCGGCGACAGCGGCGGATTCGGCGGCCGGCTCGGCGACCGCGACGGCCTCGGGGGCCGCGGGCTCGACCACGGGGGCGATCACCGGCTCGGCGACCGTCTCGGCGGGCGCGGCGACCTTACGGGTCGCCCGGCGCCGGGCACGCGGCGGCGCGGCCTCGTCGGCCGTGGGCTCGGCGAGGGTCTCCGGGGCGGCGGCCTCGGGTGCGGGGTCGGCCACGATCTCCACGGGAGCGGTGGCCTTACGGGTGGCCCGGCGGCGGGCACGCGGCGGCGCGGCCTCGTCGGCGGCAGCGGCGGCGGGCTCGGAGGTCTCCTCCGGCACGCTCGCCGTGACCTTCGCCCCCTCGGCGGCCTCGGCCGCCGCGGACGGCGGCCCCGCCGGACGCGACGCGGCGCGGCGCCTGCGGCGCGGCGGCAGCGTGTCGCTGGGGCTGTTCAGTTCTTCTTCGGTCTCCCGGTTCGTACCGGGTTCGTTCTGGGACATGCGGGCGGTTCTCCCGTCACGCTCCCGGGCGCCACGCCTTCATCCGGTCCGGCCACGGCCGCGCTGAGGCGCGAATGCCGCCGTCCGGGGCGCGGGCGCCGCACAGGAGCTGTTATGTCTGGGTCGCCGGTTCCGTACGCGTTCGCGTACGGCCTGGCGAAAGTCTTCGTGGTCAGCGCGCCGCCCGACCCAGGTGGCTCCCGAGTCAAAGAGCTGCGCCACAACAACCGTCCTAGGCGGAAACCGCACCTTCCGGCGCCTTCGCGGCGGCGGGTCCGGCGGCCGTGGACAGGCCTGCCGTGACTGCCTCGCGGTCGGGCGCGAGCGGGTCGGTCACCGTTCCGGACTCCTCGTCGAAGAGCCCCTGCGCCAGCCTGGTCACCGCTGCGGGGACCGGCGGCGCCAGGTCGGCCACAGCTCGGAGACCGGAAAGGACGTCGTCGGGTCGAACGGCGGGTGTCACGTGCCGAACAACCAGCCGCAGTATCGCACAGCGCTCGGCCCCCGGCCTATCGGCCTGTGGACGAAGCGCCCGCAGGTCGACGACGGCGGCCCGTGCGTCGAAGGTGCGCAGGCCGTTCTTCGCGCGCCGTTCGACCTCCACGACCTCGGCGGCCAGGAAGGCGGTCACGGCGCGCTCGGCCTCTTCGTGCTCCACCCCGTCGAGCCGCAGCTCCCATTCGGAGGCGGTCAGCCGGTCGGCGAGTCCCGAGGTACGGGCCTCGACGGCGTCGATGATGTCGAGCCCGGTGGGCAGCGACTCGTCGAGCAGCTCACGCAGGGTGGCGGGGTCGCGCGGCGCCGCGAGTGCGATCTCCAGATATTCGGCCTCGCTGCCCGTGCCGGTGGGTGCGGCATTGGCGTAGCTGACCTTCGGGTGCGGGGTGAAGCCCGCCGAGTACGCCATGGGGACGTCGGCGCGGCGCAGGGCCCGCTCAAAGG
The DNA here is from genome assembly GCF_001723055.1 of Streptomyces niveus. Lineage (GTDB taxonomy): Bacteria > Actinomycetota > Actinomycetes > Streptomycetales > Streptomycetaceae > Streptomyces > Streptomyces niveus. Next base: position 39,998 of record NZ_MDCR01000065.1, read on the forward strand.
CTCGCTGGAAATCACGGTGGCTGGTGAACCGGAGGCGGCCACGCTTCGTGTAGCGCAGTCGGATGCGCTGCACCGCCGGCGCGGGCGGTGGGCCTTCGGGCTGTCGCTTGCCCAGTGGTTCTTCTCCTCGGTGCGGGGTGCGCGCGGTGGCGCACACCCTCTCAGCGCGCGGCCGACCGGGCGGTCGGCCCCGGAAAACCCGGCTCACACCTGCTTGCGCAGGGAGATCTCGGGTGCGGGTACCGCGCCGGGGACGGTTGTTGTACCTCCCAGCGTACGCGCCCCGTCGAGCGGCGCCTTCACAGGCTCGGCTGTGCGGGGCGGACCGGCCAGGGCGCGCCAGGCGTCGCGGCGGACCTGGCGGACCGTTTCCCCCGCGGAGCGCAGCGCGTTCCCGACCGCCCGGCCGGTCTCGACGGCCGCCTTCCTGGCCGGGGCCCACACGTGGTCGCGCACCGCGTGCCCGACGGGCGTGCAGACGGCGCGGTAGAACCAGCTCACGGGCTGCCCGACCAGGATCCAGGCCAGCCATTTCAGTGCCCGGCCGATCGCGCGGGAGATCTGTCCGGCGATCCGCCAGGCGACGCCGACCGCGTCGGCGATCTCGCGGCCGACGGGGGCGAGGACCGCGCGGTGGAGCCACCGGAGCGGGGTGACGAGCAGGGTGACGAGGAGCCATACGAGCCCGGCCCAGAGGCCGACGGCGGTCAGGGCGACGCCCTTGGCGATCCCGGTGAGGAGCCAGGCGATGCCGTGGCCGACCGGGGTGAGGACGCTCCGGTAGAGCCACACCACCGGCACCACGAGCCCGTAGTGCACCACGGGCACCAGCACGTACCGCCACAGAGCCACCCACGGCCAGACGAACAGCACCTTGCCCAGGAACATCAGCACGGCGCCCAGGACATGCCCGGTCGGCGTGAGCAACGTCTCGTACAGCCAGGAGCAGAGGATGCCGATGCCGCGCCCGACGGGGGCGAGGACGTTCTCGTACAGCCACACCGCCGGCACCACGAACCCGTACCGCGCCACGGGCACCAGCACGTACCGCCACAGAGCCACCCACGGCCAGACGAACAGCGCCCTGCCGAGGAACCACCCGACCGGGGCGAGCACCGACTCGTACAGCCAGGAGCAGGCCAGGGCGATGCCCCGGCCGACCGGCCGCAGTACGGAGCGGTGCAGCGCCCGCGCCCCGGCGGCGAGCAGGTCCCACACGAGCCGTACGGGGACGACGAGTACGAGGACGACGACCCGGACCGGGATCCGGATGGCCGTGGTGAGACAGCCCTCACCGGGCTCGTAGTGCTGGGGTGCCGGCCGTGGGACCGGCGTCTTGTCCAGATCCATGCCCCGAAGGACGCGCCCGGCGCCCGTCCGGCTCCCGCATCGGCACGTGCCAGGACGTTCGTGCCCGATTCGAGACCGGAAGAGGCCCGGTCCATGATCGGGAACAGGACAGCGGCCGGGAGCGGGGCGCCGGGCCGGGACCTTCGCTGTTGATCAAACGCCCCACTCGCGTCGCCCAAATACCGCGCCGCGCCGGTCAGAAGTCGCACGCGAATCGTCAGCGCACCGAAGCAAACCGCCCGAAAGAGCCTTCTCGCGATCATCGATGACTGTCTGTATTGGATCTAGTGCGATGAGTCACGACCCCTATACGGTCGTAGCGGCATCAACGCCGCAGACATGGAGGATTCGTGACCCCTTTCCGTAAGCGCCTGACACTGCTGGGCTCGACCGCCGCGCTGGTCGCGGGAGCCCTCGTGCCGACGCAGCTCGCCGGTGCGGCCCCGGCGTCCGCGGCGGCGGCGTACGAGTGGGTGGCCCTCGGCGACTCGTACACCGCCGGTGTGATCCCGGCCGCGGGCGACACCTTCGAAGTCCCCCGTGACGGCTGCGAGCGCACCGACCGGTCCTACCCGCAGGTCGTCGACCGCGACCTCGGCTCGCTCATCGAGCTGACCAACGTCAGCTGCGGCGCTGCCACGATCGAGGACATCACCTTCAGGGCCCAGGAGCCGATCGGCCGTCATCTGCCGCCCTTCTCCGAGGACCCGGACTACCCGTTCCCGCCGGTGCCGCCCCAGTCCGAGGCCGTCACCAGCGGCACCGACGTGGTCACGGTCGGCGTGGGCGGCAACACCCTCGGCTTCGCCGAGATGCTCTTCACCTGTCTGCAGCTGGGCTCGGAGAGCGGCGGCGTGGGCACGCCGTGCCGCGACGCACTCGCCGCCGGCGTCCCCGAGCGGCTGACCAAAGTGAGCAAGGAGTACGGCGAGATGCTCGCCGTACTCCACAAGAAGGCCCCGCACGCCAAGGTCCTGACCGTCGGCTACCCCACGGTCATCCCCGAGGACACGGCCAAGTGCCGGTACAACGACTGGGAGCAGTTCGCCTCGATCACCCCGGGCGACCTGGACTGGCTCCGCGGGGACGTGCTGGAGCCCCTGAACAAGGTCATCGAGAAGTCGTCCGGCGCCCACGAGGCGTCGTTCGTCGACCTCCACGACTCGTCGCGGAACCACAGCGTCTGTGACTCCGGAAAGTGGGTGGAGGGCGTCTTCACCCAGTTCCCGACCGAGGTGGCCTTCGTCCACCCCAACGCCAGGGGCCACCAGAACGCCGCCGACCACGTCACGTCGGCACTGCTGAACGCGATCAGCCCCAACTGATCCCGCGGCAAGCCGCCTCCGGCCCGACAGCCGGAGGCGGCGCGGACGTGACCTGGACCGTGGTGGTGTTGTTCGAGGCGTCGCAGTCCGCGTTGCCGCGCCCACCTGGGCGGACTGCGGCGTGGCCGTCACGGTGGTGCTCGACGGGGCGGCCAAGGGGGGCGAGGCCATGCCCAGGACGGCGGCCAGCGCCGTGGCGCTTCACGCTATGGCGATCCTTTTCGCCCTCCGGGAAGGCGATGTCCATGAGTAGCCTGGTTGGATCAGCAGACCGCAGCAGCGACTCCCCGCTCCCCTGACCCGGTGTCAGATGCCGGGAGCGGCGACCCGTGTGTAGGCCGGCCCGGAGGCGGTGCCGCCCGCCGTCGTGACCGCACCCGCGGGGCCCGCGGGTGCGGTCACGGTGATCTGGATGGCCGACACCACGGTGAAAGAGGTGGCGTCGGTGCCCCCGAACCGCACGGAGGGCGGCAGCCCACCCCGGCGCCACGCCTCCCGAAAGGAGTGAGCGGATCTCTCTCCGCGCGGCTCAGGAGCCGTTCTTGACCGTCAGCGGCAGCAGCTTCTTGCCCGTCGGGCCGATCTGGATGTCCAGGTCGAGCTGAGGACACACGCCGCAATCGAAGCACGGTGTCCAGCGGCAGTCCTCGACCTCCGTCTCGTCCAGCGCGTCCTGCCAGTCCTCCCAGAGCCAGTCCTTGTCGAGACCGGAGTCCAGGTGGTCCCAGGGCAGGACCTCCTCGTAGGTGCGCTCGCGCGTGGTGTACCAGTCGACGTCCAGGCCGACCTCCGGGAGCGTCTTCGCGGCGGCGCTCATCCAGCGGTCGTAGCTGAAGTGCTCCCGCCAGCCGTCGAACCGGCCGCCGTCCTCGTACACCGCGCGGATCACCGCGCCCACGCGGCGGTCGCCGCGCGAGAGCAGGCCCTCGACGATGCCGGGCTTGCCGTCGTGGTAGCGGAAGCCGATCGAGCGGCCGTACTTCTTGTCGGCGCGGATCTTGTCGCGGAGCTTCAGCAGCCGCTCGTCCGTCTCCTCGACGCTCAGCTGCGGTGCCCACTGGAACGGGGTGTGCGGCTTGGGTACGAAGCCGCCGATCGAGACGGTGCAGCGGATGTCGTTCTGGCCGGAGACCTTGCGGCCCTCGGCGATGACCTTGACCGCCATGTCGCCGATCTGCAGGACGTCCTCGTCGGTCTCCGTCGGCAGCCCGCACATGAAGTAGAGCTTCACCTGGCGCCAGCCGTTGCCGTACGCGGTGGAGACCGTACGGATCAGGTCCTCCTCCGAGACCATCTTGTTGATGACCTTGCGCAGCCGCTCGGAGCCGCCCTCGGGGGCGAAGGTGAGGCCCGAGCGGCGGCCGTTGCGGGTGAGTTCGTTGGCGAGGTCGACGTTGAAGGCGTCGACGCGGGTGGAGGGGAGGGAGAGGCCGATCTTCTCCTCCTCGTACCGGTCCGCGAGGCCCTTGGCGACGTCGGCGATCTCGCTGTGATCGGCGGAGGACAGCGACAGCAGGCCGACCTCCTCGAAGCCGGTGGCCTTCAGCCCCTTCTCGACCATCTCGCCGATGCCGGTGATGCTGCGCTCCCGGACGGGCCGGGTGATCATGCCTGCCTGGCAGAAGCGGCAGCCGCGCGTGCAGCCCCGGAAGATCTCGACGGACATGCGCTCGTGCACCGTCTCGGCGAGCGGCACCAGCGGCTGCTTCGGGTACGGCCACTCGTCCAGGTCCATGACGGTGTGCTTGGAGACCCGCCACGGGACGCCGGACCGGTTGGGGACCGTACGGGCGATACGGCCGTCCGGGAGGTACTCGACGTCGTAGAAGCCGGGCACGTACACCCCGCCGGTCTTCGACAGGCGCAGCAGCAGCTCCTCGCGGCCACCGGGGCGCCCCTCGGCCTTCCAGGCCCGGACGATCTCGGTGATCGTCAGGACGGCCTGCTCGCCGTCGCCGATGACGGCGCAGTCGATGAACTCGGCGATCGGCTCGGGGTTGAACGCCGCGTGGCCGCCCGCGAGCACGATCGGGTGGTCGACGGTGCGGTCCGCCGCGTTGAGCGGGATGCCGGCCAGGTCGAGCGCCGTGAGCATGTTCGTGTAGCCCAGCTCGGTGGAGAAGGACAGCCCGAAGACGTCGAAGGCCGAGACAGGGCGGTGCGCGTCCACCGTGAACTGCGGGACCTTGTGTTCGCGCATCAGCTCTTCGAGGTCCGGCCAGACGCTGTAGGTGCGCTCCGCGAGCACACCCTCGCGTTCGTTGAGTACCTCGTACAGGATCATGACGCCCTGGTTGGGCAGCCCGACCTCGTACGCGTCGGGGTACATCAGCGCCCAGCGGACGTCGCACGCGTCCCAGTCCTTGACGGTGGAGTTGAGTTCACCGCCGACGTATTGGATCGGCTTCTGCACATGCGGGAGCAGAGCTTCGAGCTGTGGGAAGACCGATTCGACAGCAGACATCACGGCGACTTTCGTGGGCTGACAGGGTGACCATCCAGGCTACCCCGACCGCCGGCCGCCCCTCGCCGCCCGGAAGCGGGGTCAGGGGCCGCCCAGCGCCGCCCGCAGCTTCGGATCGGCCGACTTCCGCCAGACGCGCGGCAGTTCGCGCTCCCGGTCCGCCGCCCGCGCCTCCTCCTCGCCGTACAGCAGTCCCCAGGTGAAGGCGGACTCACCGGCGGCGTGGGCCTTGATGGCGAGGTCGCGCAGCGCGTCGCGCGCCACCACGCTGTCCTGGTGGTCGCCGAGCACGCTCTGGACGGCCTTCATCCGCTTCGAGAAGCGCTTCGCGGGCTTCCCGAGGGCGGGCACGGCCGCGTCGGCCGCGTAACGGGCCCGCTTGGCGGCCTTACGGGCGTCGTGCAGCGCCAGGTCGCGCTCCTCCCCCGGCGCGAGCGTCAGGGCGTGCTCGACCCGGCCGGCCAGGCGCTCGTAGTCCTTGACGATCGCGCGGGGCAGCGCCTTGGCCGGTTTGCGGCCGGCGCCGTCCAGCAGCGGCGGATCGGCGAGCAGTGCCTCCATCGAGTCCAGCAGCCGCAGATAGCGCGCGCTGTCGAGGACGGCGAGGGTCCCGGCGCGTGCGTCGGTGCGGCCGTCGGCGTCCCAGATCCGCAGCCGGGCGTGGACCGGGCCGAGCAGCAGGGTGGTGTCGTGGGCGCCGACGCGCTCGGTGAGCCGCTCGGCGAGGACCTCGTGGTCCCGGTCGATGCCCAGCTCCCCGGCGAGCCACTGCAGCTCCGCGCCGATGGGCCTGCTGGCGTCGCGGTCGAGCACCTTCTTGTACGTACGGAACGCGGACCGCATCCGGCGGGTGGCGACACGCAGCTGGTGCACCGAGTCGGGCAGATCACGGCGGACGGCGGCGTCGTACGAGACGATCGCGCCGGCCTGTTCGCGCAGATAGGCGAGCACATGGTCGCCCGCGGTGACCGGGCCGCGCTCCGGGGTCTTCGCGGCCTTGTGGGACGTCGTGGCGGGCGCCGTCTCGGCGAGGGCCCTGGCGAGCTTGGACGCGGCGGAGGCCGGGCGTACGCCCGCCTTGCGGAGCACCTTCTCGACGGCGTCGAGCAGCGCGGGGTCGCCGTCGTCGGCCAGCTCGACCTCGATCTCGGTCCAGTCGGCGGTCCGCGCCCCGGCCCCGCTCCCGCTCCCGGCGAGCAGCCGTTCGGCGTGGACGGTGTCCAGGGCCACCTCGGCGAGCGTCCGCCCGGCCTTGTCGACCAGCAGGGTGGTGGCGCGGGAGGTCCGCAGCCGGACGACGGGGGTCAGCCGGGTACCGCGTACCCGTGAGCGCACCAGCGCCGCGAGTTCGTCGGGGAGGGTGTCGGAGAGCGGCGCCTGGATCTCGTCGCGTACGCCGTCACCGACGGGGAACTTGAGGTGCCAGCCCTCGTCGGCGCCGCCGGTGCGGCGGCGGAGCGTGAGCGAGTCGGCGGTCAGCCGCAGGTCGGACGTGTCGTGGTAGACGGCGTCCAGCTCGGTGACGCCGCCCGCCGTGACGGCCGAGACGGCGCGGACCTTGGTGAGGTCCGGCAGGAGAGCGCGCCCGGCACCGGGCGGCGATCCCCCGTCGCCGCCCGCAGGCCGCACCGGGAGTTCGTACTTGCGTTCGATCTCGCGCTTTGTGTCCGCCATCTTCACAAACGTAGTCGCAGGGGCCGCCGAGTGGCAGCCCCCGCGACGCCGAACGGGCGGATCAGGCCGACATCGGCTTCTGCACCCTGATCGACTGGAGCAGCCCCACCGCGATCCAGACCGCGAACATCGACGTGCCCCCGTAGCTCACGAACGGCAGCGGCAGCCCCGCCACCGGCATGATCCCGAGCGTCATCCCGACGTTCTCGAAGGACTGGAACGCGAACCAGGCGATGATCCCGGCCGCCACGATCGTCCCGTACAGCTCCGTCGTCTCCCGGGCGATCCGGCAGGCGCGCCACAGCACCACACCGAGCAGCAGCAGGATCAGCCCGGCGCCGAGGAAGCCCAGCTCCTCGCCCGCGACGGTGAAGACGAAGTCGGTCTGCTGCTCGGGCACGAACTGGCCGGTGGTCTGCGAGCCCTTGAACAGCCCGGTGCCGGTGAGCCCGCCCGAACCGATCGCGATCCGCGCCTGGTTGGTGTTGTAGCCGACGCCCGCCGGGTCCAGCTCCGGGTTGGCGAAGGCGGCGAAGCGGTTGATCTGGTACTCGTCGAGCACCCCGAGCGCCGCGACCGCGACGGCGCCCACGACACCGGCGCCGACGAGCCCGAAGATCCACCGGTTGGACGCCCCGGAGGAGAGCAGGACGCCGAGCACGATCACCGCCATGACCATCACCGAACCGAGGTCCGGCATCATCATGACGATCATGATCGGGACGACCGCCAGGCCCAGGGACTTGGCGACCGTCCGGTGGTCCGGATGGACCTGATCACCCGCGTCGACTCTGGCCGCGAGCATCATCGCCATGCCCAGGATGATCGTGATCTTCACGAACTCCGAGGGCTGGAGGGTGAAGCCGCCGCCGAGCACGATCCAGGCGTGCGCGCCGTTGATGGTGGCGCCGAGCGGGGTGAGGACCAGCAGCACGAGGACGACGGAGACGCCATAGAGCACCGGCACCGCGCCGCGCAGGGTGCGGTGGCCGAGCCAGATCGTGCCGATCATCAGGGCGAACCCGATACCGGTGTTCAGTATGTGGCGGAAGAAGAAGTGGTACGGGTCGCCGGTGTTGAGATCCGTACGGTTGCGGGTCGCCGACCAGACGAGCACCGACCCGACCGCCGACAGCGCGAGCGCCGAGAACATCAGCGGCCAGTCCAGCCTGCGCGCCAGCGAGTCGCGGGCCGCGAGGGTGGCCCACAGCCCGCGCTCGGGACCGTATCCGGAGACGGAGAAGCCGCTCGTGCCGGCCATCGTTCAGTCCCTCCGCGCGGGTGGGCCCGCGAGCTGCTCGTTGGCGTTCGGTGCCTGACCGGGATCCGCGGGGGCCTGTCCGGCGTCCTCGGGCGCGGTGCTCGCCGCGCCGGGGTCCTGGGGCACCTGCCCGGTGTTGTCCCCGGCCGGCGCGATCTCGTTGCCGTCCAGGGGCTTCTTGTCCGGTACGAACGGCTTGACCTCGGGCGCGTCGATCGTGCCGTCGGGCTGGATCTTGGGAAGTCCCGTGCGCGGCTTGGGCAGCAGGGCCTTCTTGAGGTTCTGCCCGCCCTTCGCGTCGAGGCCGTACATCGCCTCGTAGATCTTGCGCACCGCGGGACCGGAGGCCCCGGAGCCCGTACCACCCTGGGAGATCGTCATGACGATCGTGTAGTCCTCGGTGTACGAGGCGAACCACGACGTCGTCTGCTTGCCGTAGACCTCGGCCGTACCCGTCTTGGCGTGCATCGGGATCTTGTCCTGCGGCCAGCCGCCGAACCGCCAGGCGGCCGAACCGGTGGTGGCCACTCCCGCGAGGGCCTTGTCCAGCTGGTCGCGCAGCTTGCGGTCGATCGGCAGCTTGCCGTGCGACTTCGGCTTGATCTCCTGGACGCTCTTGCCGTCGGGGCTGACGATGGCCTTGCCGACACTCGGGTCGTACATCGTGCCGCCGTTGGCGATCGCGGCGTAGATGGTGGCCATCTGGATCGGGGTGACGAGGGTGTCGCCCTGGCCGATCGAGTAGTTGACCGCGTCACCGGCGCGCATCCGGTTGCCTTCGAGGCAGCCCTCGTACGCCAGTTGCTCGACGTAGTCGCCGCCCTTCTTGCCCTGCTTGCACCAGCCGGCCTTGTTGGCCTCCCAGAAGTCCTGCTTCCACTGGCGGTCCGGGATCCGGCCCGCGGTCTCGTTGGGGAGGTCGATGCCGGTCTCCTTGGCGAGGCCGAACTCCTTGGCGGTCTTGTAGAAGTAGTCGTTGGCGCCCTTCTTGGGCTTGTTGCCGCCGTCCTTCTGCCACTCCTTGTGCGCGAGCCCGTAGAACACGGTGTCGCAGGAGACCTCCAGGGCGCGGCCGAGGTCGATGCTGCCGTAGCCCTGGGACTCGAAGTTCTTGAAGACCTGGTTGCCGATGGAGTACGAACTGGGGCACGGGTAGCTGCCGTTGAAGTCGTATCCGGCCTTGACCGCCGCCGTCGACGAGATGACCTTGAAGATCGAGCCGGGGGCGGCCTGCGACTGGATTCCCCGGTTCAGCAGCGGGAAGTTGGACTTCTTGCTGGTGAGCTTGGCGTAGTCCTTCGCGGAGATCCCGCCGACCCAGGCGTTGGGGTCGTACGTCGGCTGGGAGGCCATCGACACGACGCGGCCGGTCTTGGACTCCAGGACCACCACGGCGCCGGCGTCGGCCTTGTAGTTCTGGTTGGTGTTGCGGTCCATCTCCTTGCGCGCGGCCTTCATCGCCTCGCTCAGCTCGAACTCGGCGACGGCCTGCACCCGCGCGTCGATGGACGTGACGATGTTGGAGCCCGGCTCGGCCTGGTCGCTCTTGGCCTGGCCGATGACCCGGCCGAGGTTGTCGACCTCGTAGCGGGTGACGCCCGCGTCGCCGCGCAGGTACTTGTCGTACGTGCGCTCAAGCCCGGACCGGCCGACCTGGTCGGAGCGCAGGAACGGCGAGTCGGTGTCCTGCGCCTTGGTGATCTCCTCGTCGGTGACCGGCGACAGATAGCCGAGCACCTGCGCGGTGTTGGCCTTGGCGGGCCCGGCGTAGCGGCGTACGGCGGTCGGCTCGGCGGTGATGCCGGGGAAGTCCTCGGCGCGCTCCCGGATCTGGAGCGCCTGCTGGGTGGTGGCCTCGTCGGTGACGGGGATCGGCTGGTAGGGCGAGCCGTTCCAGCAGGGCTGCGGGGTCTCGTTGTCGCAGAGCCTGACCTTGTCGCCGACCTCCTTCGGCGTCATGCCGAGGACTCCGGCGAGCCGGATGAGGACGGCTTTGCCGCTGTCCTTCATCTTCATCAGTTCGGTGCGGCTGGCGGAGACGACGAGCCGGGTCTCGTTGTCGGCGAGCGGCACGCCCTGCGAGTCGAGGATCGAGCCGCGCACGGCGGGCTGGACGACCTGCTGTACGTGGTTGTTCTTGGCCTCGTCCGTGTACTCCGCGCCGTTGCGGACCTGGAGGTACCAGAGCCGGCCGCCGAGGGTGAGCAGGAGCGAGAAGACGAGGACCTGGATGACGACGAGCCGGATCTGGACCCTGGGTGTCCGTCCGGTCTCCGGAATGTTGCTCACAGTCGTTTGACCCCCTTGATCCGTCCGGCACGCGCCGCGCGGGAGCGGGCCGTCTTGAGCCGCAGCCCGGAGCGCTGTTTCCCGATCTTCAGTCCGGTGCCCGCGGCCAGCCAGCCGGAGGCGACGTCGCTGCCGCCGCTGGACTTCTCGGCGAGCGGGTCGTTCTCGGCGCGTCTGGCCAGCGCCATGATGAGCGGCACGGTGAACGGGGCGAGCAGCAGGTCGTAGATGGCGGCGGTGACGACCAGGTTGGTCAGGCCGACATGGCGGGCGGCGGTGTCACCGACGAGGGCGCCGACGCCCGCGTACAGCAGGGTCGTGGTGACGGCCGCGCCGACCACCACGACCATCGGGCCGAGCGCGGTGCGCAGTTGGCCGCTGTCGGGCTTGGCGAGTCCGGCGAGATAGCCGATCAGACAGAGCACCAGCGCGTAGCGCCCGGCGGCGTGGTCGGCGGGCGGGGCGAGGTCGGCGAGGAGTCCGGCGCCGAAGCCGATGAGCGCGCCGCTGGTGTGTCCGTAGACCAGGGCGAGCGCGACGACGACGAGGAGCAGCAGATCGGGTACAGCTCCGGGGAGTTGGAGCCGGGCGAGTACGGACACCTGGACGACCAGCGCGACGACGACCAGGGTGACGGAGAGCAGCGTCCGGTTGAAGCGCATGGGGATCAGCTCTACTCCTGCTCGTTGACCTGGCCGTCGGCCGGGCCGTCGGCGGCGGGGTCCTGGCCGCCGGGCGACGGGGTGGCCGTGACGGTGACGGTCGGGGTGGGCTTGGGCTTGGCGGGCTTCTTCGGCAGCACCATGTCGCGCGGGTCGTCGCGGGGTGCCTGGACGACGATGCCGACGATGTCGAGCTTGGTGTAGCCGACGTACGGGCGGACGAAGATGTCACGGGTGAGGTCGCCGCCGGCGGGGTCGACGCGTACGACCTGACCGACCGGCACTCCGGGGACGAACGGCCGGTCCTTGCTGGAGCCGAAGGTGACCAGCCGGTCGCCGGGCTTCACCTTGGCCTTGCCGTTGAGAAGTTGGACGTTGAACGGCTGGTCGCCCTGGCCGGTGGCGAAGCCCAGTTCGTTGGAGTTCTCCATCCGGGTGCCGACGGTGAAGTCCGGGTCGTTGGCGAGCAGTACGGTCGCGGTGCTCGGTCCCACGGTGGTGACGCGGCCGACGAGCCCGTCGCCGTTCAGTACGGTCATGTCGCGCTTGAGGCCGTCGTCGGCGCCCGCGTCGATGGTCACGGTCCAGGAGAAGCCCTGGGCCGCTCCTATGGCGATGACCTCGGCGGCCTTGATGCCGTACTGGCCGGCGCCGGCGGTCTTGAGGAGCTTGTCCAGCTCGTTCACGCGGCTGCGGTTGCGTTCGTCGCTGCCGAGCCGCCGTTTGAGCGCCGCGTTCTCCTGCTCCAGGGCAGTGACGCGGTCGTGCCGCTGACCGGAGTCGCGTACGGCTCCGATGGCGTTGCCGACCGGGTCGACGGCGCTCGAGACGCCTTTCTGTACGGGTCCGAAGACCGTGGCCGCGGCCTGTCGGGCACCGTCGACGGGTGACGCCTCTCCCCCGCGGATATCCACCGTGATCAGTGCGAACGCGATGGCGATCAGCAGCACCAGGAGCAGCCGGCTCTCTCGTGTGTCCCTCACGTGCGGCGGCCGTGCCTTCCTCGTTGGAATGCCTCGTCGGAAATTTTCGTGCGAATCGCGGTAATCACCCGGAAGGGATTCGTCTCAATTGGCAGTTCGGCTTGGTCTTGTCTGTATATCAACGATCCAACGGCGCGGACGTCAGCGTTCATATGGGGTGTCCCCCGGGCCTGTTGGGCCCGGGGGATATTCGCTCTTTTCCTGATCTGCGCGGATCGGCCGGCGGGCGGACCGGTCAGCGGCAGACGGTCATCTGCGCGGCGAGGCGTCCAGCACCTGCTGAAGCGCTTCGAACTCCTCGACGCACTTGCCGGAGCCGAGAGCCACCGAATCCAGCGGGTCCTCGGCGATGTGGATGGGCATTCCGGTCTCACGGCGCAGCCGCTCGTCGAGGCCGCGCAGCAGGGCGCCGCCGCCGGTGAGGACGATGCCGCGGTCCATCACGTCGCCGGACAGCTCCGGCGGGCACTTGTCGAGCGTGGTCTTCACCGCGTCCACGATGGCGTTGACCGGCTCCTCGATGGCCTTGCGGACCTCAGCGGCCGAGATGACGACCGTCTTGGGCAGCCCCGACACCAGGTCGCGACCGCGGATCTCGGTGTGCTCGTCCTTGTCGAGGTCGTAGGCCGAACCGATGGTGATCTTGATCTGTTCGGCGGTGCGCTCACCGAGGAGGAGCGAGTACTCCTTCTTGATGTGCTGGATGATCGCGTTGTCCAGTTCGTCACCGGCGACCCGGATCGACTGGGCGGTGACGATGCCGCCGAGCGAGATCACCGCGACCTCGGTGGTCCCGCCGCCGATGTCCACGACCATGTTGCCGGTCGCCTCGTGGACGGGAAGTCCCGAGCCGATGGCGGCGGCCATGGGCTCCTCGATGATGTGCACCTGACGGGCGCCCGCCTGTGTGGACGCCTCGATGACGGCGCGTCGCTCGACTCCCGTGATGCCCGAGGGCACACAGACGACGACCCTGGGACGGGCCAGGTAGCGGCGCTTGTGGATCTTGAGAATGAAGTAGCGCAACATGCGTTCGGTGATCTCGAAGTCGGCGATCACGCCGTCCTTCAGCGGCCGGACGGCAACGATGTTGCCCGGTGTCCGGCCGATCATCTTCTTCGCTTCGGCGCCGACCGCGAGGATGCCGCCCGTGTTGGTGTTGATGGCGACGACGGACGGCTCGTTGAGCACGATCCCTCGACCCCTGACGTACACCAGCGTGTTGGCGGTCCCGAGGTCGACAGCCATGTCACGGCCGATGAACGACATCTTGTTCCCCATGAGGATGCGTCTGGCCTTCCCAAATCGAGCGTTGACGGCTTTTCAGGATGGCGAGGTGGATGCTGTGGCTTGGAGGCTTCCATCGTAGTGCCGCCCCTGCTGACGCGGCGCGGTAGATCCACCCCTGATAGAGGTGACGATGTGTCGCAGCCATGCGTTCCCGATCTGGCCCCGCATATGCCGGGAGTGGCCGAATTCCGTCGGTCGCCACGGGCGCACTCGGCGCTGTATGGCTGACGTATGGTCAGGAAAGCCCAGGATAAGGGGTGTCTTTCAGTGTTCGGGAAAGAAAAGTTTCAGTTCCCGAATGGCGGACTCCTCGGAGTCCGAAGCGTGGATGAGGTTCTCGCGGACGATCGTTCCGAAGTCCCCCCGAATGGACCCCGGCGCTGCGGCGATCGGGTCAGTGGGACCCGCCAGGGCGCGTACGCCCTCGATGACCCGCTCGCCCTCGACGACGAGCGCGACGACCGGGCCCGACGCCATGAACTCGATGAGCGGCTCGTAGAACGGCCGGCCCTTGTGCTCGCCGTAGTGCTGCTCCAGCGTGCTCCCGTCGAGCGTGCGCAGCTCCAGTGCGGTGATGCTCCAGCCGGCCTTGCGCTCGATACGGCCGATGATCTCTCCCACCAAAGCGCGGCGGACGGCGTCCGGCTTGAGGAGGACGAGAGTGCGCTGGGTCATGGTGTGCGGCTCCTTGCGGGCATTCGCTGCGGGCAAACGGGTGAAGGTGGTGTGAGGCTACAGGTGCGCACGGGGCGCGCCGTACCCGGTCCGGATACGGCGGCTGATGGGACCGGTCTGCAAACCGGACTAGGTGCCCGGCTCCGCGGACGGCTGGGTGGCGGACTGGGCGGCCCAGCGTGCCTTCGCCTCGTCGATCTTGCGTCCGTAGTGGATGGACGCCCACCACAGCGCGCCGAAGAGCACACCCAGGAAGAACATCACCGGCACCACGAACCCGCCCGCGACCAGGGCGATCTGGAACGCCCAGCCGAGCTGGATCCCGCCCGGCCTGGTGATCATCCCGCACAGGAGCAGGGACAGCAGCATCGCGATGCCGCAGACCGTCCACACGACTCCCACCGACACGTCGTCGGACTTCATGGCGACGAGCCCGGCGAAGCCGATCACGAAGAACTCACTGATCAGCGTGGACGCGCAGAGCGTACGCATGCGACTCAGCCCCTTCCCAGAAGCAGCCGGGCCTCGCCGACCGTGATCACCGAACCGGTCACCAGCACCCCGGCGCCCGCGTACTCGTCGTCCTCCTCGGCGAGCGTGATCGCCGCCTCCAGCGCGTCGTCGAGCCGCGGCTCGACCTGTACGCGGTCGTCGCCGAACACCTCGACGGCCACGGTCGCCAGCTCGTCCGCGCTCATCGCCCGGTCGCTGGAGTTCTGCGTGACGACGACCTCCGCCAGGACCGGCTCCAGGGCTTCGAGGAACCCGCGGGAGTCCTTTCCGGCGCTCGCGCCCACCACCCCGATCAGTCTGCTGAAGCCGAACGACTCACCGACCGCCGCCGCCGCGGCCCGCGCGCCGGCCGGGTTGTGCGCCGCGTCCAGGACGACCGTCGGGGAGCGGCGTACGACCTCCAGTCGGCCCGGCGAGACCACGGAGGCGAACGCGGCGCGCACCGTGTCCATGTCCATCACCCGGCTCTGCTCCGCGCCGACCCCGAAGAACGCCTCCACCGCCGCCAGCGCCACCACCGCGTTGTGCGCCTGGTGGGCGCCGTGCAGCGGGAGGAAGATCTGCTCGTACTCGCCGCCGAGGCCGCGCAGCGTCAGCATCTGGCCGCCGACCGCGACCTCGCGGGCGACGATGCCGAACTCCATGCCCTCGCGCGCCACCGTCGCGTCCACGTCGACGGCCTTCTTCAGCATCACCTGCGACGCGTCCACCGGCTGCTGCGCCAGGACGACCGTCGCGCCCTGCTTGATGATCCCGGACTTCTCCACGGCGATCTCGCCCGGTGTGGAGCCGAGCCGGTCGGTGTGGTCCAGGTCGATGGGGGTGATGACGGCGACCGTGCCGTCGATGACGTTCGTCGCGTCCCAGCTGCCGCCCATGCCGACCTCGACCACCGCCGCGTCAACGGGGGCGTCCGCGAACGCCGCGTACGCCATGCCGGTCAGCACCTCGAAGAACGAGAGCCGGTACTCCTGCGCGGCGTCCACCATGTCGACGTACGGCTTGATGTCCTCGTACGCCTCGATGAACCGCTCCGGCGCGATCGGTTCGCCGTCGAGGCTGATCCGCTCGGTGAGCGACGAGACGTGCGGGCTGGTGTAGCGGCCGGTACGCAGGTCGAAGGCGCCGAGCAGCGCCTCGATCATGCGGGCGGTGGACGTCTTGCCGTTGGTGCCGGTGATGTGGATCGACGGATACGCCCGCTGCGGGTCGCCGAGCACGTCCATCAGCGCCTCGATGCGCGTCACCGACGGTTCGAGCTTGGTCTCGCCCCAGCGGCCGGCCAGCTCCTGCTCGACGGCGCGCAGCGCCTTGTCGACCTCGGGGTCGGCGGGCCGGGCCGGGACGCCGTCCCCCTGCGGACGACCCGCCTGGGCGCGCAGCGTGCGGCTCCCGGCCTCGATCACGGCGAGGTCGGGGTCGCGGGTGGTCTCGGCGCGGACGATGTCGTCGAAATCGTCGCCGGGCTGGTCTGGCCGGTCGGGCTGGTGCTCGCTCACGGGACCAGTCTACGGAGCGGGTACGACACCGATGCCGCCCCGCCCCGTCGACCGGTGTCAGCCCTCCGGGAGAGCCGCGAGCTGCGCCGTGAGCCGCTCGATGTCCGCCTCCGCCTTGGCCAGTCGGCCACGGATCTTGTCGACCACGTTGTCCGGGGCCTTCGCGAGGAACGCCTCGTTGCCGAGCTTCGCCGTGGCCTGCTGCTTCTCCTTCTCGGCCGCGTCCCGGTCCTTCGTCAGCCGCTTGCGCTCCGCCGGGACGTCGATCGTGCCGGACAGGTCCAGCGCGACCGTGGCGCCCGCGACGGGCAGGGTCGCGGTCGCCTGGAAGGCGTCGCCCTCCTCCTGGAGACGCAGCAGCTGGCGGATCGCCGTCTCGTGCGCGGCGAGCGGCGTCGCGGACAGGTCGAGCCGGCCGGGGACCTTCTGGCCCGGCTGGAGCCCCTGGTCGGCGCGGAAGCGGCGGACCTCGGTGACGACCTGCTGGAGGTGCTCGATCTCCCGCTCGGCTGCCTGGTCGCGGAAGCCGGAGTCGGCCGGCCAGTCGGCGACGACGACCGACTCCTTGCCGGTGAGCGTGGTCCACAGCGTCTCGGTGACGAAGGGCACGATCGGGTGCAGGAGCCGCAGGGTGACGTCCAGGACCTCGCCGAGGACGCGTCCCGAGACCTTGGCCTGCTCGCCGCCCGCGAAGAACGTCGTCTTGGACAGCTCGACGTACCAGTCGAAGACCTCGTCCCACGCGAAGTGGAACAGCGCGTCGCTGAGCTTCGCGAACTGGTAGTCCTCGTACAGGGCGTCGACCTGCGCGACGGTCTCGTTCAGCCGGGAGAGGATCCAGCGGTCCGTGGCGGACATCTCGGCGGCGTCCGGCAGCGGGCCCTCGACCGTCGCGCCGTTCATCATCGCGAAACGCGTCGCGTTCCAGATCTTGTTGGCGAAGTTGCGGGAGCCCTGGACCCAGTCCTCGCCGATGGGGACGTCGACGCCCGGGTTGGCGCCGCGCGCGAGCGTGAAACGGACCGCGTCGGAGCCGTACTTGTCCATCCACTCCAGCGGATCGACCGCGTTGCCGAAGGACTTCGACATCTTCTTGCCGAACTGGTCGCGGACCATGCCGTGCAGGGCGATGGTGTGGAACGGCGGGGTGCCGTCCATCGCGTACAGGCCGAACATCATCATCCGGGCGACCCAGAAGAAGAGGATGTCGTAGCCGGTGACCAGGACCGAGTTCGGATAGAACTTCTCCAGGCTCGGGGTCTGTTCGGGCCAGCCGAGCGTGGAGAACGGCCACAGGCCGGACGAGAACCAGGTGTCCAGGACGTCGGTGTCCTGGCTCCAGCCCTCACCCGTCGGCGGCTCGTCGTTCGGGCCGACGGCGACGGTCTCGCCGTTCGGGCCGTGCCAGACCGGGATCCGGTGTCCCCACCACAACTGCCGTGAGATGTTCCAGTCGTTGAGGTTGTCGATCCACGCGAAGTAGCGGGACTCCATCTCCTTGGGGTGGATCGTGACCCGGCCGTCGCGGACGGCGTCGCCGGCCGCCTTGGCGAGCGGGCCGACCTTGACCCACCACTGGAGCGACAGCCGCGGCTCGACGGTCGTCTTGCAGCGCGAGCAGTGGCCCACGGAGTGGACGTACGGCCGCTTCTCGGCGACGATCCGGCCCTCCGCGCGCAGCGCCGCGACGATGGTGGAGCGGGCCTCGAACCGGTCGAGCCCCTGGAAGGGCCCGGGGACGGTGATGACGGCCCGTTCGTCCATGACCGTGATGTTCGGCAGGTCGTGGCGACGGCCGATCTCGAAGTCGTTCGGGTCATGGGCGGGGGTCACCTTGACCGCGCCCGTACCGAACTCGGGGTCGACGTGCTCGTCCGCGACGACGGGGATCGTCCGGTCGGTGAGCGGCAGTTTGATCCGCCTGCCGACCAGGTGCGTGTAGCGCGCGTCGTCCGGGTGGACGGCGACGGCGGTGTCGCCCAGCATCGTCTCGGCGCGGGTGGTGGCGACGACGAGCGTCTCGTCCCCGTCGCCGTACGTGATGGAGACCAACTCGCCGTTGTCGTCCTGGTACTCGACCTCGATGTCGGAGATCGCGGTCAGACAGCGCGGGCACCAGTTGATGATGCGCTCGGCGCGGTAGATCAGGCCGTCGTCGAAGAGCCTCTTGAAGATGGTCTGGACGGCGGCGGACAGCCCCTCGTCCATCGTGAACCGCTCACGGGACCAGGCGACGCCGTCGCCGAGGCGGCGCATCTGCCCGGAGATCTGGCCGCCGGACTCTTCCTTCCACTGCCAGACCCGCTCGACGAAGTCCGTACGCCCCAGGTCGTGCCGGGACTTGCCCTCCTTCGCCAGTTCGCGCTCGACGACGTTCTGGGTGGCGATTCCGGCGTGGTCCATGCCGGGCTGCCACAGCGTCTCGTAACCCTGCATGCGCTTGCGGCGGGTGAGGGCGTCGATGATCGTGTGCTCGAAGGCGTGACCGAGGTGCAGGCTGCCCGTGACGTTCGGCGGCGGGATGACGATGGTGTAGGGCGGCTTGCCGCTCTTCTCGTCAGCCTCGAAGTAGCCGCGTTCTACCCAGCGCTCGTACAGCTTCCCCTCCACCTCGGCCGGCGCGTACTGGGTCGGCAGTTCAGGGTTGGCTGCGGGCTGCGCTTGAGAGTTCTCGGTCACCCCCACAGTTTAGGGGCGTCACAGCTCTGCACTGAAACGGGATAGTTCGGTAACGGTGCGCCCCCCGATGGTCCATGTCGCCGCTCCTTCAGTCAGGATGTCGGGAACGCGTAAGCATCTGGAGGGGACAGAGCACATGAGTTACAACCAGCCGGGCCCGTACGGTGGGCAGCAGCCGCAGGGCCAGCCCGGACCGTACGGACAGCAGCCGCCGCAGGGCCAGCCCGGCTACGGGTACCCGCAGCAGCCGCCGCAGGGGCAGCCCGGTTACGGGTACCCGCAGCAGCCGCCGCAGGGAGTCCCCCAGCAGGGTTACGGCCAGCCCCAGCCGGGTCCGTACGGCCAGCCGCAGCAGCCGGGTCCGTACGGCGGGGCCCCCGGATTCCCGCCGCCGCAGGGTGGCGCTCCGAAGAAGAAGACCGGCCTGATCATCGCCTCGGTCGTCGTGGCACTGGCAGTGATCGGTGGTGGGGCGTACTTCCTGGTGGGCGGAGGCAGCAGCGATGTCGCCGACGACGGTCCGCACAAGCTGATCACGCCGGCGACGGTGCTCGACGGCGAGTACAAGAAGAGCGAGAGCTCCGACGGCTCCGACAGCGGCGGCATGAGCAAGGACGACATGAAGGACGCCGAGAAGTGGGGCGTCACCAACCCGAAGGACGTGGAAGCGCAGTACGAGGCGGGTGACGCCCAGGAGAATCCGTTCGGCGCGAAGCTGCTGCCCTTCGCGGGTGTCTACGGCGAGGTCGAGGACCCCGAGAAGGCCGTCGACGGCATGTTCGCTTACCTGAAGTCGGAGTCCGAGAAGGACGGGGGCAGCGACGTGCCCGCGTTCGTCGGGAGCCCGAAGGAGTTCAAGCCCGAGGGACTGGACGGCGCGGTCGTCAAGTGCCAGGAGATGTCGATCAAGAACGAGGACGCCACCGCGGGTCCCAAGGAGATGAAGTTCCCCGTCTGCATCTGGGGTGACTACAGCACGCTGGGCTTCTCCATGCCGGTGGACCTGGCGTCCGCGATGGGCGGCAAGAGCGGCTCGATGGAAGAGGCCGCCGCCACAACGGCCAAGCTGCGCAACGACGTTCGCGTCAAGCTCTGACGAGGTGCGCCACCTCCGGTGACAAGCGAGAGGGGCGCCCGGCCGGTTGAACCGGCCGGGCGCCCCTCTTCGCGTAACTCGTCCGCCGCTACGCCGACTTCTCGTGGCGGCCGTCGTTCTTCACGATCCGCGGCTCACGCGGCACCAGCGTCGGGTTCACGTTGTTGCGCACGACGTCCGCCGTGATGACCACGCGGGCCACGTCCTTGCGGGACGGCACCTCGTACATCACCGACTGGAGGACCTCCTCCAGGATCGCGCGCAGTCCGCGCGCGCCCGTGCCGCGCAGGATCGCCTGGTCGGCGATGGCCTCAAGCGCGGGGAGGTCGAAGTCCAGCTCCACACCGTCGAGTTCGAACAGCCGCTGGTACTGCTTCACCAGCGCGTTGCGCGGCTCGACCAGGATCTTCAGGAGCGCCTCGCGGTCCAGGTTGTGCACCGAGGTGAGGACCGGGAGGCGGCCGATGAACTCCGGGATCATCCCGAACTTCACCAGGTCCTCCGGCATGACCTCCTGGAACTGGTCGCTCTCCTCGATCTCGCGCTTGGAGCGGATCGTCGCGCCGAAGCCGATGCCCTTCGCGCCGGCCCGTGACTCGATGATCTTCTCCAGGCCCGCGAAGGCGCCGCCCACGATGAACAGCACGTTCGTCGTGTCGATCTGGATGAACTCCTGGTGCGGGTGCTTACGGCCGCCCTGCGGCGGGACCGACGCCGTCGTGCCCTCCAGGATCTTCAACAGGGCCTGCTGGACGCCCTCGCCGGAGACATCGCGGGTGATCGACGGGTTCTCGCTCTTGCGGGCGACCTTGTCGATCTCGTCGATGTAGATGATCCCGGTCTCGGCCTTCTTGACGTCGTAGTCGGCCGCCTGGATCAGCTTCAGCAGAATGTTCTCGACGTCCTCGCCGACATAACCGGCCTCCGTCAGCGCCGTCGCGTCCGCGATCGCGAACGGTACGTTCAGCATCCGGGCCAGCGTCTGGGCGAGGAGCGTCTTGCCGGAGCCCGTGGGGCCCAGCAGCAGGATGTTGGACTTGGCGAGTTCGATCGCGTCGTCGCGGCTCCCGGAGCCGCCGTTCTCGCCGGCCTGCACGCGCTTGTAGTGGTTGTACACCGCGACGGACAGGGCCTTCTTCGCGGGCGCCTGCCCGACGACGTACCCCTCAAGGAACTCGTAGATCTCGCGCGGCTTGGGCAGTTCCTCCCACCGCACCTCGGAGGTCTCGGCGAGCTCCTCCTCGATGATCTCATTGCAGAGGTCGATGCACTCGTCGCAGATATAGACCCCGGGACCTGCGATGAGCTTCTTCACCTGCTTCTGGCTCTTCCCGCAGAACGAGCACTTGAGCAGGTCGCCGCCATCACCGATGCGTGCCACGAGGTGCTTCCCCTTCGCCTGGGAGCAGCCTGGTTCAGCGGCTCCTGTGCCTCATACCCGACGGTACCTTGCCTGGCCCCCCGTACGGGCCCCCCTCGGCACNNGTGCCGAGGGCACCGGACGGGTCAGGCCGCTGCCGCCGCCGTGGTCTTACGGGTCGAGACGATCTGGTCGACCAGACCGTAGGCCAGAGCGTCCTCGGCCGTCAGGATCTTGTCGCGCTCGATGTCGTCGCGGACCTTCTCGATCGGCGTCGTGGAGTGCTTGGCGAGCATCTCCTCGAGCTGCGCGCGCATGCGCAGGATCTCGTTGGCCGCGATCTCCAGGTCGGAGAGCTGCTCCCGGCCGGTCTGGCTGGACGGCTGGTGGATCAGGACGCGCGCGTTCGGCAGGGCCAGGCGCTTGCCCGCCGTGCCGGCCGCGAGCAGGACCGCGGCCGCGGAGGCGGCCTGTCCCATGCAGACCGTCTGGATGTCCGGCTTCACGAACTGCATCGTGTCGTAGATGGCCGTGAGGGCCGTCATCGAGCCGCCGGGGCTGTTGATGTAGATGGAGATGTCACGGTCGGGGTCCATGGACTCCAGGCACAGCAGCTGCGCCATGACGTCGTTGGCCGACGCGTCGTCGATCTGGACACCGAGGAAGATCACGCGCTCCTCGAAGAGCTTCGCGTACGGGTCGTACTCGCGTACGCCCTGCGAGGTGCGCTCCACGAAGCGCGGGATGACATAGCGGTTGTCCACCTGAGGGCCGGTGTAGAGGCCGCTCGCAGAGGCGCCGGGGTAGTTGTTCATAAGGGTGTTCACCATCCTGGTGGCGTTCGAAGGGCTGACGTGGCCGGTGCGGGGCGTGGCTCTCGCCCTCAGGCGCCGGTGCCGCCGCCGCCCGGAACACCCGAAGCAGCGGAGATGATCTCGTCGATGATGCCGTAGGACACGGCCTCCTCGGCGGTGAACCAGCGGTCGCGGTCACCGTCGCGGATGATGGTCTCCTCGGTCTGACCCGTGTGGCGGGCGGTGATCTCGGCCATGCGCTTCTTCGTACGGAGAAGCTGCTCGGCCTGGATCTTGATGTCGGAGGCGGTGCCGCCGAGGCCCGCGGAGCCCTGGTGCATGAGGATGTCGGTGTTGGGCAGCGCGAAGCGCTTGCCGGCGGTGCCGCCGGTCAGCAGGAACTGGCCCATGGAGGCCGCCATGCCCATGCCGATGGTCACCACGTCGTTGGGGATGTACTGCATGGTGTCGTAGACCGCCATGCCCGCCGTGACGGAACCACCGGGGCTGTTGATGTAGAGGTAGATGTCCTTCTCGGGCTCGGCCGCGAGGAGAAGGAGCTGCGCGGTGATCTTGTTGGCGATGTCGTCGTCGACCTGCTGGCCGAGGAAGATGATCCGCTCACCGAGCAGTCGGCTGTAGACCTGGTCGCCGAGGCCACCACCGAGGGACGGCTCACCGGCGGCGTAAGGCATCAGATTCGTCACGTGTCCACCTGCTCGTCTCTGACGGCTCCGGCCGTCTCAGCGTCTTTCGTTCCGGGGGACGGGGGATACCCCAACCCTCGTATTCATGGACCCTAACGCGCTGGTCGGCGGGCGCCATCCCGCTTCCTGGACTGTTCGCTGGCAGCGCAAGGTAGTTGAGTGGTGGCAGCGGGCGGGGA
>NZ_MDCR01000066.1:0-25063 GCF_001723055.1 Streptomyces niveus
GGGTGGGTGGGTGGTGGCGAGGTGGAGTTTGGTGAGGATTGCCGCGATCAGTTCTTCCGGGTGGTCGCGGACCAGGGACGGGGTCACGCTCAGGACCGAGACTCCGTGGGACTCCAGCAGCAGGCGGCGGCGCACGGTGGCGCGGTATTCCGTGATGCCCAGGTGGTACTCCGCCGAGTCGACCTCCAGGGCGACGCTCTCGTCCGGCCAGTAGGCGTCCGGGCGGGCCAGGAAGGTGCCCGACGGGGTGCGGAGGGTGGGGTTCCAGAGGGGCTCCGGGATGCCGGCGTTGAGGAGGGTGTCGCGGGTCTCGCCCTCGGCGAGTGAGTGGACACCGACGCGGAGGTCGTCCAGCACCGCGCGGACCGCCGGGTTGCGCAGAGCGTGGGACGCGTGGAGTTCGGCGCGGAGGTCGTCCGGGTGGCAGCGGCCCCGCTGGACCGTACCCACCAGCAGGGCGCGGACGCGGTCGGGTGAGGGCTCGTGGGCGGCGAAGTCGGAGGCCGCGCGGACCGCGCGGACGCAGGGGATGCCCTCGCCGCGGAGGGTCGGTGGCCAGCGGCGGGTGGGGTGGACGCGTACGTACGAGCGGGCCCGGAGCTGGCGGCCCGCGGCGACCAGGACGTCGGCGCGGTCGGTGCGGGCGCCGCGTACGCCGAAGATGGCCAGGACCGCCTCGCCCGTCAGCACGGCGGTGCTGCCCGACATCACGGAGGCGGAGGCGCCACGGGCCGCGAACAGGACCGCCGCCAGCAGCTGTTGCCAGACGTCCGGCTTGCCCGTCTGTATCAGGACGACGCCCGGCAGCAGCCGCTGCCAGGGGCCGCCCGGTGCACAGCGGCGTGCCGCCGTGCCGGCGGCCAGTCCCGTGGCGCGCAGTTGGGCGGAGGTCGCCAGCCGCATCTGTGTGCGGGCGAGGCGGTCGATCGCCGTGGTGTCTGCTGTCGTGCGTTTCGGCATGGGCCCGTCCTACCCATTCGTAACTCTCCGTAGTCACGCCAATGACCCGATCAAGCCTGGTGGATGTGATCGGTACGGGGCTAACGTGCCAGGACCGGAAGCACGCCGATCCGTTCTTGGAACGAGGGACTCTTGAGACGCAGGCGGACGTTGGCAGGGGCAGTGGTGACACTGACAGCCGTGGTCGCGATCGGCACAGGCGCGGAGGCACGGCCGCCGGCGCCCACGGTGGCCACGGTGGCCACGAGTCTGAAGGTCATGAACTGGAACATCCAGGGCGGCAACAGCTCGGACGGTGACGCCCACTGGGACAGCATCGTGAGCACGATCGCCGCCGAGGACCCGGACATCGTCACCCTTCAGGAAGTGCACAACGACAAGGGCCACCTGGTCGACGGCCGCCCCGGTATCAACCAGTACCAGACCCTGCTGGACACCTTCCCTGCGTACGAAGGGCATTTCGCCAGGAGCGACACCAACGCCTACGGCGGGTCGGCCGGGCAGCTGATCCTCTCCAAGTACCCCATCAACGAGAAGGTCAGCTACACGCTGCCGAACAACAACAGCGGCGCCGTCGACCGCAGCATGGGAGGCGTCAACATCGGCGTCGGCGGCACAGCCGTGCGCGTCTACAGCACACACCTCTCCGCCGGTGACGGTGCGGCGGCCGTCGCCCGGCGCGAGGCGCAGGCCAGGTACGTCCTCGGCAAGCTCCCCGCCGACAAGATGAACACACCGACGCTGTTCACCGGGGACCTCAATGCGCGGCCGGATGCCGCCATCCGGTCCTGGATCGCCGGCGCCGGTTGGCTCGACACCTGGACACAGCTCAACGCCAACACCGGTGCCGCCGTGGTCACTCACCCAGGCAGCGGCGACGACGCGCGTATCGACTACGTGTACGGCTCCGGCGCCCTCGATGTGTCCGAGGCCCGCACCCGCACCACGACGGCCTCCGACCACCGGCCGGTGGTGACCCGTGTGACCGTCCACAGCCCGTCCGTCGCCAGGTCCGGGGCCGTGCTCGCGGGCGCGGACTCGCTGGCCGGCTCGGCCCACGTCGCCGTGTACTCGGACGCCGCCGCCAAGGTCCGGGTGTGCGACAACAAGGCGGACGGCTGGGGCGTACGGGCGTACGTCCACGGAAAGGCCGGCGGCCCTCTCGTCGTCACGGGCCAGGACGGGGCGTACGCGGACGGCTGCGGGACGTTCGACGCGGCCCCGGGCACAGCCACTTCGCCCGTCGTGAAGGTGTGTCTGTACAAGGGGGGCGAGGAGAAGGACTGCAGGCAGAGGACGATCACCTAGGGGGCAGGAACTCCTCCATCAGCGCGTGCAGTTGTGCCGGGCGGTCCAGGTGTACGTCGTGGCCCGCCCCCGCACCGTCTCGACCCGCGTCCCCGCCGGGCGGCGTACGCGCATCCCGGTGGCCTCCGACGCCGGCATGGCGCCCTTCTCGCCCCGCACCACGAGCGTGGGGCAGCGCACCTGGTCCCACTCCGTCCAGAACGAGCGGACGGCGCTCTCCGCCACGCAGCCCACCATGACGTCCCGGTCGACACGCGGATACAGCCCGTCGGGGCGTACCTCAAGGCCCGCAGCCCAGGCCAGGCCCGCCGGGCCGCCGCCGAAGAAGTGGGCCGCCGCCTCGGGCGACTCGAACGGGACCGGCCACGAGTCCAGCCAGCGCCCGATCTTGCCGGGCAGTTCGGGCGCCGGGCCCCTCGGGCCGGCCTCCACCAGGACCAGGGCGCGGACGCGGTCGGGGTGGGCGGCGGCGGTGAGCAGGGCCGTGAGGCCGCCGAGGGACTGGCCGATCAGGACGGGGCGGACCAGGGCCAGTTGCCCGGCGACGGCCACCGCGTCGCGTACGTGCGCCGCCCGCGAGACATCCCCAGGAAGGCGGTCGCTCCGGCCGTGGCCCCGCGCGTCGTAGCCGACCAGGCGGTAGGCGGGGCCGAGGAGTTCCGCCAGCGCGTCCCACTCCGCCGTGTGGCCGGCCAGCCCGTGCAGGAGCAGGACAGGGACGGCGGACTCCTCACAGGGGCCGTACTCCGTGCACGTCAGCCGTACGCCGTCGTCCGTCGTGACGTCCGTCGTGATCGTGGCCGTGAACGCGACCATGTTCCCCCTCCGTTGAACGCCTCCGTACATAGGTACGTACTGAAGAGCACTCCCCCATGGTTGCTGAGTGGGTGGACCGGGCGGTCCGGTTCACCCGCTCAGCGCGTGCGAGATCGTGTAGATCACCAGGCCCGCCAGCGCGCCCACCACCGTGCCGTTGATCCGGATGAACTGGAGGTCGCGGCCGATGTGCGCCTCGATCTTCTTGGACGTGTGCTTGCCGTCCCAGCTCGCGACGGTGTCCGAGATCAGGGACGTGATCTCGCCCCGGTACGTCGTCACGACATAGTCGGCCGCGTCCTCCACCCAGCCCTCCAGCTTCCGCTGGAGCCTGCCGTCCGTCGCCAGTCGGGCGCCGAGCGACAGGAGGGAGGCACGGGCGCGCAGGCGCAGTTCGCTGCGGTCGTCCTCGGCCGCGGCGATGATCATCGCGCGTACGGAGGACCACGCCGACGCGATGATGTCCTGCACCTCGGGGCGCGCCAGCAGCTCCGACTTCAGGCGCTCGACGCGCGCCCGGGTCTCCGTGTCGGACTGGAGGTCGGAGGCGAAGTCCTTCAGGAAGCGGTCGATCGCGCCGCGCGCCGGGTGCGTCGGCATGTCGCGCATCTCCGTGACGAAGCGCAGCAGTTCCTTGTAGACGCGGTCGCCGATCCTGCGGTCGACGAAGCGCGGGGTCCAGCCCGGAGCGCCGCCCTGTACGGCGTCCATGACCGAGTCGCCGTGCTCGACCAGCCAGTCGTGCGCGCGGGCGCAGATCAGGTCGACGGCGCGGTGGTGCGCGCCGTCATCGACGACGCGCTCCAGCATCTTCCCTATGCCGGGCGCGATCTCGACGGCGTCCGCGCGGCGGGTGATCGCCTCGCCCACGACCGCCTGCACGTCGCCGTCCCGCAGGACGGTCAGCGCGCCGCGCAGGGCCGTGGCCAGTTCGGCGGTGACACGGTCGGCGTGGGCCGGTTCGGCGAGCCAGGCGCCGAGCCGGCCGCCGATGCCCAGTCCGCGCAGCCGGGTCCGTACGACATCGCCGGAGAGGAAGTTCTCCCCCACGAACGAGCCCAGTGAGGCGCCGAGTTGGTCCTTCTTGTTCGGGATGATCGCGGTGTGCGGGATGGGAAGACCGAGCGGGTGACGGAAGAGCGCGGTCACCGCGAACCAGTCCGCGAGCGCGCCCACCATGCCGGCTTCGGCCGCCGCCGCGACATAGCCCGGCCAGCCGGTGATGCCCGAGTTCTCCGCCCAGGTGGCGAGGATGTAGATCACGGCGACGAAGATCAGCAGGCCCGTCGCGGTGGTCTTCATACGGCGGACGCCACGGCGCTTCTCCTCGTCGGCGGCGGTGAATCCGAGCGGGGAGAACGGCGAGCGTTTGCCGGATCCGGGGACGGTGGCGCCGGGGGCCGGGCCCGAGCCCGGCTCGGGGGCCGCACGGGCGGTGATGGCCGTCGCGGACTTACCCGCGCCCGCGCCCACGCCCTCGGCCGGCTCCGGCTCCGGCTCCGGCCCGGAAGCCCCTGCCCTGTCCGGATCAGCCGGACCGCGTCGTTCCATTCACTCCACCCATCTCACTGCACCCAAATCAGCCCGCCGACGGGATCCTCACCCACCTGTACGCATTGTCCCTACCTCTGGTACTCCCGGGGCGCATCCCGAGTTCCCGCGTCATGCCGGATGATGTCCTTTGTACGTAGGTGAGGGAGTCACGGGGGACATGACCAGACAACGGGGATTCGCCCTGCTCGCGGGCCTTATGACGGTCGTGGCGCTGGTGTGCGCCACGATATTCGTCGGGGTCGGGGCGTTGGGGGACAGCGAGGACCGCGCCGGGGGCGCGGGCACGGGCAGCAGTGACCAGGCCGCCGCGTCCGGCAGCGGGGCGGGCGGACGGGGCCGTACGCCGGTGGGGTCCGCGGCACCCGCGTCCGCCGGCGCGTGGGTCGGGACCTGGGCCGCGGCGCCGGCCGGGATCGAGCCGGGGGTGCCCCGTGGTCACGTCGGACGTTCCATACGTAACGTCGTGCACACCAGCATCGGCGGCACCGCCGCCCGCATCACGCTCTCCAACCTCTTCAGCCGCCAGGCCCTGCTCATCGGCCACGCCTCGGTCGCCGTCGCCGACAGCCACCAGGACGCGGGCGCCCTCCCCGGCACCATGCGATCCGTCACCTTCGGCAAGAGGACGTCCGTCGTCGTCCCGCCGGGCGGGCACGTCATCAGTGATCCCGTACGGCTCCAGGTGCCGTCCGACACGGACCTGCTGGTGACCGTCCACACGCCCGCGCCCGGCGGCCCGGTCACCTACCACCCGCGCGCCCTGCGGACCTCGTACACGGCCCTGGGCGACCGTACGCGGGACCTCGGCGGCGACGCGTACATCGAGCGCGCCCCGGTCTGGCGCTACCTCACCGCCGTCGACGTCCTCAACCGGCAGGCGCGCGGCTCCGTCGTCGTCATCGGGGACTCGATCACGGACGGCATCGGCTCCTCCTACGACGCCGACCGCCGCTGGACCGACACGCTGGCGGACCGGCTGCGCGGCAGTGGTCTGGGCGTGCTCAACGCGGGCATCAGCGGCAACCGCGTCCTGCGCCAGAGCCTGGCCGCCGGCAAGGGCCCGAGCGGCCTCTCCCGCTTCGGGCGCGACGTCCTGGGGCAGGCGGGCACCGAGGCCGTCTTCGTCGAGCTGGGCATCAACGACATCATCCGCAGGCCGCAGGAGACCGACCCGGACCTGATCGTCGCCGGGCTGAAGGGCCTCACCCGGCAGGCGCACGCCCGGGGGCTGCGGGTCGTCGGCTCGACGCTCATGCCGTTCGGCGGCAACCCGCGCCACACCGAGGAACTGGAAGCCGTACGGGACCGGGTCAACGACGCGATCCGGTCGGGCGAGGTCTTCGACAGGACCGTCGACTTCGACCGGCTGCTGCGCGATCCGTACGCCCCCGACCGGCTGCGGCCCCACTACGACTCCGGCGACGGCCTGCACCCCAGCGACGCCGGCTACGCGGCCATGGGGCGCTTCGTGGACCTCGGGGACCTGGTCGGTACGGAACCCGCGCGGCTCTGAGCGCACAGAAGCGGAGTCCTCCGGCCGGCCCCTCGGTCAGTCCAGTTCCTTGCGGAGCCTGTCCTTCTTCTCCAGCTCCGCCTTCTTGCGCTCCTCTTTAAGACGGCGCTTCTCCGCCGACCTCATCTTGCGCTCCACACCCACGCCGCCCATCAGCGCGAACCCCGTGATGATCACGCGCGGCGACCCGGGACTCACGTCCGTCGCCTCGCCGTCCTCACCGAAGCCGCCCATCAGACCGAAGCCGCGCACCGTGACGTCCATGTCCGGCGGTACGGACACATGGATGCCGCCCATCAGGACGAAGCAGCGGATGACCACGTCCCGCTGCTCGAACTGCGCCTCGCGCAGGTCGATGTCGCCGCCGCCCTGGACGGTGCCCGCGAGGAAGGTCGGTCCCACGGTCCAGGTGCCCCTGCGGCTGAAGCCTCCCCAGAAGGCGAAGCCGCCCTTCGACGTCGCGCGGCCCCGGCCGATCCGCGAGGCCCAACGGCTCCCCACGGCGCCGGAGTCGGCCGTGGGGGCGAGCTCCGTCGTCGAACCGGGTGCGGGCAGGTCCCGTACCAGCGGCTGGAGTTCACCGTGCGTACGGGCTTTGTACGCCGCGTCGAGACGGGTGTTGAACTCCTCCATGTCGATGCGCCCCTCAGCCACGGCTTCGCGCAGCAGTTCGGCAACGCGCTCGCGCTCGGAGTCCGAGGCGCGCATCTCAGGAAGTTCATTGGTCATGTTGTCAGCCTAGTAGGAGGTGAGGCCGACGTCACAGCGGCGTGGGCCCGGCCGGCTCAGGAATCTGCCTCCTGGACAGCATCCGTGCGATGACGGACTCGATGTCCGGCTCCCGCACCGACAGGTCCACCAGCGGATACTCCGCCGCGATCCGCGCCACCAGCGGCGCCGCCGACGCCGACGCCGGGAAGGCCAGCCACTGCCGCGGCCCCTCCACCTTCACCACCCGCGCCCCCGCCAGCTCCACCGGCGGAAGCTCACGTTCGAGGTCGACCACCAGGGTCCGCTCGCTCTCGCCCACCTCGTGCAGCCCGGTGAGCGCCCCGTCGTACACGAGCCGGCCGTGGTCGATCACCATGACCCGTTGGCAGAGCTGCTCGATGTCCGTGAGGTCGTGCGTGGTCAGCAGCACCGTCGTACGGCGCTCCGCGTTCAGATCCCGGAGGAACTCACGGACCCTGGCCTTGGAGATCACGTCCAGGCCGATCGTCGGCTCGTCCAGATACAGCACCTCGGGGTCGTGGAGCAGCGCCGCCGCGATGTCGCCGCGCATCCGCTGGCCGAGCGAGAGCTGCCGTACGGGCACGTCCAACAGCTCGCCCAGTTCGAGCAGTTCGACACAGCGGTCCAGGTTCTCCTGGTACCGCTTGTCGGGGATGCGGTACATACGGTGCACCAGCCGGTACGAGTCGATCAGCGGCAGGTCCCACCACAGGGTCGTGCGCTGGCCGAAGACCACGCCGATACGGCGCGCCAGCCTCGTACGCTCGCGCTGCGGGTCGATTCCGGCGACCCGCAGCCGGCCCGCGCTCGGGGTGAGGATGCCGGTCAGCATCTTGATGGTGGTGGACTTGCCTGCGCCGTTGGGGCCGATGTAGCCGACCATCTCGCCGCGCGCCACCCGGAAGCTGAGGCCGTCGACGGCGCGGACCTGGTGCCTCTCGCGGCGCAGCAGGCCCGCCCTGCGCCGTACGTCGAAGACCTTCTCGATGCCGTCCAGTTCGATGAAGCCCTCGCTGTCGCCATCCATCGCGCGTTCCTCCCTCGCTCGTCCCTCACTCGTCCGACCGTCTAACTTCCCGTGCTCCGGTATCCCCGCAGCCCCGCCCGCCACGCCAGTCCGGCCACCGCGCAGAACCCCGCCGCCACCAGCGGCGGCAGGAAGGCCACCCAGTCCGGCAGCCCCAGCGGATCGTCGCGGTCCATCACGTACAGCGCGGGCAGCCAGTTGACGAAGGCCAGCGGCACCACGAAGGTCACCCCGCGCACCAGGTCCTTCGCGAAGACCGTGGGCGGGTACTGGAGCAGGGTCGTACCGCCGTACGTGAACGAGTTCTGCACCTCGGCGGCGTCCTGCGCCCAGAACTGGAAGGCCGCGCCCGCCACGAACACGGCCGAGAAGATCACGGCCCCGCTGAGGATCATCATCGGGATCATCGCGACCTTCACCGGCGTCCACGCGATGTCCACCGTCGCCAGCGCGTATCCGAGCACCAGCAGGCCCTGCGTGATCCGGCCCAGCCGGCGCAGCGCGAAGCGGTCGGCCGCGACCTGGACGAGCACCGGCGCGGGGCGCACCAGCAGGGTGTCCAGGGTGCCGTCCCTGATCCGGCGGCCCAGCCGGTCGGTGGAGCCCATGGCCAGGTCGGCGAGACCGAAGGAGGCGCCCGCCGCGCCGTACAGGAACGCGACCTCGGGCAGCGAGTAGCCGCCCAGCCGGTCGACGTGCGAGAACATCATCAGGATCGCGATGAAGTCGAACGCGGTCACCGCGAAGTTCCCGAAGGCCGTCATCGCGAAGGAGGCGCGGTAGGTCATCGTCGACCGCATCCACATGGCGACGATCAGGCCGTACGCGCGCAGCCCCTCCCAAAGAGGCGAGCGCCACCGCTCCTCTTCTACCGAGGCCGCGTCGCCGGCCGTACGTACGTCGTCAGCCACCCTGCACCACCACCCGTCGCGTCGCCACGGTCTGGAGCAGCCGCCCGAGCGCCAGCAGCGCCGCCGCCCAGCCGGCCTGGAAGGCGAACGCCCCCAGCAGCCCCCACCCGGTGTGCCGCTCAAGGAAGACGTCCGCCGGGACCTGGAGCAGCGACGACCACGGCAGCGCCCTCGCGATCTCGCCCAGCGCGCCGGGGAAGAGGGTCAGCGGAAGCAGCATCCCGGAGAAGAACAGCCCCGCCAGGAAGGCGATCTGCCCCACCCCCGCGCCGTCCAGCAGCCAGAACGCCGACAGGGCGACCAGGTAGCGCACGGCGAAGCTCACCACGACCCCCAGGAACACGGAGAAGAGGAACGCGAGCCAGACCGTCGGCCGGGTGGGCAGCGCCAGATCGAAGGCGAGCGCGCCGAGCGCCATGGGTACGATCCCGCGCCCCAGCAGATGGAACCCGGCGCGCCCCAAGTCGCTCGCCATCCACCACAGTTGGAGATCCACCGGCCGGTAGAGGTCGATCGCGACGTCCCCGGTGCGGATGCGCTCCATCAGCTCGTCCTCGAAGCCGCCGCCCATCATGGCGCAGGTCATCAGCAGTGCCTGGCCGAGCCATACGTAGGTGAGGGCCTGCGAGAGGTCGTAGCCGCCGAGGTCGGGCCGCTGCTCCCAGAGGGCGATGTAGGTGTACGCCCCGATGAAGCCGAAAACGGTGTTGGTGAACACCCCGGCGGCGGTGGCCGTCCGGTACGTCGCGTAGCGGCGGAACCCACCCGCCGCAACGGCCGCGTACAGACGCACGTCAGCACTCCCCCTCGGTCCCGTTACGTGTGGTCTCCCCGCGCCGTTCCCGCTGTACGGCACCAAAGCGCAGGAGCCTAGCCCAAGGGGGTCAGCCACCGCGAGCGGTTATCCGGTCGGCGGCCTCGCGCCCGTTCGACCGTGTTTCATGGTGCCGCACACCAATCACCCGGATAGCCCGTAACTCCCGATATGCCCCCCAATACGACCCGCGACATGACCCGGCCGAGGAGCCTCCGTACACATGAGCGACCCGCAGCAGCACGGCTGGGACCCGCGCGACCCGGCGGACATCGGCGCCGGCGCCGGGAGCGACGGCAAAGGACGCGAGGGCCCCGGCGGGAAGGGCCCCGGCGGGAAGACCGGCCGCAAGGGCCGCCGGAAGCGCACCGGCTGGCGCCGGGTCATCCCCACCTGGCGGATGTTGCTCGGCGCGTTCCTGATCTGCGCGGCCCTGCTCATCGGCGGCTTCATCACCGGCTACACGCTCGTCAAGATCCCGGCCGCCAACGTCGCGGCCGTCGCCCAGTCCAACGTGTACCTGTACGCGGACGGCAGCCAGCTCGCCCGCGACGGCGAGGTCAACCGCGAGAACGTGCCCCTCGCCCAGATCCCGCGGAGCGTCCGCCGCGCCGTACTGGCCGCCGAGGACCGGGACTTCTACAACGAACCCGCCATCGACCCGCAGGGCATGGTCCGCGCCGCCTGGAACACCGTCACCGGCAAGGGCACCCAGGGCGGCTCCACGATCACCCAGCAGTACGTCAAGAACTACTACCTCGCCCAGGAACGGACCCTCGTCCGCAAGGGGAAGGAGTTCTTCATCGCGATCAAGCTCAACCGGGAGGAGAGCAAGGAGCAGATCCTGGAGGGCTATCTCAACACCAGCTACTTCGGGCGCAACGCGTACGGCATCCAGGCCGCCGCGCACGCCTACTACGGCAAGGACGTCCAGCACGTCGACATCGCCGAGGGCGCCTTCCTGGCCGCGCTGCTCAACGCGCCCAGCTCGTACGACGTCGCCGTGCACCCGGAGAACAGGCCGCAGGCGGAAGGCCGTTGGAACTACGTGCTCGACGGCATGGTCAAGGAGAAGTGGCTCTCCCCCGCCGAGCGGGCCGCCCTGGTCTTCCCGGCGCCCCCGAAGGCCAAGCCGTCCACCGGCCTCTCGGGACAGCGCGGCTACATCGTCCAGGCGGTCGAGGACCACCTCGCCAAGAACAAGATCCTCGACGCGGGCACCCTCGCGACCGGCGGCTACCGGATCACCACCACCATCCAGCGGCCGAAACAGAACGCCCTCGTCGACGCCGTCGACGAACAGGTGATGTCGAAGGTCGACGAGAAGCGCCCGGCCGACCGCAACGTGCGCGTCGGCGGCGCCTCCATCGACCCCGCCACCGGCGAGGTCGTCGCCATGTACGGCGGCGTCGACTACACCCGGCAGTTCGTCAACAACGCGACCCGCCGCGACTACCAGGTCGGCTCCACCTTCAAGCCGTTCGTGTTCGCCTCCGCCGTCGAGAACGACTCGCACACCCAGGACGGCGAGCAGATCACCCCCAACACCCAGTACGACGGCACCAACAAGCGCATGGTGGAGGGCCCGAACGGGGCCACGGGCTACGACCCCGCCAACGAGGACGACGTCTCGTACGGCGACGTCAGCGTCAGCGAGGCCACCGACAAGTCCATCAACGCCGTGTACGCGCAGATGGCGCAGGACGTCGGCCCCGACCGGGTCCGGAACACCGCGGTCCGCCTCGGCATCCCCGGCGACACCCCCGACCTCACCGCGTCCCCGTCCATCGCGCTCGGCCCCGCGACGGCGAGCGTGCTCGACATGACGGAGGCGTACGCGACGCTCGCCAACCACGGCCGGCACGGCCCCTCCACGATGGTCACGAAAATCACCAAGAACGGCGCGACCGTCCAACTGCCGCGCCAGCGCCCCGTACAGGCCGTCAGCCGCCAGGCCGCCGACACCACCACCGCGATCCTCCAGAGCGTCGTGGAGGACGGCACGGGCACCGCCGCCCAGTCCGCGGGGCGCCCGGCGGCGGGCAAGACGGGCACCGCCGAGGACGACAAGGCCGCCTGGTTCGCGGGCTACACGCCCGACCTCGCGACCGTCGTCGCGATGATGGGCGCGGACCCGAAGACGGCCCAGCAGACGCCGCTGTACGGGGCGCTCGGCCTGGCACGCGTCAACGGCGGCGGGCCGCCCGCGCAGATCTGGGGCCAGTTCACGGCGGCGGCGCTGGAGGGCACCGACGCCACGGACTTCGAACTGACCCTGGAGGACGGCGTGGACGAGATCACCCCGCCCGGCGAGGAGTCCGGCCGGCCCGACGAGTCGTCGTCACCGGGGCAGTCGGAAAGCCCCGGCTCGTCGGACGGGCCCGCCACACCGGGCACCACCTCGGGCCAGAGCGAGCGCGCCGACACGGGCGGGAACGAGAGCCAGGGCCAGACACAGGGCCAGACCTCGGGGCAGTCCAACGGCGGTACGGGCGACGGCGGTACGGACGAGGGGCGGTCCGACGGCGGCTCGCAGGGCCAGAGCCAGGGGCAGCCGAACGGTCTCACCGACGGCCTCATCGGCGGAGGCGGCGGCAGCGGGGGCGACGACGGTGGTGGGGGCGGTGGCGGCGCCGCGGACGGAGGTACGGGCAACGGCCCGCCCCGCACCTCACGTCCCGGGCAGTAGCCGCGACAGCGGTGAGCCGGACGATCAGTGGCCGGACGTCGCCTTCAGGCCGACCACGGCGACCAGCAGCAGACAGACGAAGAAGATCCGGGCCGCGGTCGCCGGCTCACCGAGGACCACCATGCCCACGACGGCCGCGCCGGCCGCGCCGATCCCGACCCACACGCCGTACGCCGTACCGATCGGCAGCGTCTTGGCGGCCTGCGAGAGCAGCACCATGCTCACGACGATCCCGGCACCGGTGAACACGCTCGGCCACAGCCGGGTGAAACCTTCGGTGTACTTCATACCGATCGACCAGCCGACTTCGACCAGACCCGCGATGATCAGCAGGACCCAGGCCATGACAGCACCTCCGAGCGAGAACGCGAACAAGGGGTGCGTCGTCTTTCGCTTGACCCGGTACGGCGCGTCTCGTCGGGCTGTCCCCCCAACGTAGCAAAGAGACGACGGAAGGGCCCGGTGACCATCGTCACCGGGCCCTTCCGTACGGCACCGCCGGACCGCGTACAACTGCTGCTAGAGATAAAGCCCCGTGGAGTCCTCCGACCCCTCGAACCGGTCGGCCGCCACCGCGTGCAGATCGCGTTCCCGCATCAGTACGTAGGCCACGCCCCGGACCTCGACCTCGGCCCGGTCCTCGGGGTCGTACAGCACCCGGTCCGCGGGCTCCACCGCCCGCACACTCTGCCCGACGGCGACCACCTCGGCCCAGGCCAGACGCCGTCCGACGGCGGCGGTCGCCGGGATGACGATGCCGCCGGACGAACGCCGCTCACCCTCCGGGATGTCGGTCCGGACCAGCACGCGGTCGTGCAGCATCCGGATGGGCAGCTTGTCATGGGAGGTGTCGAGGGTGTTGTCGCTCACCCCACGAATTTACCCGCCCGCACCCGTGCCGTACGCCGGAGGGGTGAGCCCGCCCCCGCCCTGGGCCCTGTCTTGAAACTGGCGTCTGGCTCACGACGCCGGTTTGAAGACAGGACCTAGACCCGGCGGCGGCGCACCGACACAGCGAGCAGACCGACCACGCCGACGGCGATCAGCGCCACCGGGACGAGCCGCTCCAGCCGCGGGGCGCCGTCCTCCGAGACGAACCTGTGCCTCACCCCTGACACCGTGCGATTCACCGCGACAAACGCCTTGCCCGCGGTCTGGTCCACCCGGGAGACCATCCGGGCCTTCGCGTCGCCGACGATCGTCTGCGGGTGCACCCGCACCCCGATCTCGTCGAGCGTCTCGGCAAGCTGGTCGCGCCTGCGGACGATGTCCGCCTCGATCTGCGCAGGGGTCCTGGCATCCGACACCGCGCTGCCTCCGTCGTCGTGTCCGTTTGGTTGGTCCTTCGATCCTTCGCCTTCGCCGACAGTCTGTCAGCTCGGCAGCCGTCGCACCCCGCGGCGCCCCTACTACGCTCGGCCCGATACACCTGGACGACCTGCCCGACCCCGTACCGAGGAGAACCATGAGCGAGCGACTCCAGCCCGGCGACACGGCCCCCGCCTTCACCCTGCCCGACGCGGACGGCAACGACGTCTCGCTCGCCGACCACAAGGGACGCAAGGTCATCGTCTACTTCTACCCGGCCGCCCTGACGCCCGGATGCACCAAGCAGGCCTGCGACTTCACCGACAACCTCGACGTGCTGGCCGGCGCCGGCTACGACGTCATCGGGGTCTCGCCCGACAAGCCGGAGAAGCTCGCCAAGTTCCGCGACAAGGAGAACCTGAAGGTCACGCTGGTCGGCGACACCGACAAGGCCGTCCTCACCGCGTACGGCGCCTTCGGCGAGAAGAAGCTCTACGGCAAAACGGTGACGGGCGTCATCCGCTCCACCGTCGTCGTCGACGAGGAGGGCAAGGTCGAGCGCGCCCTTTACAACGTCCGGGCCACCGGCCATGTCGCGAAGATCATCAAGGACCTCGGCATCTGAAGGACGTCCGGAGCCCCGGCCCGGCGGAGCCCCCGCCGGGCCGGGGCTCCGGCTTGCGGGCCGCGCCGCGCGGTGCGGAGGCTTTCCCTGCGGACCCACGTCCCCGAGGAAAGGAACCGGGCCATGGCGGCACCCGAGAACGACCAGGTCGCCGACTCCCCCGCGGCCCGGCGCCACCCGGCCCTCTTCCGCGCGCTCCGGCGCCGCAAGAACCCCCGGCTCCGCAGGTCGGACGTCACCGTCACCGACGAGGCCGCGGTCCGGCGGGCGGTGAAGGCCGCCGCGCTGGGCAACGCGATGGAGTGGTTCGACTTCGGCATCTACAGCTATCTGGCCCTCACCATCGGCCGTGTCTTCTTCCCCACCGGCAACGACACCACCGAACTCCTCTCCTCCTTCGCGACGTTCGCGGTGGCCTTCCTCGTACGGCCACTCGGCGGCATGTTCTTCGGTCCTTTGGGTGACCGCATCGGCCGCAAGAAGGTCCTGGCCATGACCATGATCCTGATGGCGATCGGCACGGGCGCGATCGGGCTGATCCCGTCGTACGACACGATCGGCTACTGGTCCCCCGCGCTGCTGATCATCTTCCGGCTGGTCCAGGGCTTCTCCACCGGCGGCGAATACGGGGGCGCGTCCACCTTCATCGCCGAGTACGCCCCCGACAAACGGCGCGGCTTCTTCGGCAGCTTCCTCGAATTCGGCACCCTCGGCGGCTACGTCGGCGCGGCCGGGCTCGTCACCGGGCTCACCGCGTGGCTGGGTACCGACGGCATGAACGCCTGGGGCTGGCGCGTACCGTTCCTCGTCGCCGCGCCGCTGGGGCTCATCGGCCTCTATCTGCGGCTGCGGCTGGACGAGACGCCCGCCTTCGCGAAGCTGGAACAGGACACGGTCCACGCGTCCGAGGCCGCCGACCTGGTCGAGACGGGCACGGCGTCCGACCTCGGCAAGATCTTCCGGGAGCACTGGCCGAGGCTGATCCTGTGCGTCTGCCTCGTCGGCGCGTACAACGTCACCGACTACATGCTGCTCTCCTACATGCCGACCTATCTCTCCGACCAGCTCCACTACAGCGACACCCACGGGCTGCTCATCCTGCTCGGCGTGATGGTCGCCCTGATGGGCATCATCAGCCAAGTCGGCCGTCTCAGCGACCACTTCGGCCGCAAGCCGCTCCTGATGACGGGCATGCTCGGCTTCCTGCTCCTCTCCCTCCCGGCGTTCCTGCTGATCCAGCAGGGCGGCTACCTGGTGGTCGCCGCCGGGATGGCGATGCTGGGGCTCTCCCTGGTCTGCCTCCTGGGCACGATGTCGGCGTCCCTGCCGGCGCTCTTCCCCACGAGCGTGCGCTACGGCTCCCTGTCGGTCGGCTACAACCTGTCCGCGTCCCTCTTCGGCGGCACGACCCCGTTCGTGATCACCGGCCTGATCAGCCTCACGGGCGACAACCTGATGCCCGCGTACTACTCGATGCTCGCGGCCCTGATCGGAGTCGTCGCGGTGGCGTGCATGAAGGAGACGGCCCGCCAGCCCTTGGAGGGCTCACCCCCGTCGGTACAGACGAAGGAGGAGGCGGCGGCGCTGGTGGTGGCGATGGCGGCGGAGCGGAGGGTCTGAGGCGGCGGGTGGCCAGGGGCTGCCCGGTCAGCCCGTGGTGTCGACGCGTGACGCAGGTGGTCCACATTCCGGTCGTGACCATCCGATTAACGGTTCGTTAGCCCGTACGGGGCCGCGAACGCGCGGCCGGATCTGGAGAGCTTCCCGTGGGCGAGAAGTACGACGGTGACAGGTTGGCCTCGGCGGTCGCCCGGTCGGTGAACTGGTCCGACCTGATGCGGCGGCTGGGCCTCAAGGTGAGCGGCGGCCAACGCCGGGTTCTACAGGCGAAGGTCAATGAACTGGGCCTCGACACCAGCCACTTCAAGCAGCGCAGCCCATGGCGGAGGTATCCGGACGAAGCCATCGCCGCGGCGGCCGCCACATCGACGACGCTACGTGAGGTGGTCACCAAACTCGGTGCCGCGCCCGCCACGGGCACCCTCTCGCACATAGCCCGGCGAATAGCGGCGGCCGGTATCGATGTCAGCCACTTTCCCGGAATGAACCGCGAGCATATCGATCTACCCTTTACGGCGGACGAACTCACGGTCGCGGCTGCCGCGACGAACAGTGTCCGGGGTATCGCCCGTCTCCTCGGGGTCCCTGAGGACAGTCGCTCACGAGCGGTCCTCGGAAGAATGCTGCGAGAGCATGCCATCGACACCGGCCACTTCCGTAACAGACGGCCGGCCGTCGACGCGAAGGCATTACGTGCGGCCGTGTTGACGTCGGCGAGTTATGCAGACGTCATGAGGGCACTCGGCCTCACTGTCAACGACACCAACCATCGGCGTGTACGACGGGTCGCCGCTCAGCTCGGCCTCGACACAAGCCATTTCCGACGACGCGCCTGGGGAACCGTACAAGCGCCCAAGCCAAGACGGCCCGTCGCGCCCGACGTTCTTGTCGTATCGCCGAAGGGCTCACCCCGCGTGAACCGCGCGCGCCTGCACCGGGCACTCCAGGAAATCGACGTCCCCTACGCGTGTGCCAGGTGTGGCAACACCGGCGAGTGGCTGGGTGAGTCGATCACACTTCCGATCGACCACGTCAGCGGCGACCGGCTGGACAACCGCCGCGAAAACCTGCGCTATCTATGCCCGAATTGTCACGCGCTCACAGACACGTGGTGCCGCAATCGCCATCGGGGGCGTACGGCCGACAGCCCATGAGTACGCTGCCGATCGCACGCCTCCGGTAGCATGATTGGCGGCTGCGCGGCCGTGTCGGAACTGGCGAGACGAGCTGGGTTTAGGTCCCAGTGGGTTAAATCCCGTGTGGGTTCGAGTCCCACCGGCCGCACCGTGTACGAAGGGCCACCCCACGGGGTGGCCCTTCGTACGCGTCTCCTCAGCCCAGCAGCTCCCGCACCACCGGCACCAGCGCCCGGAAGGCCTTGCCGCGGTGGCTGATCGCGTTCTTCTCCTGCGGGGTCAGCTCCGCGCACGTGCGGGTCTCGCCGTTCGGCTGGAGGATCGGGTCGTAGCCGAAGCCGTTTGTGCCCGACGGGGTGTGGCGCAGGGTGCCGGGGAGTTGGCCCTCGACCACGCGTTCCGTGCCGTCCGGGAGTGCCAGGGCCGCCGCGCAGGCGAAGTGGGCCGCGCGGTGCGGGGGCGCGATGTCGGAGAGTTGGGCCAGGAGCAGGTCGAGGTTGGCGCGGTCGTCGCCGTGGGTGCCGGACCAGCGGGCCGAGAAGATGCCGGGGGCGCCGCCGAGGACGTCGACGCAGAGGCCCGAGTCGTCGGCGACAGCCGGGTGGCCGGTCGCGCGGGCCAGGGCGTGGGCCTTGAGCAGGGCGTTCTCGGCGAAGGTGACGCCGGTTTCCTTGACGTCCGGGATGTCGGGGTAGGCATCCGCGCCGACGAGGTCGTGGGTGAGACCGGCGTCGGCGAGGATGGCCTTGAGTTCGGTGAGCTTCCCGGCGTTGCGGGTGGCGAGGATCAGGCGCGTCATGCGCCGATTATCCGCCCGTGGCCGGGGCGTCCGTCACGGGGTGCAGACCTTGCCGATCTCGGTGGCCGCGTCCGTGACGGGCGTGAGGTCGGGGGTGGCGTCGCCGCTCTCGATGGAGTCGCGGACCGTGCCGACGCCGGTGCTGAGGTCGTCGACCGCCTTGCTGAGGTCGGTGTTGTCGGTCTTGTCCTGGAGCTTCTCGAGCTCGGTGTCGATGTCGTTCAGGGCCTCTTCGGCCTGCGTCGGGTCGTCCGTCGCGGTGGATATCGCCTGTTGGAGCTTGTCCACGCTGGTGGCGATGGCGTCGGCGGTCTGGACGCAGTCGAGTGCCTTGTCGAGTGCGCCACAGCCGGCCGCCCCGGTGAACGTGAGCAGGACGGCGGCTATGGTCACCGCGGTGCGTCGGCGCGAGGCCATGGGTGGGTTCCCTCCCCTTGGTGCGGAGGGGCGGTACGGCAGGTCCGTACGCCCCCGAGAGTCGCGAGTGTAACGACGCCGCACCAGGCCTCTTGGTTGCTTCTTTACCTGGCGAGGGTCTCTTCCAGGACGGCGGTCTGGAGCGCGGCGAGGTCCGCGCAGCCGCTGGTGGCGAGGTCGAGGAGGGTGCCGAGTTCCTTGCGGTCGAAGGGCTCGGCCTCGGCGGTGCCCTGGACCTCGACGAAGCGGCCGTCGCCGGTGCAGACGACGTTCATGTCGGTGTCGGCGCGCACGTCCTCCTCGTAACAGAGGTCGAGCAGGGGCGCGCCGTCGACGATGCCGACGCTGACCGCGGAGACGGTTCCGGTCAGGGGCTTGCGGCCGGCCCGGACGATCTTCTTGGTCCTGGCCCATTCGACGGCGTCGGCGAGGGCGACGTACGCGCCGGTGATGGCGGCGGTGCGGGTGCCGCCGTCGGCCTGGAGGACGTCGCAGTCGAGGACGATGGTGTTCTCGCCGAGCGCCTTGTAGTCGATGACGGCGCGCAGTGAGCGGCCGATGAGGCGGGAGATCTCGTGGGTGCGTCCGCCGATCTTGCCGCGTACGGCTTCGCGGTCGCCGCGGGTGTTGGTGGAGCGGGGCAGCATCGAGTATTCGGCGGTGACCCAGCCTTCGCCGCTGCCCTTGCGCCAGCGCGGTACGCCTTCGGTGACGGAGGCGGTGCAGAAGACCTTGGTGTCGCCGAAGGAGATGAGTACGGATCCTTCGGCGTGCTTGCTCCATCCGCGTTCGATGGTGACGGGGCGGAGCTGTTCGGGGGTGCGGCCGTCGATTCGAGACATGGGTGTGAGCCTAGCGGGACATGACTGAGGGGCTCGTTCCGGTTCTCCGTCGTACGTACGGAGTTGTCCGGATCGAGCCCCTCGGCCCGGCGCCCGTCAGCAGATGCCGGTGGCGGTGTTGGCGGCGGCGTTCACATCATGTCTTCGATGTCGGCGGCGATCGGGTCGGCGTCCGTGCCGATGACGACCTGGATCGCGGTGCCCATCTTGACGACGCCGTGGGCGCCGGCGGCCTTCAGCGCGACCTCGTCGACCTTGTCCGGGTCCACGACCTCGGTACGGAGGCGGGTGATGCAGCCCTCGACCTCTTCGATGTTCTCGATGCCGCCGAGCCCGGCGACGATCTTCTCAGCCTTGCTGGCCATGTCGTGCTCCCTGCTGTTCAAGGGGTTTCAAGGGTGGTGTCCCGGTTCACCGCGCGTTCACCGTCTGTCCGAATTTTTACGTTAACTCACGGTTGGCCCATCTTCACGGGCGGGTGACCGACCCGTACCGAAAGATAACGGTCACCAGGGGCGTGCCCACCGGGTCTTGATCTCCGAGCGTAGCGCAACTGGTCTACACCACTGTGCCACGAGAGGACGCCGATGAGTTCAACGGGTGCCGACGCGTCGGTCGGTTCCCCGGCGCCCCGGCGACGCTGGTGGAACGGCCTCTTCCAGGGGCTCCAGAAGGTCGGCCGCAGCCTCCAGCTGCCGGTGGCCGTCCTGCCCGCCGCGGGCCTGCTCGTCAGCCTGGGCAATCTGTTCGACGCGTATCTGCACGGCCCCTTCTGGGACAAGACGACGAAGGTCTTCCTCCAGGGCGGCAACGCCATCCTGGACGGGAGCTTCGGGCTGCCGCTGCTCTTCTGCATCGGGGTCGCGATCGGCTTCGCCAAGAAGGCGGACGGCTCGACCGCGCTGGCCGCCGTCGTGGGCTTTCTCGTCTACCACAACGTGCTGGTGGCGTTCCCCGCCGACGACACGGTCACCGACGCCCTGCCGGAGGGCACCCCGCAGAATCCGGGGGTGCTCGGCGGCATTCTGATCGGCCTGCTGACGGCGGTCGTCTGGCAGAGGTTCCACCGCACACGGCTGGTGGACTGGCTCGGCTTCTTCAACGGCCGCCGGCTGGTGCCGATCCTGATGGCGTTCCTGGGGGTGATCCTCGGAGTGCTGTTCGGGCTGCTGTGGCAGCCGGTGGGTGACGGGCTGACGTCGTTCGCCAAGTCGCTGATCGATCTGGGCGCGTGGGGCGCGGGGATCTTCGGGGTCGCGAACCGGCTGCTGATCCCGATCGGCATGCACCAGTTCCTGAACACCTTCTTCTGGTTCCAGGCGGGCGAGTTCACGACGAAGGACGGAACGGTCGTCCAGGGCGACCTGACGCGGTTCTTCGCGGGGGACCCGGACGCCGGTCAGTTCATGTCGGGCTTCTTCCCGA
This sequence comes from Streptomyces niveus, assembly GCF_001723055.1. GTDB lineage: Bacteria > Actinomycetota > Actinomycetes > Streptomycetales > Streptomycetaceae > Streptomyces > Streptomyces niveus. Next base: position 20,497 of record NZ_MDCR01000066.1, read on the forward strand.
TCATGATGTTCGGCCTGCCGGCCGCCGCCCTCGCGATGACGCACTGCGCGCGGCCGGAGCGGCGGAAGCAGGTGGCGGGCCTGATGGTCTCGGTCGCGCTGACGTCGTTCGTGACCGGCGTGACGGAGCCGCTGGAGTTCTCATTCATGTTCGCCGCGCCGCTGCTGTACGGGCTGCACGCGCTGCTGACGGGTGCGTCGATGGCGATCACCTGGGCGCTGGGGGTGCACGCGGGCTTCAGCTTCTCGGCCGGCCTGATCGACTACGTCGTCAACTGGCATCTGGATACCAAGCCTTGGCTGATCATTCCGATCGGACTCTGCTTCGCGGTCGTGTACTACGTGACCTTCCGCTTCGCGATCACCAGGTTCGACATCCCGACTCCGGGGCGGGAGCCGGAGGAGCTGGAGGAGGAAGTGGAGAAGCAGAACATGGCGAAGTAGCGGCGCGAGGCGGCACGGCGCGGGCGGCACAGACGTAGCCGAGTCCGTCGAAGGAGACCCCCGGACCTCCGGTCCGGGGGTCCTTTCGCGCGCCCGCCGGCGCACCTGTGGACGCCCCCGGCGCACCGGATTCACACGGGGACGCATCGAGTCCGGATCGAGAGATTTCGAAGGTTCCTTATTCAACCCTCACCGTGCTACAACTGGTCTACACCACTCAAAGGTGTAGACCACATGGCCGCGCGCCGTGTCCCCTGAGTCGCCGCCCTCCCCATTATCCCTGCTCACGGCGGTGCCTTGTCCTCTGGAGGAAGTTGATGTCCACGGCCAGCGCCGCCCCCGCGGCTAACAAAAAGGGCTCCGGCGTGATGTCCGTCATGCAGCGCATCGGCCGCAGCCTCATGCTGCCGGTCGCCGTGCTGCCCGCCGGCGCCCTGCTGGTGCGCCTCGGCAACGCCGACATGCTCGGGCGCGAGTCGTTCCCCACCTTCATCACCAAGATCGCCGGTTACATGGCCGCCGGCGGCGGCGCGATCCTCGACAACATGCCGCTGCTCTTCGCCGTCGGTATCGCCATCGGCTTCGCGAAGAAGTCGGACGGCTCGACCGCGCTCGCCGCCGTCACCGGCTATCTGGTCTTCCAGAAGGTCCTCGCCACCTTCACGGACGGGAACCTGCCGCAGGTCGCGAGCGTCGTCGACGGCAAGATAGTCATGTCGGACGCCCCGGTGAACGCGGGCGTCCTCGGCGGTGTCGTGATGGGCATCGTGGTCGCCCTGCTCTACCAGAAGTTCTACCGGACGAAGCTGCCCGACTGGGCGGGCTTCTTCGGCGGCCGTCGTCTCGTCCCGATCCTCTCCGCCTTCGCGGGTCTGCTCATCGGTGTCGTCTTCGGTCTCATCTGGCCCGTCCTCGGCGCCGGTCTGCACAACTTCGGTGAGTGGCTGGTCGGCTCGGGCGCGGCAGGCGCCGGCATCTTCGGTGTCGCGAACCGCGCGCTGATCCCGATCGGCATGCACCACCTGCTGAACTCGTTCCCCTGGTTCCAGGCCGGTTCGTACGAGGGCAAGAGCGGCGACATCGCGCGCTTCCTCGCCGGTGACCCGACGGCCGGACAGTTCATGACCGGCTTCTTCCCGATCATGATGTTCGCGCTGCCCGCCGCCTGTCTCGCGATCTACCACTGCGCCCGCCCCGAGCGCCGCAAGATCGTCGGCGGCATGATGCTCTCCCTCGCGCTCACCGCCTTCGTCACCGGTGTGACCGAGCCGATCGAGTTCACGTTCATGTTCATCGCCCCGGTGCTGTACGCGATCCACGCCGTGCTGACCGGTGTGTCGATGGCGCTGACCTGGGGTCTGGGCATGAAGGACGGCTTCGGCTTCTCGGCCGGCGCGGTCGACTTCTTCCTCAACCTGGGGATCGCGACCAACCCGTGGGGCCTGGCGCTGGTCGGGCTCTGTTTCGCGGCCGTCTACTACGTGGTCTTCCGCTTCGCCATCGTCAAGTTCAACCTGCCCACGCCGGGCCGGGAGTCCGACGAGGAACTGGCCGAGTTGCAGAAGGCCGAGGCCAAGTAACGCCTGTACAAGGACATATGACGGTGCCCCCGGCCTTCCGGGCCGGGGGCACTCTCGCGTTCAGACCTCGTACACCGCGCCGGGGCGGGCCAGTTCGGCCGGGCCGCCGTACACCGCCCGTGCGTCGTTCAGGTTCCGCTCGGCGTCCGTCCACGGCGGGATGTGCGTGAGGACGAGCTTGCGCGCCCGCGCGCGGGCGGCGTGTTCGCCGGCCTCGCGGCCGTTGAGGTGGAGGCCCGGGATGTCCTCCTTGCCGTAGGTGAACGCGGCTTCGCAGAGGAACAGGTCCGTGTCCTCGGCCAGCTCCACCAGGGCCTCGCTGACGCCGGTGTCGCCGGAGTAGGTGAGCGAGCTGCCGTCGTGCTCGACGCGGATTCCGAAGGTGTCGACGGGGTGGGCGACCTTCTCCGTACGGACCGAGAAGGGCCCGATCTCGAAGGAGCCGGGCTTGAGCGTGTGGAAGTCGAAGACCTCGCTCATGGACTTGTCCGTCGGGGTGTCCGCGTGCGCGGTGGTGAGGCGCTGTTCGGTGCCGTCGGGACCGTAGACCGGGATGGTGTCGCAGCGTCCGCCGTCGTGGCGGTAGTAGCGGACGACGAAGTAGCCGCACATGTCGATGCAGTGGTCGGCGTGCAGATGGCTGAGGAAGATGGCGTCGAGGTCGTAGAGACCGCTGTGACGCTGCAACTCGCCGAGGGCACCGTTGCCCATGTCGAGGAGCAGCCGGAAGCCGTCGGCCTCTACGAGGTAGCTGGAGCAGGCCGATCCCACGGAGGGGAATGAGCCCGAGCAGCCGACGACGGTGAGCTTCATGGAGCGTGAACCTCCGTGGCGTGGAAGGGGGGCGACGGGGGTCGTTCGGTCTGTCGAGCGTAAGGCGCTAAACGGCTGGTCGCTCCTCCACACCGGTCTGTTGTGGGGGAACTCACCTGCTCTGTCACCGGTTCGGGCGGACCTCGCCGCCGGGCGGCGGCGGGGGACGGACCCCCCGTCCGGCGGTACGGTCGGGGGCATGGACACGACCTGGTGGGTGGCTCTGATCGTCGTGGTGGTGCTGGCGCTGGTCGCCACCCTCGTGGACGGGCGCGGCCGGGGGCCGAGGCCGGGTGAGATCTGGTGGGCGATGGTGCCGTTCGAGGACGGGGCCGGGGCGAAGGACCGGCCGTGTCTGGTGCTGTCTGTACGGGGCCGTACGGTGCTGGTCGCGAAGATCACCAGTAAGTTCCACGAGGCGCGACCCGGTGTGATCGCGCTGCCGCCGGAGGCGGTGGGTGACACGGACGGGCGCCGCAGCTTCCTGGAGACGGAGGAGCTGCGGCGGGTGGACACGCGGGCGTTCCGGCGCCGGGTGGGGCCGGCGGATCCGGGGGTGTGGCGACAGGTCCGGCACCTGGCGCGCTGACGCCCTAGGGCAGCGGCGACGGCGGGTACGGCGGTGGGGCGTGGTGGCGTGGGGTGTGGCGGGTGAGGGTGATCGCCAGCAGTGTCGCCGCCGCGACCGCGAAGGAGCTGGTGATGCTCCAGCCGGTGACGGTGTCCTTGTAGTACTCGGAGAGCAGCCCGTAGTCGAGGCCCGCGAGCTCGCGGAGCTGGATGTACGCGCTGATGGCCAGCAGCGCGAGCGCCGCGCCGCGGGCGGCCGGGGTGCCCCGCAGCAGCAGGACGCCGACGACGAGGAACGCCGCGAGGGCCGCGCTGTGGTAGTAGGTGAAACCGGCCGAAGCTCCGTACCCGCCACGGGCGTTGATGTTGAGCAGTTCGTGCCACCACTCGGCGAAGGCTCCCCGGCCGCCGTCCGGTCCGAGGATCTCGTTGAACTCCCGCAGGCCGCGCGCGTACCAGAATCCCTGCACCGCGCCGATCAGGATCAGCAGAACGCCCGCCGCGCGCCGGCCGCCGGTCACCGGTTCGCGCGGCACGTCGCGTTCGCGGGCCGTCAGCAGCAGGGTGAGCACCGTGGCGGCGGCGAGGAAGGCGAACGCGTACGTGAGCACGATCAGCGTGCCGTGCTCGGCGGCGAACATGGTGTCGCGGTACTCGGTCCTGGTCAGGCCGCCCAGCTGGCGGGCGCCGACGCCGAGGAGCAGGAACGCGAGGAGCAGGGCCGCGCCGCGTGCGGTACGGCGCCGGGTGAGGGCGGTGGTGCCGACGACGAGCAGGGCGGCGGCGAAGGCCCATTCGTACGGGGTGAACACCGGCAGCATCAGACGCGGGTCGTTCTTGACGAGGCCTTCGAGGAGCGCGTCCGCGTCGATGCCGACGCCGATCAGCGTGTCGGTGATCCAGGCGGCGTGGGCCCCGGCGAAGAGGATGAGCAGGATGCCGGAGGTGACGTACGCGCCGAGGTGGCGGCGCGCCGCACGCCCATCGGGCTCGGGCGGTGCCAAGGGCTGGGGCGGGCCGAAGCCGGGGGCTCCGCCCTGACCGCTTGTGCCTGCCGTGCCGCTCCAGCGGTCGTCCATCTCTGTCCCCCGTGTCCGGTGCGCGTACGCCGCGTACGCCGATCGACACCGATCGTCACCGCCGGGGAGCGTGGTGCAACAG
>NZ_MDCR01000066.1:25136-46125 GCF_001723055.1 Streptomyces niveus
CTGTTGCACCACTGTTGCCCCGCGAACAGCCGCGGGCTCAGGCCCAGAGCTGGCCCTGAAGGGTCTCGATGGCCTCTTCGTCCGTGGCCGCCGTGTAGACGCCCGTGGAGAGGTACTTCCAGCCGCCGTCGGCGACGACGAAGACGATGTCGGCGCTCTCGCCCGCCGTGACGGCCTTCTTGCCGAGGCCGATCGCCGCGTGCAGCGCGGCGCCGGTGGAGACTCCCGCGAAGATGCCTTCCTGCTGGAGGAGTTGGCGGGTGCGGGTGACGGCGTCGGCGGAGCCTACGGAGTAGCGGCTGGTGAGGACGGACTCGTCGTACAGCTCGGGCACGAAGCCCTCGTCGAGGTTGCGCAGCCCGTACACCAGGTCGTCGTAGCGCGGTTCGGCGGCGACGATCTTGACGTCCGGCTTCTGCTCGCGCAGATAGCGGCCGACGCCCATGAGGGTGCCGGTGGTGCCGAGGCCGGCCACGAAGTGGGTGACGGACGGCAGGTCGGCGAGGATCTCGGGGCCGGTGGTGGCGTAGTGCGCGCCCGCGTTGTCCGGGTTGCCGTACTGGTAGAGCATCACCCAGTTCGGGTTCTCGGCGGCGAGCTCCTTCGCCACGCGTACGGCGGTGTTGGAGCCGCCGGCCGCCGGGGAGGGGATGATCTCGGCGCCCCACATGGCGAGCAGCTCGCGGCGTTCCCGCGAGGTGTTCTCCGGCATCACGCAGACGATTCGGTAGCCCTTGAGCTTCGCCGCCATGGCGAGCGAGATGCCGGTGTTGCCGCTGGTGGGCTCCAGGATGGTGCAGCCCGGGGTGAGCCGGCCGTCCTTCTCGGCCTGCTCGACCATGCGCAGCGCCGGGCGGTCCTTGATGGAGCCGGTCGGGTTGCGGTCCTCCAGCTTGGCCCAGAGCCGGACGTCGTCCGAGGGGGAGAGCCGGGGCAGCCCCACGAGGGGGGTGTCGCCGACGACGGCGAGCGCGGAGTCGTATCGCATCAGAGCGTGGCGGACACGTCGGGCGTGGGCATCCGGCCCGAGCCGCCGGCGACGGCGGGCAGGATGGTGACGCTGTCGCCGTCGGCGAGTTTGGTGGAGATGCCGTCCAGGAAGCGGACGTCCTCGTCGTTGAGGTAGACGTTCACGAAGCGGCGCAACTGGTCGCCGTTGGCGCCGTCGACGATGCGTTCGCGGATGCCCGTGTGGCGGGTTTCGAGGTCGGTGAGCAGCGCGGCGATGGTGTCACCGGTGCCCTCGACGGCCTTGGCTCCGTCTGTGTAGGTGCGGAGGATGGTCGGAATGCGGACCTCGATGGCCATGGCGTGGGCTCCTGTCGGAAAAGAGGCGTGACGGGCGCGCGGCTCTGCCCCCGCGCGGGGGGTGGTGCTCGGGAGGGGCGTACTGCCGCGACTCAGGCGGCAGCGCCGGCCGTACACATGGCGCTGGCGAGTCGGCACAGGTCCACGTGCAGGCGCGCCACCAGGAGATCGCCTGGGGTCTTCTCGCTCACGTCGTGGGAAACCATGGGGTCATCGTATCGATTCCCGGTCCGCATCCCGGTATGTGATCTCAGTGGGTGGACGTTCGGCGTTCGTCAGGTGGACCGGGGCAGATAGACGACCGTCGGCGCGCCGGTCCGGGGGTGCGGCGTGACCTCCGCCTCCACCTCGTAGACGGCGGCCAGGAGACCGGGGGTCAGGACCTCTGCCGGGGGTCCCGAGGCGACGACCGTACCGGCTTTGAGTACGTACAGCCGGTCGCAGTAGTACGCGGCGAGATTGAGGTCGTGCAGGGCCAGCAGATTCGTGGTCCCCAACTCGCCCATGAGGGAGAGGACTTCGAGCTGATGGCGGATGTCCAGATGGTTGGTCGGCTCGTCCAGGACGAAGAGCGCGGGGCGTTGGACCAGGGCGCGGGCGACGAGGGCGCGCTGGCGTTCGCCGCCGGAGAGGGACGGGAAGGCGCGTTCGGCGAGCGGGGCGATGCCCAGGCGCTCCAGCGCGGCGTCGGCGAGCGCGGTGTCGGCCGCCGTGTCCGCCTCCCAGAAGCGCCGGTGCGGGGAGCGGCCCATGGCGACGACCTCGCGGACGGTCAGTTCGAAGTCGGTCTGCCCGTCCTGCGGGACGGTGGCCACGCGCCGGGCGCGCGCCTTGGCCGTCATGGTGTGCAGGTCGTCGCCGTCGAGCAGGGCCCGGCCGTGGGTGGGGCGCAGGGTGCCGTACACGCAGCGCAGCAGGGTGGTCTTGCCGCTGCCGTTGGGGCCGACGAGGCCGACGGTCTCGCCGGGGGCGGCGGTCAGGTCGACGGCGTCGACGAGGTGGCGTCCGTCGCCGACCCCGTACGACAGCCCTTCGATCCGCAGCGCGGCAGCCTCGCGGTCGCTCATACGGGGGCTCCTTCGGGGCGGCGGCGCATCAGCCACAGGAAGAACGGGCCGCCGAGGAGCGCGGTGAGGACGCCCACGGGGATGTCCTGGGGCGCGGCGACGGTCCGGGCGGCGAGATCGGCGACGACGAGTACGACGGCCCCGCCGAGCGCGGCGACCGGCAGCAGCGGCCGGTGCGACGCGCCGACGACCATCCGGGCGGCGTGCGGTACAAGCAGGCCGACGAAGCCGATGGCGCCGCTCGCGGCCACCATCACGCCGGTGACCAGCGAGGCCAGGACGAACACGGCGGCGCGGAAGCGCGCGGTGTCCAGGCCGAGTACGGTCGCGCCCTCCTCCCCCACCAGCAGCAGGTCCAGCGGCCGGGCGAGCGCCATGAGGACGGCGGTGCCCACGACGAGGACGGCGGCCGGGACGACGAGGGTGCCCCAGCGGGCGCTGCCGAGCCCGCCGAGCGTCCAGAACAGCGCCTCCTGGAAGTGCTCGGGCCGGGCGGAGACCACCAGGACCAGGGTGGTGAGCGCGGACAGGATGTACGAGACGGTGACCCCGGCCAGGACGAGCCGCCCGCCGGTCATGGTCGAGCCGCGCCGGGCCAGCGCGTAGACGAGGGTCATCGCGACGAGCGAGCCCGCGAAGGCGGCGGCCGGCATGGCGACGGTGGTGGTGATCCCGCCGCCGATGCCGGAGCCGATCCCGAGGACCAGGACGAGTACGGCGCCGGTGGACGCCCCGGAGGAGATCCCGAGCAGGAACGGATCGGCCAGCCGGTTGCGTACGAGGGCCTGGAGGACCGTCCCGACGACGGCGAGACCGGCGCCGACGACCGCGCCGAGCAGCACGCGCGGCAGCCGTACGTCCAGGACGATCGTGCGGAAGGGGCTGGGCTCCGCGCCGCCGGTGAGGATCGTGAGGACCTCGCCGGGCGGGATACGGACGGAGCCGAGCGCGAGCGCGGCGACGACGGCGCAGGCGAGCGCCACGGTGAGGGAGACGAGGACGAGGGCGTGCCGCAGCCGGCGGCGGTCCTGCGGGGTCTCGCAGGTCATCGCGGCGGCCCTACTCGCCCGCCTCCGGGTGGAGTTGGTCCGCGAGCCGCCCGACGGCGGCCGGGGCGCGGACGCCGAGGACGGCGTCGGAGAGCGGCAGGACGGCGAAGCGCTTGTTCCTGACCGCGGGAACGTCCTTGAGGACCGGGTCCTCCAGGAGCCGCTTCTTCTTCTGGGCGACGGTGGTGGAGCCGTAGTCGTAGATGACGATCACCTCGGGCGCCCGCGCCACGACCTGCTCCCAGGTGGCGTCGCCGAAGGACTTGTCGAGGTCGGCGAAGACGTTGCGCCCGCCGGCCCGCTCGATCATCTCGTTGCCGATGCCCTTGCCGCCGGCGGTGAACGCGGTCTTGTCGCCGCTGTCGTAGACGAAGACCGGTACCGGCTTCACACCTTCGAGCGCGGCGGCGGTGGCGGTGAGGGCGGTGCGTGCCTCGGCGGTCCACGCCGCGGCGCGGTCGGGGACGCCGAAGGTGCGGCCGACCTCGGTGACCTCGCGGAAGACGTCGTCCATGGAGGTCTTGCCCTTGGCGCAGTTCTCCAGGTTGAGCCGGGTGTCGATGCCGGCGCCCTTGAGGTCGTCGCGGGTGCGGCCGTCCTTGGCGGCGAAGGCGCTGACGTAGCCGCCGTAGACGAAGTCGGGGTTGGCGGCGAGGAGTTTCTCCTTGGAGGGGTACTCCTTCGCGATGACCGGGACGCCGTCGTACGCCTTCTTGTACTCGGGCAGGACGGCGTCGTCCAGCCAGGCGGTGCCGACGAGGGACGTGGTCAGTCCCAGCTCGATCATGACCTCGGTGACGTGCTGGTTCATCGTGACCACACGCTCGGGGGGTGCGTCGAAGGTGGTCTTCACACCGCAGTTGGTGACGGTGTACGGGAATCCGCCGGCCGCCGGGCCCTTGGCGCGCGCGGGGTCCGGGGTGCTGGAGCACGCGGCGAGCGGGAGCAGCAGGGGAAGCAGGGCCGCCGGTATGAGGGCGTGGCGCCGCAAGGACATGACTGTGCCTCCTCCGGGGGATTTCCGCGTCCCCTGGCATGGTGGGAGAAGGGCGACAGGTCAGTTCCTGGCTTCCAGGCCGTCGCTCGCGCGACGGCCCTGGTCACAGTGGCGGGACCGTGCCGGATTCACACCGGCTTCCTGGGTCCTGCCGCCCTGGTTCGGCGCCAGTGTGTCAGACGACTTGGACGTCCTCTTCCGTGACCTCGCCGTCGACGATGCGGTACGAGCGGAACTGGAACGGGCCCATCTCGTCGGTGTCGGCGGTGGAGACCAGGACGTAGTGCGCGAACGGCTCCATGGCCAGGTCGATGTCCCGGCGGGAGGGGTACGCCTCGGTCGCGGTGTGCGAGTGGTAGATGACCACCATGTCCTCGTCGCGCTCGCGCAGCTCGTTGTCGAGCCGCTTGTGCTCGGTCGAGTCGAACTCGTAGAACGTGGGCGAGCGGGCCGCGTTGAGCATGGGGATGAAGCGCTCGGGCCGGTCGCTGCCCTCCGGGCCCGCGATCACGCCGCACGCCTCGTCGGGGTGGTCGGCCCGTGCGTGGGCGACGATCTGGTCGTACAGCGCCTGGGTGATGGTCAGCATGGGGTGAAGGATAAGCAGGTGGCCTCCGCGAGTGAGATGCGGAGGCCACCTGGTGAGACGATCGCTGAGACGACGGCCGGTACGGCGCGTGGGGCGGGGCGCCGTGTCAGTCGGTCGCCTTCGCGTACTCCGGCTCGTACGGGCCCTCCGGCCCACCCGGGTCACGCGGGCCGCGCGCCGCCAGTTCGGGGTTGCGGCGCTTGAGCAGCGCCCAGCCGCCGGCGAGGAACAGCGCCCAGATCGCGCCGACGTACAGCGACACCCGGGCCTCGGAGTCGTACGCGATCAGACACGTCACGAAGCTGAGGAACGCCAGCGCCACCCAGCTCAGCGCCGAGCCGCCGGGGGCCGGGAACGAGGACGCGGGCAGCCGCCCGGCGACCACGGCGGAGCGGTACTTGATATGGCTGACGAGGATCATCATCCAGGTCCAGACACCGGCGGCGGTGGCGACCGAGGTGACGTACAGGAACGCCTTCTCGGGGACGAGGTAGTTGAGGACGACGCCGATGCCCATCAGCGCGACGGACGCGGCGATGCCGAAGGCCGGTGTCTTACGGGAGTTGAGCCGGCCGAGCACCTTCGGCGCCTCGCTGTTGGCGGAGAGGTCGCGCAGCATCCGGCCGGTGGAGTACATGCCGGAGTTGCAGGACGACAGGGCCGCCGTCAGGACGACGAAGTTGACGATCCCGGCGCCGAGGGGGATGCCGATCTTGGCGAAGGCGTGCACGAACGGGCTCTCGCCCGCGCTGAATTCGGTCCACTTCACGACGGCGAGGATGACGGTGAGCGCGCCCACGTAGAAGACGATGATGCGCCAGGGCAGGGTGTTGATCGCCTTGGGGAGGGTCTTCTCCGGGTTCTCGGACTCGCCCGCGGTGACGCCGACGAGTTCGACGGCGAGGTAGGCGAACATCACGCCCTGGAGGGTCATCAGGCTGGAGCCGATGCCGTTGGGGAAGATGCCGCCGTGCTGCCAGAGGTTGCCGGTGGCCGCGGTCTCGCCCGCGTCGGAGAAGCCGAGGGTCAGGACGCCGAGGCCGATGACGATCATGCCGATGATGGCGGTGACCTTGACCATCGAGAACCAGAACTCGACCTCGCCGAAGATCTTGACGGAGATCAGGTTGACGCCGAAGAGCACCACGAGGAAGACCAGAGCGCTGACCCACTGCGGGATCGAGGGGAACCAGAAGTGGATGTAGATCGCGGCGGCCGTGAGTTCGGCCATGCCGGTCACGATCCACATGAGCCAGTACGTCCAGCCGGTGACGTAGCCGAAGAACGGGCCGAGGAATTCGCGGGCGTACTCCGCGAAGGAGCCGGAGACCGGCCGGTAGAGCAGCAGTTCGCCGAGTGCCCGCATGATGAAGAAGATCACCACGCCGGCGAGGGCGTACATCAGGATGATGCTCGGCCCGGCCTTGGCGATGTTCGCGCCGGCGCCCATGAACAGGCCGACGCCGATGGCGCCGCCGATCGCGATCATCTGGACCTGGCGGCTGCCGAGTCCGCGTTCGTAGCCCTCGTTCGAGGTGTTGTCGACCTGTGGGGAGGTCATGGTGATGCGCCCTTTCTCCCTGCCTGTGCCGGTGGTCGTGCAGATTTACCACGGGCCGGGCGGCGATCCCCGGAGGACGCTGTGGCGCGGCACACAGGAAGAAGCGGACAAATCTCGCCCCGGATCGCAAAGCATGCGGGGGCGGTGACGCGATCGTTATGCGGAGTTGAGTGTCCGTTGAGGAAACGGAGTCTGACCATCCGGAGACGGTGTGACGACGCGAAGAAGACCCTGTGACGGGCCTCCCTCACGCCACAGGTGGACCGGTCAGGGCATCATCGTCTCGATGAGCGTCTCCTGGAGCGCCCCGAGCCACAGGTACGCCATCACCATCGGCTTGCGCGGATCGGAGTCCGGCAGCCGGTAGAGGCCCTCACCCTCGTCCTCGTCGGAGACGTCCAGCCTGTTGCCGATCGTCAGCCGCAGGTCGTTGAGCGCGCCGAGCCAGTGCCGGCAGTCGTCGGGCGTCAGCTTCAGTACGGCTCCGCCCTCGCCCGACGCCGAGAGCGCGTCCAGGGTGCGGACGACGGCGAGGCCGTCCTCGCGCTTGCGGGTCCGCAGGTCGTTCTCGGTGAAGCGCCTGAACTCGGAGGCGTACTCGCGCAGTTCGTCGTCGGTGTCGTCGCCGAAGCCGTACGCGTCCGGGAAGAGCCGGGCGAGCGCGGGGTCGGAGGGCGGCTTGCTGGGCCCCTCGGTGAAGAGCGCGGCCAGCGGGTCCTCCCCCTTGGCCGGTTCGTCGCCGGGGCCGATCAGCTCCAGGAGCTGGACGACGAGGGAGCGCAGGATGGAGATCTCGACCTCGTCGAGCGCGACGGCGGCGCCACCGCCGGGGATCGCCTCGAACTGCCCGGCCATCAGCGGGCGTCCTGGGAAAGAGTGGCCCACAGGCCGAATCCGTGCATCGCCTGCACGTCGCGTTCCATCTCCTCGCGGCTGCCGCTGGAGACGATGGCGCGGCCCTTCTGGTGGACGTCGAGCATCAGCTTGCGCGCCTTGTCCTTGGAGTAGCCGAAGTACGTCTGGAAGACGTACGTCACATAACTCATGAGGTTGACCGGGTCGTTGTGGACGATCGTCATCCACGGCACGTCAGGTTCCGGGACGGTGAACGTCTCCTCGGCCGACTCGGGAAGTTCGATCTCTGTCGGGGCAACACTCACGGTTCGGGACGACCTTCTTCTCCGCCGGGGGCCCAGGGGTGTGCCCCGGGATGCACAGCCTCACAGCCCCCATGCTGCCACCAGGAGGGGCCTGTCGCACAAACGGCGGCCTGAGCGCCCGTTAGATCTCGTCAGTCTGACGAGATCTCCTGTAGCATCGTTGGCATGAACTCTGCGGACCTTGAGAAGGGCCTGGCCAAGGACGAGGGCGGACGCCGGGTCGGCGTTCCGTCGACCGCGCTCTTCACCGACCAGTACGAGTTGACGATGCTCCGGGCGGCGCTGCGGGCGGGAACGGCCGAGCGCCGCTCCGTCTTCGAGGTCTTCACCCGGCGCCTGCCCGAGGGACGGCGCTACGGGGTCGTGGCCGGTACCGGCCGGGTCCTGGACGCCGTCGAGAACTTCCGCTTCGACGCGGACGTCATCGGCTTCCTGCGCGAGCGCGGGATCGTGGACGGGCCGACGCTGGACTGGCTCGCCGACTACCGCTTCCGCGGCGACATCTGGGGCTACCGGGAGGGCGAGATGTACTTCCCCGGCTCGCCGATCCTGCGTGTCGAGGGCTCGTTCGCGGAGTGCGTGCTGCTGGAGACCGTGATCCTGTCGATCCTCAACCACGACTCGGCGATCGCCGCCGCCGCGTCCCGGATGTCGGCCGCCGCCGGCGGGCGCCGGCTGATCGAGATGGGCGCGCGCCGCACGCACGAACTGGCCGCCGTCGCCGCGTCGCGCGCCGCGTACGTGGGCGGCTTCGACACCACCTCCGACCTGGCGGCCGGCTTCCGCTACGACATCCCGACCGTGGGCACCAGCGCGCACGCCTTCACGCTGCTGCACGACAACGAGCGGGACGCGTTCCAGGCGCAGGTCGACGCGCTCGGCAGCGGTACGACGCTGCTGGTGGACACCTACGACGTGGCCGAGGCGGTGCGTACCGCCGTGGAGGTCGCCGGGCCCGAGCTGGGCGCCGTCCGCATCGACTCCGGCGACCTGCTGCTCGTGGCGCACCGGGTGCGCCAGCAGCTGGACGAGCTGGGCGCGGTGAACACCAAGATCGTGGTCACGTCGGACCTGGACGAGTACGCGATCGCCTCACTGGCCGCCGCGCCGGTGGACGCGTACGGGGTCGGCACCCAGCTGGTGACCGGCAGCGGGCACCCCACCTGCTCGATGGTGTACAAACTCGTCGCCCGTGCCCACAGCGCCGACCCGACGGCACCGCTGCACGCGGTGGCGAAGAAGTCGCTCGGCGGCAAGACGTCGATCGGCGGCCGCAAGTGGGCGGCGCGGCGGGTGGACGCCGAGGGTTACGCGGAGGCCGAGGTCGTCGGCACCGGCCCCGTCCCGGCGGACCTGCTGGACCGGCAGCTGCTGGTGGAGCTGGTCAAGGGCGGCGAGGTCGTCGTACGCGAACCGCTGGACACGGTCCGCGACCGGCACGTGGCGGCGCGGGCGGGGCTGCCGATGTCGGCGATCCAGCTGTCGCGGGGCGAGCCGGTCATCCCGACGGTCTACATGTGATGAGGAAGGCATGAACGGAGAGCGACCGGGAACGCCTGGCTTCAAGAGGTCAACCACTGGCGGACGCCTTAGGCTCAGGGGCCCGCGCCCGCTCCCCACGACTGAAGGACATCTGCCATGCACCGCGCTTTGATAGTCGTGGACGTTCAGAACGACTTCTGTGAGGGCGGCAGCCTCGCGGTGTCGGGCGGCGCGGACGTGGCCGCCGCCATCACCGATCTCGTCGGGCAGGCGACAGCCGGTTACCGGCACGTGGTCGCGACGCGTGACCACCACATCGATCCCGGTGACCACTTCTCCGCCCGGCCCGACTTCGTGCACTCGTGGCCGGTCCACTGCGTGGCGGGCACCGAGGGTGTCGGGTTCCACCCGAACTTCGCGCCGGCCGTCGCCTCGGGGTCGATCGACGCGGTCTTCGACAAGGGCGCCTACGCGGCGGCGTACAGCGGCTTCGAGGGCGCCGACGAGAACGGCGTGACGCTCGCGGACTGGCTGCGGGCGCGCGAGGTGGTCGAGGTCGACGTGGTCGGTATCGCCACCGACCACTGCGTCCGGGCAACGGCCCTTGACGCGGCGCGTGCCGGCTTCACCACGCACGTGCTGCTGGACCTGACGGCGGGCGTCGCGAAGGAGACGACGGACCGCGCCCTGGACGAGCTGCGCCAGGCGGGCGTCCGTCTGACGGGCAAGCCGGTCGTGTAGACCACCCCCGCCCGGCGCGCCGGGACCACAAGGATCCGCCCCGGCAGGGCGTGGCGCGCGCGGGGCGCCGAACCGTCGTGCCGGCGCCCGCCGACAGGGCGGAGTGCCCGACTGCGCCCATGGCCGCAGTCGCGGACCCGCCCGCCAGGGCGGGGGTGGCCGTCCGCCGGACAGCTACGCGGCGCTCTTGTCCGTGCCCGGTCCTCGTCGGAGCTCCTGGCGCGGCCCCGCGACGCGGCCCGGGAGGGCCGTGGGGAGGCCCGTGAGGGTGCGTGGGGGGTCCGGGGGGCCGTAGCGGCGCGTGGGGCGCAGTAGGGCGCGTATGGGCTGCCAGAGCTCCTGGGCGGCCTGAGGCGTGCCGCGCCAGAGCAGGCCGTCGGGATGGTGCAGCACCGCCGTGATCTCGTCCGGTGTCGGCGGTTCCGCGTTGCCGCGCAGATAGACCGCGCGCAGTCCGAGATTCCGCAGCCTGGTCAGGGCGCGGGCCCGGTTCATCGCGTGGACCAGAATCCGGACCGTACGGCCTTCGGAGACCGGGCTGGGCACGGTCAGTGCCACCACCACGGTGCCGTTCGGGAGCCTGCTGAAGCCTCCACCTGCCATGTGTCCTCAATCCCCCCGTGAGACGTCGTGTCAATAAGAGTCGGTAGGACGCACCTAAACACGATCGGCCGCCGCCCCGCTAGGGGGCGACGGCCGATCATGGCTTGACCTGCGATGATGCCGTTTACTTGGTCGAGCGGTCCACCTTCACCGTCATCGTCGAGCCGCTGAGCGGCTCGCTCACGATGGAGATCTTGGTGTTGGTGTCAGGAACGTCGACACCGCCGGTGGGGTTCTCCTCGTACCAGTAGGTGCCCTTGCGGTCGTCGAAGACCGAGGTGCCCGCCTGGGGCCGGATCCACTGCGCCTTGTCGGCCTTGTGGAGCTGGAACAGGTCGGTCGGGTACTTGCTGAACGACGAGTCGAACGTCTGGATCTTGTTGCGCATCAGGGTGCCGTCCGCCCACTTCATGGGCTTGGCGTGCGCGTCGACCGGCAGGATCAGACCCTTGCCGGGGTGGACGCTGGTGTTGTTGTCCTTCTGCGAGGTGTCCCAGAGCCAGACCATGAGGCCGTTCTGGTACGCGTAGTGCTCGACCCAGCCGTCCTTCGGCGCCTTGAAGCCGAAGTTGTACGGGCCCGACTTGAGGGTCTTGTCGTAGCTGACGTACTGCCGGTTCTCCGCGATGTAGAACTGGTCGTAGTCCTGGGTGAACGACTCACCGATGCGCGAGAAGCCCTTCGCGGTCCAGCCCGCGTCGTCCGCCTCGGCGTTGTCGGTGAAGAGCGGGGTGCCGTCGGCGACGACACTGATCGTGTCGGCTACGAAGCCCTTGCCGCCCGCGCCGCCGTCCGTCTGGTAGCGGAAGCGGAGGTCGAACTTCTTGCCCGCGTACGCGTCCAGCGAGTAGACGAGCTTCTTGTGCGCGCCGGAGACACCGGTCAGGGCCGGCTTGTCGCTCGCGTCGCGCGTGATGGCCTTGCCGTCGGCGGTGCCGTCGACCGGGGTCCAGTTCGCGCCGCCGTCCTCCGACACCTCGGCGTACAGGTAGTCGTAGTCGGCCTCGATGTCCCACCAGCCGTCCAGCTCCAGCGAGGCCTTGGCCTTGCCGGTGAGGTCGACGGAGCGGGTGAGGGTGTTCTTGAGGTCGTCACCCATGTCGCTCCACCACTGCTTGGAGCCCTCGGCGGGCTTCTCCACAGTCGTGGTGACGGCCTTCTTCGGCAGCTCGACGACGAGCGCCTGCGGGTTCTTCGTGTTGTACGCGGACACGCCCAGCTTGTGGGTCGACGCCGTCGCGGCCTTGGCCTCGTCGTAGTCGAGCCAGCCCAGCTGGAGCTTGTCCCAGGCGGTCATGTCGCCCGGCAGGTCACCGATCTCGCCCTTGCCCCGGCCGAGCCAGGAACCGGCGGACATCAGGGACCAGTAACCGGTGGAGTTCTCGCCGCCGCCCGAGGTGTCGTACAGGTCGGGCAGGCCGAGGTCGTGGCCGTACTCGTGCGCGAAGACGCCGAGTCCGCCGTTCTCCGGCTGCATCGTGTAGTCGCCGACCCAGATGCCGGTGTCGCCGATCTGCGTGCCGCCGGACTTGTTCTGCGTGGGGCCCGTCTTGCCGGCGTCCGTGCCGTAGGCGTACCAGCGGTGCGCCCACAGGGCGTTCTCACCCTCGGCGCCGCCGCCGGCCGACTCGTCCTCGCCCGCGTGGACGATCTGGAAGTGGTCGATGTAGCCGTCGGGCTCGTTGAAGTTGCCGTCGCCGTCGAAGTCGTAACGGTCCCACTGGTCGTACGCCGCGAGGTCCGTCTTGATCTGCGCGTCCGTGCGGCCCTTGGCCTTCTGGTCGGCGGCCCAGGCGGTGGTGCCGTCGCGTACCGCGTCCCAGACGTTGGCGCAGTTGGAGCTGCCGCAGTAGTTCGAGCCGTAACGGGCCTCGTTGTACTTGACCTTGACCCAGTCGGAGACCTCACCGTCGACCGAGTAACGGCCGGACGAGGTCTTCTCGTAGTAGGTCTTCAGCGACTCCTTGGGCTGTCCCTTGGCGTCCTTGCCCTCGCCGAAGTACAGGTCCTGGAAGTGCGCCTGGTTGTAGTCGGCCTGCCAGGCGGTGGAGTTGTCCACCTTCCGGTCGGGCTCGGCTATCTCGTTGTGCTGCGGGCCGGGCTCGCCGCCGTACTTCTTGACGGGGGCCTCGGGGCCGTCCGGACCGTCCGGGTCGAACATGGTCGTGTCGTCGACCTCGTCGCCGAACTCGACCAGGATCGTGAAGATCTTGTCGGTCTTCTCGCGGCCCAGCTCGACGTACTTCTTGTCGCCGAGCTTGACGACGTTGGAGCCGCCGCGCTTCATGATCTTCGCGTCACCGGCGAGGACCTGTTCCAGGGCGGCTTTCCGCTGCTCATCCTGCTGCTTGCTGAACGGGCCTTCGAGGTCGTGCTCGACATGGCCCTTCTGCGGCGCCGGATCGCGGCGCTCGATGCTCGCCGGACCCGCTGTGTCGTTGCCCTCGGCCTGCGCCGGGGCGAGCGTCGAAGCCGTCGCGGCGGCCGTGGCGAGGGCCACGAAGACCGCGGACGCTCTGATCGCCCGTCGATTGATGGTCACTTGATGTTGTCCTCTCCCCGCACCCAAAGTCCGCGGACCGGATGTGTGGGGATCCGCGCGCGGGGTGCGCGTCACAAGTGACGACATTCGACCGGAGTTGAAGAAGAAAAGACAGCCCTTGACTTGCACAGGCCAAGTGCACTATGCACAAGTCCAGTTCCGGTATCCGGACGTCCGCCGGACGTCCGGGGAACTCCCACGGATGTCCGACGCGTACCCCACGGCCGACCCACTGCCGTTCCCGAAGCCGTCCCACGGACCGGACGGCAGGCGCATCGATGTGTCATATAGCGGGGGCGCGTGACTCCGTGCGCCCCCCATGCCCCGACCCCGTGGGTTAGGTCACGCTTACTGTCGGTTCCCGCCGGGCATTCACCGTCGTAGGGTCGTTTGACAGCGACTCAGCGCAGACGCGAGACACCCCCAACACCCCCCGAAATCACTCCCGATTGCCCCGAGGGACGGATCAGCCATGCCGCGTCCGACTGCCGCACAGCTTGCCTACGGTTCCGCCACCGTCGTCCTCGCCACACTCGCGATGCTGCTGCTCTCCGGCGTCCAGTCGGTCGTCGGCGTAGCGGTGATCGCACTCGTCGCCCTCTGTCTCGGCCTTCTGGTGTCGGTGAAGGCCGTGCGGCCTCGCCGTACGCCGGTGGCCCACCCGGTCGGCACGGGCCGTACGGACCACGCCGCCGCCACTGTCGCCTCGGCGTCGGGCCGGACCGTCGCCCGGCCGCGCGTAGCGGCGTCATCGCGCCGCTGACACCACGACCGTCTTCGCCGCCTTGTCGTGCAGACCCTGCCGATAGGGCCGGTCGAGCAGGAGCAGGATCAGCAGAAGCAGCGGCCAGAGGCAGGCGCAGCAGACCAGTGCGGGGACCCACAGCACGACGGCTCGCAGGAACGAGGCGCGCGAGTCGGGCACCCGCCCGTCGTTGAGCATCGCGACGCGAGTCTTGAACAGCATTTTGCCGAAGGTCTGGCCGCCGCGCTGCACCATCACCATGTCGTAGCCGACGTACGCGATGATCGTGATGATCCGGAACACCCACTGGCCGCCGCCGTTCATGCCGTTGACCGTGTCGTCCCAGCTGTTGGACTCGTCCGACCAGTGGCGGTAGACGTTGAACGGGATGGCGATCACGGCGAGCGGGATCGCGACGATGAGCCAGTCGACGACGCGCGCGAGGATGCGCTTGCCCACGGACGCGAGCGGCGGCATCCCGCGGAGCGGATCGTTTCCGCCGTACGGGTCACCGGGGGGTGGTGGGGCCGATCCCCCGTACGGGTCACCCGGCGGGGGTGGATTGGCACCGCCGTACGGGTTACCCGGCGGAGGCGGGTTCGAGCCGCCGTACGGGTCACCGTAACGAGGCGGGCCGCCGTCACCCGGGGGCGGGCCGCCGGACGACGGCGGCCCCTCGGGGGGCGGCTGCTTGCGGAACGGGTCGTCGTCGGGCGGCTGACCGGGCGTCGGCTGATCGTTGCTCATGGGGGCAGTGCACCGCGCCGTGCGGATGCCCGCAACGGATCAACGGCCGTTCGGAGGAGTCGCGCGCCCCGGCCCGCCAGCCCGCCGATGACCTCGCGTCAGCCCACGTCAGCCCACGTCAGCCCGCGACGAAGGTGCGTGCCGCCTTGTCGTGCCAGCACTGCCGCCACGGCCGGTCGAACACGCACCACAGCACGTTCAGCACGCCGAGCACGAGCACGCCGAGCACCCCGTACACGAGCCAGCGGCGCAGCGCCGAGCCGAAGGACGGGGCCTCGAACGAGTCGATGTCCCGCACCTCTAGACCGCACAGCTTCTTGCCGAGCGTGCGGCCCCACTTGGCGGTGGGCAGCGCCTCGTACAGGACGCCGATCACCAGCAGCGCGGCGAGCACCCCGCCGAAGTAGCCGGCCGTCGTGCCGTCGATCAGCCAGACGGTGACGGTCTCGCCGGTCTGCTTCGCCGCCTCGACCTTGTCGTCGATGTGCGCGAGCGCCTTGGAGACCAGCGGTACGGAGACGGCGCCGACGACCCCCAGGAGGACGACGGTGTCGATCAGCCGCGCGGCGAACCGCTTGCCGAGCCCGGCGGGCCGGGCCGCCGCCTGGGCCTGGGCGGCCCGCAGGAAGGGGTCGTCGACCGGCGGCTTCCACGGCACGACCGGCTGCCCGGCGGCGGCCGGTGCGGCCCCCGACTGCGGGGCGGGCTGGGCGAGTTGGTGCACCTGCTGCGCCCAGGACGGCGAGCCGCCGCCGGGGCCGGCCGCGAGCGGGTTCGCGGCGGGGGGCCGCATCGAGCGGGACGCGGGTCCTTCGGGCTGCTGCGGGCCCTGCGGCGAGTGGGGCTGGGGCTGGGGTGCGTGCGGTGCCTGGGGTCCCGGTGCGGCGGGGGCCGGGCCACCGGCGCGCGGGCGCATGGCGCGGATCGCCATGGTGCCCTCGGTCTGGCCCGTACGTCCGGTGGCCGGTCCGCCCTGCGGTCCGCCGCCGACCGGGCGGATGGTGACGGTGCCGTCGGTGGGCGGCGGCGTCTCGCCCTCGTCGGTACGGGGGCGGCGTGCCGGGCGCGGGAGGCGGATCGCGACGGTGCCCTCCCGGGGAGGTGACTCGTCGTCACCCCGGCCCGCCCCGGCGTCGGGTCCCACGGACCGTACGCCGGGCAGCGCGCCGCCGGTGGGGTCGGCCTGCGGCTCCGACGCCTGGCCGGGCACCCGGGGATCGCGGGTGTCGCGGGCGTACCGGGGGTCCCTGGTGTCTTCCGGTTCCGGCGCGCTCGTGGTGCCGGAACCCTGCCCGCCCGCGCCTTGCGCGCCCGCACCCTGCGCGCCGGCACCCTGCGGCCCGTCGCCCCAGGAGACCCGGGCGTCGCGCTCGCCGCCGAAGCCGGTCTGCCTGCGGGTGTCCGCCTGCCACGCGGAGGCCGGTTCCTGCCGGGGCTCCTCCGCGGGGTCCTCGTCGAAGAACATCGGCCCGGTCTCCTCGACCGCCGGGGTCGCCGGGGCGGCCGGGTCCGGAGTCCGCCGGGCCGGCTGCGGAGGGGCCGCCACGGGTACCCCGTGGGGCGCCTCCGGCATGGCCTCACCGGCCTGCGGAGCCGGCCGGCTGGTGCCGGGTACCCAGGACCCGCCGTTCCAGTAGCGGACGTATCCGGGGATGGACGGGTCCGGGTAGTAGCCGGGGGAAGGGCTGCCGTCTCCGGTTGCCGAGGTCGGGGCGCTCATCACCGTGGTCCCGTATCTCTTCGATGGGCTCAATTCAAGGGTCCACATCTATCAGACCACCGCATGGCCCAGGGTCCATCCCGCCGTTTGGACCTCGATTCGGTCACG
Organism: Streptomyces niveus; assembly: GCF_001723055.1. Taxonomy (GTDB): domain Bacteria; phylum Actinomycetota; class Actinomycetes; order Streptomycetales; family Streptomycetaceae; genus Streptomyces; species Streptomyces niveus. The sequence goes on from NZ_MDCR01000066.1 coordinate 41,556, forward strand.
AAAGAGTCACGGTAGGTCGCGGGAGCAAGTTCTTGCCCGAAGTCGCGTAATGACGGCGGGAGTCGGTGCTCTCCATCGGTACGGCCCACTCCCGGGCGTCGTACGAGGAAGGGAAGCACCTGACATGCACACCGTGGTGGAACGCGAGCTGGAGCTGAACCTGGTGCTCTCGCCCGAGCGCAGCATCCCCGTCCCTGCCCGGCTGACGTACCGCACGGACGATCCGTACGCGGTGCACATCAGCTTCCACATCAGCTCGGACACCCCGGTCAACTGGACGTTCGCGCGTGAGCTGTTGGTGGAAGGGGTGTTCCGGCCGTGCGGTCACGGCGACGTGCGGATCTGGCCCACGAAGGTCGACGGCCGCAGCGTCCTGTGCGTGGCGCTCTCGTCGCCCGACGGCGACGCGCTGCTGGAGGCGCCTTCGGCGGCGGTGTCGGCGTGGCTGGAGCGGACGTTGCGGCTGGTGCCGCCCGGCGCCGAGACGGACCGGCTGGGGATCGACGACGGGCTGGCCCGGCTGCTGGCCCCGCTGCCCGCCGACGATCTGTGGCTGCGGGACCCGTGGCCGTCCGACGAGTCGGCGGACGGCGAGTCCTGACGCCCGTGCCGGGCCGGTCCTGGTGTTCCTCAGTCGATGACGTAGGTACGGGTGATGAATTCGATCGAGTGGCCGTCGGGGTCGTCGAGATAGACCCCACGGCCGCCGAAGAGATGGTTGATCCGCTGCGGCTTCTCGTGCATCGGCCCGGCCCAGTAAGGGAGTTCGCGCTCCTTCATCCGCGCGAAGATCTCGTCGAACTCGTCCTCGGACACCAGGAACGCCAGATGCTGGCTGACTATCTCCGCGGGCGCGTCGAGATAGTCCAGGGTGACCCCGCCGTCGAGCGGCAGGCTCGCGAAGGGGCCGAAGGACTTGGGCTCGGGCTCCCCGATCAGCTCGGCGAGAAAGCGCGCGGACGCGAACCGGTCCCGGCTGTGGACGATGGTGTGGTCAAGACGGGCGGGCACGGAACCTCCCGGGTCGAAGTGCGGTCACCTGCGGCTGACCTGCTCTCTGTCCCATTTACGGTAGACCGCCCCGTCCGGCCGGGCCATCGGACCTTGGCCGTACGCCACGGGCCCCGCGGCGTACGCCCCGAGCCGTACGCCCGCCCCGATCAGAACAGCTTTCCGGGGTTCAGGAGGTCCAGCGGGTCGAACGCCTTCTTGATGCCGCGCTGCAACTCCATGCCCACCGGCCCCAGTTCGCGGGCGAGCCACTCCTTCTTCAGGACACCCACACCGTGCTCGCCGGTGATGGTGCCGCCCAACTCCAGCCCCAGCGCCATGATCTCGTCGAACGACTCGCGGGCGCGCCGGGACTCGTCCGGGTCCGAGGCGTCGAAGCAGACGGTGGGGTGGGTGTTGCCGTCGCCCGCGTGGGCGCAGACGCCGATCGTGAGGTCGTACTTGGCGGCGATACGGTCGATGCCCTCCAGGACCTCGGCGAGCCGTGAGCGCGGCACGCACACGTCGTCGATCATCGTGGTGCCCTTGACCGCCTCCAGCGCGACGAGCGCCAGCCGCCGTGCCTGGAGCAGCAGTTCGGACTCGGCCGGGTCGTCCGCGGGGACGACCTCGGTGGCGCCGGCCGCCGTGCAGAGTTCTCCGACGGCGGCGAGGTCGGCCGCCGGGTCGGCGGTGTCGAAGGCGCACAGCAGCAGCGCCTCGGTGGTCTCGGGGAGGCCCATGTTCGCGAGGGAGTTGACGGCGCGGACGGTGGTGCGGTCCATCAGCTCCAGCAGGGACGGGGTGTGGCCGCGTTCCATGATCTGGCAGATGGCGTCGCAGGCGGCGGACGCGGAGGCGAACTCGGCTGCCAGGACGAGCTGTTGGGGTGGGGCGGGCTTCAGTGCCAGGACCGCCTTGACGACGATGCCGAGGCTGCCCTCGGAGCCGACGAACAGCCGGGTGAGGTCGTATCCGGCGACGCCCTTGGCGGTGCGGCGGCCGGTGGTCAGCAGCCGGCCGTCGGCGAGGACGACGTCCAGGCCCAGCACGTACTCGGCGGTGACGCCGTACTTCACGCAGCACAGCCCGCCGGACGCGGTGCCGATGTTGCCGCCGATGGTGCAGGTCTCCCAGCTGGAGGGGTCCGGCGGGTAGTACAGGCCGTGTTCGCCGACGGCGCGGGAGAGCACCGCGTTGACGACGCCGGGCTCGACGACCGCGATCCGGTCGACGGGGCTGATCTCCAGGATCTTGTCCATCTTGATCAGGGACAGCACGACGCAGCCCTCGGACGCGTTGGCGGCGCCGGAGAGTCCCGTGCGGGCGCCCTGCGGCACCACGGGCACGCGCAGGGCCGTCGCCGTACGCATGACGTGCTGGACCTGTTCGACGGTGCGCGGCAGTACGACCACCGCCGGGGAGCCCGCCTCGCAGAAGCTCGCCATGTCGTTCGCGTAGGAGGCCGTGATGTCCGGGTCGGTGATCAGGGCTTCGGCGGGCAGACCGGCTCGCAACCGGGCGAGGAGGTCGTCCGTGGCGACGGGGGCGGGGGAAGCGGGCGAGGTGGTGGGCGGGGCCGCGACGAGGTCATCCATGATCCCAGCGTGGCACCCCGGGGCCATCGGTGTGAACCCGTCTGCGATCCACATCCACAAGGCCGGGTGTGGTCTTCGTATTGACGCACAGTAATCACATGAACGCCAAGAACACCATGAACACGCAGCACATGAGGCACATCAAAAGGGCCGCGCTGGCCGCCGGTGTGGGCGCGGTCCTCGTCGCGGGCGTCCTCGTGTTCGTACCGGACGGAGACCAGGGGCCGCCCGAGCCGGGGCCCGAGGCGCGGGCACGGGCCGCCGTCGGCGCGGGCGCGCCCGCCTCGCTGCCGGACGTGGCGGCGCTCATCAGGGACCGGGAGGCGTGGCTGCGGAAGAACCCGGAGGACGCGGAGTCGTGGGCGGTGCTTGGCGCGGCGTACGTGGAGCGCGGCGGGCTGCGGGCGGACACGGCGTACTACCCGAAGGCCGAGCAGGCGCTGCGCCGCTCGCTGAAGGTCACGCCGGGTGAGCGGCGCAACCCGGCGGCGACGGCGGGCCTGGCCTCGCTGGCGAACGCGCGCCACGACTACGCGGCGGCCAGGAAGTGGGGCGAGGCGGTACGGAAGGCGGACCCGGCACGCTGGGCGACGTATCCGGTCCTCATCGAGGCGTACAACGGGCTCGGCGACTACCCGGCGGCGGGCAAGGCCCTGGACAAGCTGCGGGCGCTGCGCCCCAACACCCCCCGGGTGCTGTCCGTGTCGTCGGCGGTCTACCGCGACCGGGGGTGGCGGGAGGACGCGGCGGCCAAGGCGGACGAGGCGTTCACGAAGGCCGGTACGCCCGCCGAGAAGGCGGGGGCGCTGCACGCGCTGGCCGGGCTGGCGTGGGATCGCGGTGAGCCGAAGGAGGCGCTGCGGTACTACGACGCGGCGCTGAAGATCTCGCGGGACCACCATCAGTCGCTGGCGGGGCGGGCGCGGGCGCTGGCGGCGCTGGACCGGGCGGACGAGGCCGGCCAGGACTACCAGGCGGCCATCGCGGAGCGTCCGCTGCCCGAATACGCCCTGGAGCTGGGTGAGTTGTACGAGTCGCAGGGGCTGGACGGGGACGCGCGGAGCCAGTACGCGCTGCTGAGGGACCGTACGGCGCGGGCGCGGGTGGACGGCGTGAACGAGGAACTGCTGCTGGCCCGGTTCGAGTCCGACCACGGGAACCCGCGGGCCGCGGTGGAGCGGCTGGAGGCGGAGTGGCGGCGCGGGCACCGGAGCATGCAGATGTCCGACGCGCTGGGGTGGGCGCTGTTCAGGGCGGGTGAGCCCGCGAAGGCGCTGCCGTACGCGAAGAGGGCGACGGAGCAGGGGATGCGCAGCGCGCTGTTCTCGTACCACCGGGGTGAGATCGAGCGGGCGCTGGAGATGGACGGCCCGGCGCGCCGCCATCTGGAGGAGGCGCTGCGGACGAACCCCCGGTTCTCGCCGCTGCTGGCGCCGAAGGCCCGTGCGGCGCTGGACGCGCTGGGCGAGTTGCCGGACGGCGGTCCGAAGGACATGCACGGGAACGGCGAGTACACGCCGCTGTCGCCGGCACCGAGCACACCGGCGGCGTCCGCGTCGTCGTCATCCTCGTCCGCGCCGTCGTCGGTGGCGCCGTCGGTCCCGGCCACGCCGTCAGCGGTCGCGTCCGTGTCGGGGGCCCCTTCGAAGCCCGTATCCACGCCCACGCCGCCCGTATCGACGCAATCCGCCGCCCGGAACTGAACTGCCGCCTCCGCTGGGCCCGTAACTGGGTCCCCGGACCCTGCGACTGGGCCCGCCCTCGTCCTTAGTCTCCACGTCACTCGGTGAAATTTTGAGTGACGGTTCGGGTGAGGAGTGCGGATGAGCGGCCCCGAGGAGTGCATACAGAGGTCACCGCGGCGTCGGCACGACCAGGGCCAGGGCGGTGTCGAGTACGTCGCGATGATCGGAGTCGTCGCCGCGGTCATCGGCGCGATCCTGGCGCTGACCGTTCCCACCGACACGGCCGTGGGTCTTCAG
>NZ_MDCR01000067.1 GCF_001723055.1 Streptomyces niveus
ACGAGTGCCTGAGCGCCGTACGTCCCAGGGGATTGGGGTGTACGGCGCTCGGGTGTGCGGGGCGCTCAGGCCTGCTGAGGGGCCGCCGCCGCAGCCGTGTTCGCCAGCGCCTCGGACAGTTCGCGCGCCACTTCCTGGAGGATCGGCACGATCCTCTCGGTGGCCGTCTCCGTGACCCGGCCGGCCGGTCCCGAGATCGAAATGGCGGCGGGCGTGGGGGAGTTGGGCACCGGCACCGCCAGGCAGCGGACCCCCACCTCCTGCTCGTTGTCGTCCACCGCGTAACCGGACGCGCGCACCACGTCCAGCGCCGCCAGGAAGCCGTCCGCCGTCGTGATCGTCTTCTCGGTCGCTGCGGGCATGCCCGTACGCGCGAGCAGCGCCCGTACCTCGTCGGCCGGCGCGTGCGCGAGGAGCGCCTTGCCCACACCGGTGGAGTGGGGGAGCACCCGGCGGCCGACCTCGGTGAACATCCGCATGGAGTGCTTGGAGGGCACCTGTGCGACGTACACGATCTCGTCGCCGTCGAGCAGTGCCATGTTCGCGGTCTCGCCGGTCTCCTCGACCAGCCGCGCCAGATACGGCCGTGCCCAGGTGCCGAGCAGTCGCGACGCGGATTCGCCGAGCCGGATGAGCCGCGGGCCGAGCGCGTACCGGCGGTTCGACTGCTGCCGTACGTAACCGCAGGCGACGAGCGTGCGCATCAGCCGGTGGATGGTCGGCAGGGGCAGGCCGCTGCTGGCCGACAGCTCGCTCAGGCCGACCTCGCCGCCCGCGTCCGCCATCCGCTCCAGAAGGTCGAAGGCGCGTTCGAGGGACTGGACGCCGCCGCTCGCGGATGCGGGCTTGGCGGCGTCGGTGGCGCTGGCGCTGGCGGCGCTGGACGTCGGCACAACAACGGTCCTCTCGGGGCGACGGGACGGGCGGGCGAGTCAGCAGTTTACCGGGCGGTCCGGCGGGTGACCGGTCCCCGGATCGGCCGGCCGCGCCACGTATTCGCCGGTCAGGGGGTGTCTGTCCGGGTGTCCGTCCGGGTGTCGGCCGTCACTCGGGGTGATCGGTCCGTACGGTGAGTGGGTGGGGAGGGTTTCTGTCTGATGGAAGTCGATTCTCGTCTTGTGGAAATGCTTCAGTGTAGTGCACGGGGTGCGGTCCGGGGCGGCGTGGCCTTGACGGACCCCCGTCCGGCATGAAGACTCCTTCAACAGTTCGTTGAATTCGATGATTCGTTCGTGTGGGCGCGTGGACATGGGCGCGTGGCTAAGACGGAAGTGAGGGTGCCCGGTGACCGATCTGGACCGGAACGTGGACCTGGTGCTGCGCTCGACACGCGTCGTCACCCCCGACGGCACGCGCCCCGCGTCCGTCGCCGTCACCGGCGGCACGATCACGGCGGTGCTCCCCCACGAGCGGGGGTACGGCTCCGAACTCCCGCCCGGCGCCCGCCTGGAGGACGTCGGCGACGACGTGGTCCTCCCCGGCCTGGTCGACACCCACGTCCATGTGAACGACCCCGGCCGCGCCGAGTGGGAGGGCTTCTGGACCGCCACCCGCGCGGCCGCGTCCGGCGGCATCACCACCCTGATCGACATGCCGCTCAACTCCCTGCCGCCGACCACCACCACGGCCCACCTGCGGATCAAGCGGGAGGTCGCCGCCCCCAAGGCGCACATCGACGTCGGTTTCTGGGGAGGCGCGCTCCCCGACAACGTCGCGGACCTCAAGTCCCTGCACGACGCGGGGGTGTTCGGCTTCAAGGCGTTCCTGTCGCCGTCGGGTGTCGAGGAGTTCCCCGAGCTGGACACCGCCCAACTCGCCACGTCGCTCGCCGAGATCGCCGGCTTCGGCGGGCTGCTGATCGTGCACGCCGAGGATCCGCGCGAACTGGCGGCGGCGCCGCAGCGCGCCGGCGCGAAGTACGCCGACTTCCTCGCCTCCCGCCCGCGCGACGCCGAGAACGCCGCGATAGAGGGACTGATCGCCGCCGCCCGCCGGCTCGACGCCCGCGTACACGTCCTGCATCTGTCGTCCGCCGACGCGCTGCCGCTGATCGCCGCGGCCCGACGTGACGGCGTACGGCTGACGGTCGAGTCCTGCCCGCACTTCCTCACCCTCACCGCCGAGGAAGTCCCGGACGGCGCAACGGAGTTCAAGTGCTGCCCGCCCATCCGCGAGGCCGCCAACCAGGACGCCCTGTGGCAGGGCCTGGCCGACGGGACGATCGACTGCGTCGTCTCCGACCACTCGCCCTCCACCACCGACCTCAAGACCTCGGACTTCGCGACCGCGTGGGGCGGCATCTCCTCACTCCAGCTGGGACTCCCTGCCGTGTGGACCGAGGCCCGCCGACGCGGTCACTCGCTGGACGACGTGGCCCGCTGGATGTCGACGGCCCCCGCCGCGCTGGCCGGTCTGGACACGAAGGGCGCCATCGAGGCGGGCCGCGACGCCGACTTCGCGGTCCTCGCGCCCGACGAGTCGTTCACCGTCGATCCCGCCGCGCTCCAGCACCGCAACCGCGTCACCGCGTACGCGGGCCGCACCCTGTACGGCGTGGTCAGGTCGACCTGGCTGCGCGGCCGTCGCATCGTCGCCGACGGAGTCATCGCCGAGCCCTCGGGCCGACTGCTCGAAAGGACCGACCGACCGTGACCACCAGCCAGTCGACCTCCAGCTCGTCGACCACGCCGCGGGCGCCCCGCTTCACGGGTGACGCACTCCCGTACGCGGGCGGCGACCCGTACGCCGACCACCGCTCCGCGGACTTCCCCTTCACGCACCTCGTCGACCTGGCCGACCGCAGGCTCGGTGCCGGGGTCGTCGCCGCCAACGACGAGTTCTTCGCCGACCGCGAGAATCTGCTGAAGCCCGGACCCGCCGAGTTCGACCCCGAACGCTTCGGCCACAAGGGCAAGATCATGGACGGCTGGGAGACCCGCCGCCGGCGCGGTGCCTCCGCCGCGCGACCGCACCCCACCGACGAGGACCACGACTGGGCCCTCGTACGGCTGGGCGCGCCCGGCGTCGTACGCGGCATCGTGATCGACACCGCCCACTTCCGCGGCAACTACCCGCAGGCCGTGTCCGTCGAGGCCACGTCCGTGCCCGGCTCCCCCTCCCCGGACGACCTGCTCGCCGACGGCGTGACGTGGACAACTCTCGTACCGCGTACGGCCGTCGGCGGCCACGCGGCCAACGGCTTCACCGTCGACACCGGGCGCCGCTTCACCCATCTGCGGGTCAACCAGCATCCCGACGGCGGGATCGCGCGCCTGCGCGTGTACGGCGATGTCGTACCCGACCCGGTGTGGCTGGCCGCGCTCGGTACGTTCGACCTGGCCGCCCTGGCGAACGGCGGCCGGGTCGAGGACGCGTCCGACCGCTTCTACTCACCGGCCACCAACACCATCCAGCCGGGCCGTTCGCAGCAGATGGACGACGGCTGGGAGACCCGACGCCGCCGCGACAAGGGCAACGACTGGATCCGCTACGCCCTGGCCGAGCAGTCCGAGATCCGCGCCGTCGAGATCGACACGGCGTATCTGCTGGGCAACTCGGCGGGCTGGGCGGCGCTTTCCGTACGCGACGACGGGCCGGGGACGGAGGAGGGGCCCTGGACCGAGCTCCTGCCCCGCACCCGCCTCCAGCCCGACACCAACCACCGCTTCGTCCTGGACCGCCCCGTGACGGCCCGTCAGGTCCGGATGGACATCTTCCCGGACGGCGGCATCTCCCGACTCCGCCTCTTCGGCTCGCTCACGGAGGAGGGCGCGGCCCGACTGGCGTCGCGATACCGGGAGTTGGGCAGCACGTCCTAGGCGGCGTGGCCGCCGTCCACCGCGAACTCGGCGCCCGTGACGTACGCCGCGTCGTCACCCGCCAGGAACGCCACCATCGACGCCACCTCGTCGGCGGACCCGTACCGGCCGAGCGCCGTCATCGCGCTCTGGCTGGGCGCGTACGGGCCGTCGGCCGGGTTCATGTCGGTGTCGGTCGGGCCCGGGTGGACGATGTTCGCGGTGATCCCCCGCTCGCCCAACTCCCGTGCCAGCGCCTTCGTCAGCCCGATCAGCGCGGACTTGCTGGTCGCGTAGAGAGTGCCGCCGGGGCCGGGTACCCGCTGGGTCATGCAGCTGCCGACGGTGACGATCCGGCCGCCGCGTACGAGCTTCGTGGCCGCGGCCTGAGTGGTGAGGAAGACGCCTTGGACGTTCACCGCGAGCAGTCGGCCGACGTCAGCCACCGGGAAGGATTCGAGGGGGCCGAGCAGCCCGATCCCGACGTTGTTGACGAGGATGTCGAGCCGCCCGCCGAGCCCGTCGACGGCCCGCTCCACGACGCCCACGGCCTGCGCGGGATCGGCCGAGTCGGCGCGCAGCGCGAGACCGCGCCGCCCGGTCGCCTCGATCTTCCGCACGACCTCCAGCGCGGCGGCCTCGTCCGCGACGTACGTGATCGCGACATCCACGCCTTCCTGGGCGAGCCGCAGGGCGATCGCGGCGCCGATCCCCCGACTGCCACCGGTGACCAGCGCGGTTCGGCCGGCGGGCGCGGAATTCGAAACAGACATGTGGTGGGTCCTTCGATCGGTCGCCCGCGACGGCGGGCGACGAGTGGGTGCTACCGATGCCTCGATCAAACCGCCGCCCACCGCGGACCACCGGCGGGAATCGGACGCCGACGACGGGCCGGGGCACGGCCCCGCGGAGGCCCCCGGTGGACCGTTCCGCGCCCGCGATGCCTGGTGCGGAGCACGTACCGGGGTGCCATCGCCGAGGGCGCCGGGCCGGCGGCCCCCGCCGACGGCCTGCCCGTCAAGGTGCCGCCCGGCCGGGGGTGCCGGGGCGCGGGGGCTTGTCCGCCATCGCGCCATGCGGCGCGAGCCGGGCTTCGCCACGGCGAGGTGTGGCGCCCTGCCGCGTTGACGAGTGATCGCTGGCACCGAGGTGCCATCGGCGGGGTGCGCCGGTCGGGCGGCTCCGCCTGGTGGAACCGCCAGGACGCGGAAGCGTCTCAGCCACCCCGCCGTGCGGCGCGAGCCGCGCTTGGCCACAGCGAGGTGCGGCGCCCCGTCACGTTGACGGTCGATCGCACACATCTAGGCGCCATCGCCGAGGGCGCCGGTCCGGCGGCCCCCGGCTCGCGGGACCGTCAGGTCGCGGAGGCGTCTCCATGACCGCGCCGTCCGGCGCCTGCCGCGCTTCGCGACAGCGAGATCCCGGGCGACCGGCAGCGTTGGCGGTCGATCGCACGCACCGAGGTGCCATGGGCGAGGGCGCCGGTCCGGCGGCCCTCAACTCGTGGACCGTCAGGACGCAGGCCCGTCAGGACGCGGAAGCGTCTCCGTGAGTTGGGGGCCGTACGCCGCCGGCCGCGCTTCGCCACCGCGAGGTCCTGCCCGGGGCCCGGGTCGTCCGGCAGGGCGTACCTCCCGCACCCACCCGACAGGACCTAAGTCGGCGCCCCCGCGACTTTGGTATCCGTCCTCGCCCACCGGGCAGCGCGTCGCGTCCCACCTGCATAGATTGGGCGTATGACGCGTACGGAGTACCCCTGGCTGCTGCCTTCGGCCATGGCCGGGGCCGCCGATCCCGATTCCGCCCGGCGGCGGGGTGGGCGGCGGGCGAGGCGGACCGTGCGGGACTGGGTTGTCGATCTGGTCGTCTTCTTCTTCGCCGTCTTCGTCGGCATGCTCGCCCTCGACACCGCCGAGCAGGCGGGCAACAGCGAGCCGCTCATCATGGCCGACCTGCTGGTCGGCGTCGCTGCCTGCTGCGCGCTGTGGGTGCGGCGGCGCTGGCCGTTGGGGCTGGCCGTCTGTCTCGTCCTGGTGGAGGTCGTGGCGCCCACCGCGGTCGGCGCCACCCTGGTGGCGCTCTTCAGCCTGGCCATCCACCGGCCGTTCAAGCCCGTGGGCTACGTCCTGGTCCTGGCGCTCGCGGGCATGGCCGCCCAGGCGTACGTGCGCCCCGACCCGACCATCTCCCATCTTTTCGCCGTCATCCTCGGAGCGCTCCTCACCCTTCTCGCGTTCGCCTGGGGCATGCTCGTACGGTCCCGCAGGCAGCTCGTCCTCGCGCTGCGCGAACGCGCCGTACGGGCCGAGAACGAGGCCGCGCTCCGGGCCGAGCAGGCGCAGCGGCTGGCCCGTGAGGCCATCGCCCGTGAGATGCACGACGTGCTGGCGCACCGCCTGACCCTGCTCAGCGTGCACGCGGGCGCGCTGGAGTTCAGACCCGACGCGCCGCCTCCCGAGGTGGCCAGAGCCGCCGGAGTGATCCGCGACAGCGCCCACGAGGCGCTCCAGGATCTGCGCATGATCATCGGCGTGCTGCGTGCCCCCGGCGACGACGGCGAGCGCCCGCAGCCCACCCTCGCCACCCTGGACGCCCTGATCGCCGAGTCCCGCGAGGCCGGCATGGAGGTCACCCTCGACAGCGGCGTGCACGAGCCCGACGCCGTACCGTCCACCATCGGCCGCACCGCCTACCGCATCGCCCAGGAGGGCCTGACCAATGCGCGCAAGCACGCCCCCGGCACCGGCACCACCGTCCTGGTGAGCGGCGGCCCGGGGGACGGACTCACCGTCGAGGTACGCAACGAGGCACCGCGCGGCCCGGTCCCGCACGTGCCCGGATCCGGCCAGGGGCTGATCGGGCTGACCGAGCGCGCCACCCTGGCCGGCGGCCGGTTCGAGCACGGCGCGACGCGCGACGGCGGCTTCGCCGTCAAGGCCTGGCTACCGTGGTCCCCATGACCACCACCACCGTCCGGCTGCTCATCGTCGACGACGACCCCCTCGTACGCGCCGGACTGACCTTCATGCTGGGCGGCGCCGACGGCGTCGAGATCGTGGGGGAGGCGTCCGACGGCTCCGAGGTCGCCGCGCTCGTCCGCGAACGCGCCCCCGACGTCGTGCTCATGGACATCCGGATGCCCGTCATGGACGGCCTCACCGCCACCGAACTGCTGCGGGCCCGCCCCGGCGCGCCCGAAGTCCTCGTCCTGACCACCTTCCACGCCGACGAACAGGTGCTGCGCGCGCTGCGCGCCGGCGCCGCCGGGTTCGTCCTGAAGGACACGCCCCCGGCCGAGATCGTCGCGGCGGTACGGCAGGTGGCGGCGGGCGAGCCCGTGCTCTCCCCGGCCGTCACCCGTCAGCTGATGCTGCACGTCGCGGGCGCGCCGACCGGTGTACGCAAGGAAGTCGCCGGCGACCGGCTGGCCCGGCTCGGGGAGCGCGAGCGGGAGGTCGCGCTGGCCGTGGGACGCGGCAGCTCCAACGCGGAGATCGCCGCGGCGCTTTTCATGAGCGTCCCGACCGTCAAGGCGCACGTGTCCCGCATCCTGGCCAAGCTGGACCTCAACAACCGTGTGCAGATCGCCCTGTTGGTGCACGACGCGGATCTGGTGGCGGACGGCGGCTGAGGGGCCCGGCCGGCATCGGGCAGAAACCCGGCCGGCTTCGGGCGCGAGTCACCGGCGTACGCCGGGGCGACGTAACCTGACGTGATGAGTGTTGTCGATCTGGGCGCGTACGGGCCCGATTTCATCGCCGACCCGTACCCGTACTACGCGAAACTGCGCGAGTCGGGACCGGTCCACGAGACCCGTACGCCGCGCGGCGACCGCCTCTGGCTGATCATCGGGCACCGCGAGGCCCGCGCCGCGCTCGCCGACCCCCGGCTCGCCAAGTCCCCGGCCACCGTGGGCGGCAGCATGCTCGACGAACGCGTCATCGGCCCCAATCTGCTGGTCGTCGACCCGCCCGACCACACCCGTCTGCGCAAGCTCGTCGCCAGCGAGTTCACCACCCGCCGGGTCGCCGGCCTGCGCGAGCGGATCCAGCGACTCACCGACGAGCTGATCGACGCGATGCTCCCCGCCGGCCGCGGCGACCTGGTCGAGTCGCTGTCGTACCCGCTGCCCATCACCGTCATCTGCGAACTGCTCGGGGTGCCCGCCGGGGACCGTGACGTCTTCCGCGCCTGGTCGACGGAGATCGTGGCACCGGCCGGCCCCGAGAGTGAGCACACCGCCGTGCACGAACTCGGCGCCTACTTCGACGAGTTGATCGAGGACAAGCGCTGCGCCGGCCCCTCCGACGATCTGCTCTCCGCCCTGCTGCGCACCCGCGCCGAGGGCGGCGACCGGCTCTCCGCCGCCGAACTGCGCGCCATGGCCTACCTGTTGCTGGTCGCCGGTCACGAGACGACCGTCAATCTCATCACCAACGCGGTACGCGCCCTGCTCGGCCACCCCGACCAACTGGCCGCCCTGCGCGAGGACTTCGGACTGCTCGACGGCGCGATCGAGGAGACCCTGCGCTACGACGGCCCCGTACTCAACGGCACCGCGCGCTTCACCACCGAGCCCGTGACCGTCGGTGGCACGATCATCCCCGCGTACGAGGCGGTACTCGTCGGCCTCGGCGCCGCCGGCCGCGACCCCGCGCGCTACCAGGACCCGGACCGCTTCGACATCCGGCGTACGGCGACGGCCACCGCGACCGGTGCCAAGGGCCGCAACCACGGACATCTCGCCTTCGGGCACGGCATCCACCACTGCCTCGGCGCGCCGCTCGCGCGCCTGGAGGCCCGGATCGCGATCCGTACCCTCCTCGAACGCTGCCCCGACCTGACCCTCGACCCGGACACGGGGCCGCTGGACTGGCTGCCCGGACTGCTGATCCGTGGGGTGCGGGGTCTGCCGGTGCGGTGGTAGGTATGAAGGCGCGGGGTGCCGCGCGGGCAATTCCGGAGGAGTCAGACCATGCAGGAGTTCGACATCGTCCTGGCACGGAAGGTGCTGGACAGCCAGCCTTTCAGCAGCCTGCTGGGTACCAGGGTCATGGTCTTCGGGGACGGCGAGGCGGAGCTGGAGCTGGACATCCGCAAGGACCTTCAGCAGCAGAACGGCTATCTGCACGGGGGAGTGCTGGCGTACGCGGCCGACAACAGCATGACCTTCGCCGCGGGTTCGGTGCTCGGCCCGGCCGTGCTGACGGCGGGCTTCTCCATCCAGTACATGCGCCCCGGCACCGGCCGTACCCTGGTCGCCCGCGCGTCCGTCGTCCACGCGGGCCGTCGGCAGGCCACGGTGCGCTGCGACCTGTTCACGGTGGCGGACGACGGCACGGAGACGCTGTGCGCGGTGGCGCAGGGCACGGTCCTGCCGGTGCCGAAGCCCGCGTGAGCCCTCTCAGCCTTAACCAGGGCCCACCCGCTCACCGCCCGCTCAGCCGCCCGGGATCTCCGCCAGCCGTACCGGCCGGTGCTCCGCCCGCGACAGCTCGCACGCCTCCGCGATCCGCAGCGCGTGCAGCGCCTCGTGCCCGTCGCACGGGTTCTCCAGCTCGCCGCCCACGACCCGGATGAAGGCGTCCAGCTCCGCCTCGTACGCCGGCGCGAACCGCTCCAGGAAGCCCGGCCACGGGTTGTCGCAGCGCGGCGGCCCCTTCGGCTCGGTCGAGGTGATCGGCGTACGGTCGTCGAGTCCGACCGCGAACTGGTCCAGCTCGCCCGCCAGTTCCATCCGTACGTCGTAGCCCGCGCCGTTGCAGCGCGTCGCGGTGGCGGTGGCGAGCGTGCCGTCGTCCAGGGTCAGGACGGCGGCGGCCGTGTCGATGTCCCCGGCGTCGCGGAACATCGGGGGACCGGCGTCCGAGCCCGTCGCGTACACCTCCACCACCTCGCGCCCGGTGACCCAGCGCATGATGTCGAAGTCGTGGACCAGGCAGTCCCGGTAGAGCCCGCCCGACAGCGGCAGATACTCCGGGGCCGGCGGCGCCGGGTCGGAGGTGATGGCGCGTACGGTGTGCAGCCGGCCCAGCGCCCCGGACCGTACAAGATCGCGGGCCGCCCCGTAACCGGCGTCGAAGCGGCGCATGAAGCCCAGTTGCAGGATGGTCCCGGCGGCGTCGACCTCGCTCAGCGCGTTCAGCGTGCCCTTCAGGTCCAGCGCGATCGGCTTCTCGCAGAAGGCGGGCAGCCCGGCGCGCGCGGCCCGGCTGATCAGGTCGGCGTGGGCCGAGGTGGCGGAGGCGATGACGACGGCGTCCACACCCCAGGAGAAGACCTCGTCCACCGAGGGGGCCGCCGTGGAGCCCGTACGGTCGGCGACATGGGCGGCGCGTGCCGCGTCCGTGTCGGCGACGACGAGGGAGCCGACCTCGCGATGGCGGCTCAGCGCCTCAGCGTGGAAGGTGCCGATACGGCCGGTGCCGATGAGTCCGATGCGCATGGCCCCCAAGGTGGCCTTCGCCCAGTCACCGTGTCAAGCGTTTGTCCTGACATTTAGACCTGCTGTTGATCTTTGTCCGAACGGTGTTCGTCTGTCCCCCTGCCCGACGCTCGTCCGTCGCTTGTCCTGACAACCGAACTACAGGACTTTCCGTCAACATCTCACGGGGCTACGCTCGCCCCCGTGCCCAAGCAGCCGGAACCAGAGCAGCCGGGCGGGGCGGCCCCTCAGGCCGCCGCGCTCCGGCTCGGTGTCGACCGCACCAGCCCGGTCCCGCTCTACTTCCAGCTCTCGCAGCAGCTCGAAGCGGCCATCGAGCAGGGCCGGCTCGCCCCGGGCAGCCTCCTCGGCAACGAGATCGAGCTGGCCGCCCGCCTCGGACTCTCCCGGCCCACCGTCCGCCAGGCCATCCAGTCGCTGGTCGACAAGGGCCTGCTGGTCCGCCGCCGGGGCGTCGGCACCCAGGTCCTGCACAGCAAGGTCCGCCGCCCCCTGGAGCTGAGCAGCCTCTACGACGACCTGGAGGCGGCCGGCCAGCGCCCCACCACCCGCGTGCTGCGCAACACGGTCGAACCGGCCACGGCACGGATCGCCGCCGCGCTCGGAGTCGCCGAAGGGGCGGACGTACGGCTCGTCGAACGGCTCAGGTACGCCCACGACGAACCGATGGCCCGGCTGCGCAACCACCTCCCGGTCGAACTCCTCGACTGCGACACCGCGCAGCTCGAATCCACCGGCCTCTACCGGATGATGCGCGCCGTCGGCATCACGCTGCACAGCGCCCGCCAGTCGGTCGGCGCGCGGGCCGCCGACGCCGAGGAGGCCCGGCTGCTCGGCGAGGCACCGGGCGCGCCGCTGCTCGCGATGGAACGCACGACGTTCGACGACACGGGCCGGGCCGTCGAGTTCGGCGACCACATCTACCGGGCCTCGCGTTACGCCTTCGAGTTCCAGCTCCTCGTACGCCCTTGAGCGAGTCTCCGCTCCGCCGCGTACGGACACCTCTTCGTAAGAATGTTCGGACAAAGTATTGACGGGGCCGCGCGACCGCCGCTAGAACTCCCCCAGCCGCAACGGGGCGGCCGGGAGGGAAGGCGGATCCACCATGCGTACCAACCGAAAGGCGGCGGGCCGTACGGCGGCGGCGCTGCTCACCGCATGCGCGCTCGCCCTCGTCGCCGGATGCAGCGGCTCGGGCGGCAAGGACTCCGAGGACAAGGCCGACGACGGCGGCGGCGGTACGAAGGCCAAGACCCCGCGCATGAAGATCGCCATGGTCACCCACTCCGGCGAGGGCGACACCTTCTGGGACATCGTGCAGAGCGGCGCCGAGGTCGCGGCGGCCAAGGACAATGTCGACTTCCTCTACGCGGCCAACAAGGAAGGCAAGGAGCAGGCCCAGCTGATCCAGAGCTACATCGACCAGGACGTCGACGGACTCGTGGTCAGCCTCGCCAAGCCCGAGGCGGTCAAGGCCGTCATCGCGAAGGCCACCGCCGCCGGGATCCCGGTCGTCACGATCAACTCCGGCGCCGAGTTCTCCAAGCCCTTCGGGGCGCTCAGCCATATCGGCCAGGACGAGGCCATCGCCGGTGAGGCGGTCGGCGAGGAGCTGACCAGGCGCGGCAAGAAGAAGGCACTCTGCGTCATCCACGAGCAGGGCAACGTCTCGCTCGAAGAGCGCTGCGCCGGTGTGAAGAAGGCCTTCGGCGGCACCGTGGAGAATCTGAACGTCGAGGGCACCAACATGCCGTCCTCGACGTCGTCCATCGAGGCGAAGCTCCAGAGCGGCAAGTCCACCGGCGAATTCGACACGGTCGTGACGCTCGGCGCGCCCTTCGCCGCCGCCTCCGTCAAGGCCAAGGCGGGCGCGGGCTCCAACGCCGAGATCAACACCTTCGACCTCAACGAGGACGTCGTCAAGCAGCTCAAGGCCAAGGAGATCGGCTTCGCCGTGGACCAGCAGCCCTACCTCCAGGGTTATCTCGCGGTCGACGAACTGTGGCTCAACAAGAACAACGGCAACGTCGTCGGCGGCGGAAAGCCCGTGCTCACCGGGCCCGCGCTCGTGACCGAGAAGGACGTCCCGGCGCTGGAGAAGTTCACCGCCCGTGGTACCCGATGACCATGCCCCGTACACCCATGCCGGATACTTGGGCGGCCGGGCCGGGACGTACCGCGCCCGGCGGTACCGGTACCGGTACCGGGAAGTACGGCAGGAGGGGCACGGCGTCGTGGCTAGGGTCGGTGGAGTTCGGGCAGGGGTACGCGCGACGGGCGCGGTGCTCGCGGTGGTTCTCGGGGCGGCGACCCTGGCGGGGTGCAGCAGCACCGGCGGCAAGCGCGCCGAGGAGCGGGCCGCGGCGGCCGAGGCCGAGGCGCGGGGGCGGGCCGCGGTGAGCACCCCCAAGTGGACATTCGCCATGGTCACCCACTCGGGAGACGGCGACACCTTCTGGGACATCGTCCAGAAGGGCGCCGAGGAGGCCGCGGTCAAGGACAACATCGACTTCCTGTACGCGAAGAGCGACGAGGGCCAGCAGCAGGCGCAGCTCGTCCAGTCGTACATCGACAAGGGTGTCGACGGGCTGATCGTCACGCTCGCCAAACCCGACGCGATGAAGGCAGTCGTCGCCAAGGCCACCGCCGCCGGAATCCCGGTGATCACCGTCAACTCGGGCTCCGAGCAGTCCAAGCAGTTCGGCGCGCTCACCCACATCGGCCAGGACGAGTCCATCGCCGGTGAGGCCGTCGGCGACGAACTGGACAAGCGGGGCAAGAAGAAGGCCCTGTGCGTCCTGCACGAGCAGGGCAACGTGGGACACGAGCAGCGCTGCGCCGGGGCGAAGAAGACCTTCGACGGCACGATGCAGAACCTGTACGTCGACGGCACCAACATGCCCGACGTCCAGGCGTCCATCGAGGCCAAGCTCCAGACCGACAAGAGCATCGACGCCGTCGTCACGCTCGGCGCGCCCTTCGCGGACACCGCCGTCAAGGCCAGGGAGACGGCGGGCAGCAAGGCCGAGATCGACACGTTCGACCTCAACGAGGCGGTCGCGGGCTCGCTCAAGGCGGGCCGGCTCGGCTTCGCCGTCGACCAGCAGCCGTACCTCCAGGGGTACGAGGCCGTCGATCTGCTCTGGCTCTACCGGTACAACGCCGACGTACTCGGCGGCGGGCTCCCGGTCCTCACCGGACCGCAGATCATCGACAAGCAGGACGCCGCCGAGCTGGAGAAATTCGCGGAGCGAGGGACCCGATGACCACAACCGCACCACCCGTGAAGGACCGGCCGGGCGACGGAGACGGCGCGGGCGGCGGCCCGGCCAAGGACGAGCGGCTGCTGGGGAATCCGGCGCTGCGCAAGCTGCTCGGGCGGCCCGAACTGGGCGCCGTCGTCGGTGCCCTGGCGGTGTTCCTCTTCTTCTCGGTCGTCGCCGACTCGTTCCTGAAGACGTCCAGCTTCGGCACCGTCCTGTACGCGGCCTCGACGATCGGGATCATGGCGGTGCCGGTGGCACTGCTGATGATCGGCGGCGAGTTCGACCTGTCCGCCGGTGTGCTGGTGACCAGTTCGGCGCTGATCTCCTCGATGTTCAGCTACCAGATGACGGCCAACATCTGGGTCGGCGTCTTCGTGTCCCTGCTGGTCACCCTCGCCATCGGGGTGTTCAACGGCTTCATGCTGACGCGCACGAAACTGCCGAGCTTCATCATCACCCTCGGCACGTTCCTGATGCTGACAGGCCTCAATCTCGGTCTGACCAAGCTGATCAGCGACACCGTCTCGACCAAGAGCGTCAGCGACATGCAGGGCTTCGAGTCGGCCCGTAAGCTCTTCGCCTCCGAACTGACCGTCGGCGGCGTCGAGTTGAAGGTCACCATCCTCTGGTGGGCGGGCCTGGTCGCCCTCGCCACCTGGATCCTGCTCCGTACCCGCTTCGGCAACTGGATCTTCGCGGTCGGCGGCAACGCCGAGGCCGCCCGCGCCGTCGGCGTCCCGGTCCGGCTGACGAAGATCGGCCTCTACATGGGCGTCGGCTTCTGCGCCTGGGTCTCGGGACAGCATCTGCTCTTCTCGTTCGACGTCGTCCAGTCCGGCGAGGGCGTCGGCAACGAACTGATCTACATCATCGCGGCCGTCATCGGCGGCTGTCTGATCACCGGCGGTTACGGCTCGGCGATCGGCTCCGCCGTCGGCGCGTTCATCTTCGGCATGACCAGCAAGGGCATCGTGTACGCGGAGTGGAACCCGGACTGGTTCAAGTTCTTCCTCGGAGCGATGCTCCTTCTGGCCACCCTGCTCAACGCATGGGTCCGCAAGCGCGCGGAGGCAACCCGATGACCAGCACGCCAAGCACGCCCGGCACGACCACGACCGGCGGCACCGCGACCACGACACCCCTGGTCGAGCTGGACGACGTCAGTAAGTACTACGGCAACATCCGCGCCCTCGAAGGTGTCTCCCTGGAGGTCCACGCCGGCGAGATCACCTGCGTCCTCGGCGACAACGGCGCGGGCAAGTCCACCCTGATCAAGATCATCGCGGGACTGCACCAGCACGACGCCGGCGAGTTCCTCATCGACGGGAAGAGGACGACGCTCGGCTCGCCGCGCGAGGCGCTGGACCTGGGCATCGCCACCGTCTACCAGGACCTCGCCGTCGTGCCGCTGATGCCCGTCTGGCGGAACTTCTTCCTCGGCTCCGAACCGACGAAGGGCAAGGGCCCCTTCAAGCGCCTCGACGTCGAACAGATGCGCCGCACCACCCGCGAGGAACTGCTGCGGATGGGCATCGACCTGCGCGACGTCGACCAGCCCATCGGGACCCTGTCCGGGGGCGAACGCCAGTGTGTGGCGATCGCCCGCGCCGTCCACTTCGGCGCGAAGGTCCTCGTCCTGGACGAGCCGACCGCCGCGCTCGGCGTGAAGCAGTCCGGAGTCGTACTGAAGTACGTGGCCGCCGCGCGGGACGCGGGGCTCGGCGTGGTCCTGATCACGCACAACCCGCACCACGCGTATCTCGTCGGCAACCGTTTCGTCCTGCTCAAGCGCGGTGTCATGGCCGGCAGCCACACCAAGGAATCAATCACCCTGGACGAGCTGACCCGCCAGATGGCGGGCGGCTCGGAGCTGGAGGAGCTGAGCCACGAGCTGGCGAAGGCCCCCGCCCCGGCCCACCTCGGTGGCCGCCCGGTGGACGGCGGGGGGCATCCGGTGGACGGGGAAGGAAACGGGACGCCGCCGGGCGGCAGTGCCAAGCCCTGACCGACCTCCGCACCTTCCGGATGGCAGAATCGGCGGCGGCGGACAACCGTCCACCGCCGCCGCCCCGGACACCCGGCGCGACGAGCCCCCGACCCGCAGGGACGACACGACACGTGCGAGTACCCAGGCCGCGTTCCGGTAGCAGCGCCGTCCGCCCGGCCCGCGTGAGGGGGCCGGTCCGATGAGTACGTACCGCGACTTCACCCACCGAGGCTCCGCGCGCGCCACCGTCCTGCGGACCGTCGGCACCCGTGAGCGCCGCTCGCACGCCTCCGCGCCGCGCGTGCCCACCGTCGGCATCGACATCGGCGGTACGAAGGTGATGGCCGGGGTCGTCGACCCGGACGGCAACATCCTGGAGAAGATCCGCACCGAGACGCCGGACAAGTCCAAGAGCCCGCGGGTCGTCGAGGACACCATCGTCGAGCTGGTGCTGGACCTCTCCGACCGCCACGACGTGCACGCCGTCGGCATCGGCGCCGCGGGCTGGGTGGACGCGGACCGCGCGAAGATCCTCTTCGCCCCGCACCTCGCCTGGCGCGACGAACCCCTCCGCGACTCGATCTCCTCCCGGCTGGCCGTCCCCGTGATGGTCGACAACGACGCGAACACCGCCGCCTGGGCGGAGTGGCGCTTCGGCGCCGGACGCGGCGAGGACCACCTCGTCATGATCACGCTCGGTACCGGTATCGGCGGCGCCATACTGGAGGACGGCCGGGTCAAGCGCGGCAAGTACGGCGTGGCGGGCGAGTTCGGCCATATGCAGGTCGTGCCCGCCGGACACCGCTGCCCCTGCGGCAACCGGGGCTGCTGGGAGCAGTACAGCTCCGGCAACGCGCTCGTCAGGGAGGCCAGGGAGCTGGCCGCGGCCGACTCCCCGGTGGCGTACAACCTCATCGAACGCGTCAAGGGCCACATCCCCGACATCACCGGCCCCCTGATCACCGAGCTGGCCCGCGAGGGCGACGCCATGTGCGTCGAGCTGCTCCAGGAGATCGGCCAGTGGCTCGGCGTCGGCATCGCCAATCTGGCGGCGGCGCTCGACCCGTCCTGCTTCGTCATCGGCGGCGGCGTCAGCGCGGCGGACGATCTGCTGATCGGCCCCGCCAGGGACGCCTTCCGCCGCCATCTCACCGGGCGCGGCTACCGGCCGGAGGCCCGTATCGCCAAGGCGCAGCTGGGCCCCGAGGCGGGCATGGTCGGCGCCGCCGACCTCTCCAGACTCGTCGCGCGCCGCTTCCGCCGGGCGAACCGGCGCAGGCTTGAGCGCTACGAGAAGTACGAGCTGTACGCGGAGGCGATCCGTACCGGCCGGATGCCGCAGGATCTGCGCGAGGAGCAGGAACTGCGCGAGGCCGAGGAGTCCCGCGCGGCGGCGCTGCGCGAACGGCAGGAGTCCGCAGCGGCGGCGGAGTCCCGGCCCAAGCCGGAACCGGACCCGGAGCAGGAACCTTCGAGGGACCCGAAGCCCGAGACGCAAGCGCACGAAGCACCGGAAGGCACCGGCGCGCCGGAGCCGCCGACCGAACCCCGTACGGGCCCCAGCCGCGCCCCCCGCACCAGCCAGGAACCTCCCTCATGACCGTGCCCCACCAGTCGAAGTCCCCCGAGACGATGCAGAAGCCGCCGGAGAACCACCGTCACATGGTCCGCCGCCGGTGGCTGACGGCGATAGTGATCGTGCTGCTCATCGGCATCCCCGCCGGCTATCTGGTGATCTCGGCGGGCCAGAGCCGGCGCAGCGGTCTCGACAAGGAGCTGGAGTCCTCGGCGACCGGCCTCGTGGACGCCGTACCGTCCCGGATGAAGCAGCGGGTCTTCGAGGTGCCGATCCCGGGGCGCGCCACCCACGTGCGCTACTACGAGACGAGCAACTGGAAGTCCAGCCGGCTGTATGTCCAGTTCAACGTGACGTCCGGCCGGCTCGACACCTTCCTGACCGAGCTGGGCACGCACCGCTCCGCGCTCAAGGAGGGCAACGTCACCATCGCCCCCCGCGACTCGCGCACCGTGGGCTGGAACTTCATCCCCACCCGCGTCTGGTCGGGCACCACCCACAAACAGAAGGACCCCCGGCCCACCCAGGACATCACCGTCGACCTGAGCGACCCGGCGATGCCCCGCGTGTACGTCGTCTCCACGACCACCCCGTGAGACACGGCGGGCGGCAGGCTCCCCGCCGCCCCGCCTCCTGAGATCCGCCTCGTGGCCCGCCCCCGACCTGTCCGGTCGGGGGCGGGCCTGTTCGTGAGGTGGATCACATCGCCGTGCCGAGTGTCACACTCCCGCCGCCCGGATCGCTCTCAGGTCCGAACGCATCCGCGACGGGAGGCACCATGACGCACCACCCTCCACCAGACCCACGGCCGCCCGCCGTGTCCGACGACAGCCCGCAGACGTCGGAGTCGGCGTCCGATCCGGTGGCGGCGCGCCGACTGCCCACGGCGACCGAGGTGTTCCACGACCACCGCGAGCTGCTGTTCTCCCTCGTCTACAACATGCTCGGCGGCATCGCCGACACCGAGGACGTGCTCCAGGAGACCTGGCTGTCCTGGTCGACCCGGTACCAGGCGCCGCACGCGCCGTCCATCGAAAGCCCGCGCGCCTATCTCGTACGGATCGCGGTGAACCGGGCCCTCGCCCACCAGGCCGCCGTCACCCGCCGCCGCGAGACCTATCCGGGGCCCTGGCTGCCCGAACCGCTGGTCGGCTCCGCCCCCGGCGCCCTGGTCGAGGACGATGTCGCCGATGTGGCGCTGCGCGGCGAGTCGGTGTCCATGGCGCTGATGGTGATCCTGCAGACCCTCACGCCGCTGGAGCGCGGCGTGTTCGTCCTGCACGAGGTGTTCGGCTACCCCCACACGGAGATCGCCCGGATCTTCGACCGCACCCCCGCCGCGATCCGCCAACTCGCCCACCGTGCCCGCGAACACGTCCACGCCAGACGCCCCCGCTTCCAGCCGGCCGCGCACGTACGGCAGCAGGTGACCGAGCGGTTCATGGCCGCCGCGCTCGGCGGTGACCTCGACGCCCTCCTGGAGATCCTGGCGCCCGAGGTGGTCATGTGCACCGACGGCGGGGGCAAGGCCCGGGGATCCACCGGCCGACACCCTGTCCGCGGCCGGGACTCGGTGGCCCGTCTGATCACCGCCATCGCCCCCACCTCCGGCGCGGGCCTCGACGTCGCCTTCCGCAGCGTCAACGGCGACCCGGCGGTACTGCTGCTGGCCGGCGACGCCCCGTACGCCGTCCTCGTCCTCGACCTCACCCCCGACGGCGACCGGGTGCGCGGGATCTACGCCGTCGCCAACCCCGACAAGCTCGCCCACGTCGACTGACGGACAAGGAATCCGACATGCTGCGAAAACTGGCCACGCTCCCGAGTGGCAGACGGGGGAAGTGGATCGTCCTCGCCCTCTGGGTGGTCCTGCTCGTCCCGTCACTGCTGCTGGCCGGCAAGCTCGGTGACGTACAGGAGAACGACAACTCGGCCTGGCTGCCCGGCGACGCGGAGTCGACCGCCGTCGTGGAACGGGCCGAGAGGTTCATGCCCACCGACACTGTGCCGGCGCTCGTCGTCTACGACCGGCCCGGCGGTGTCACCGATGCCGACCTGGCCAAGGCACGGGCCGACGCCGAAGCCTTCCAGGGCGTCGAGAAGGTCACCGGGCAGCCGCGCGGACCGGTCAGGTCCGACGACGGCGAGGCCATCCAGACGGTCGTCCAGATCCAGAAGGACCGAAGCGGCTGGGACGGGATCAGCGAGGTCGTCGACGAGATGGCCGAGTTCGGCGAGGCCGACGCGAACGGACTCGGCTTCCACGTCACAGGACCGGCCGGCTACGCGGCCGACTCGATCAAGGCGTTCGGCGGCGGTGGCGGACTGACGGCGATCACGGCGGCCGTCGTGGTGCTGATCCTGCTGCTCACCTACCGCAGCCCCGTACTGCCCCTGCTGCCGCTGATGACCGCCGGCGTCGCCCTGATGGCGTCGGAGGCGGTGATCTATCTCCTGGCGAAGAACGCCGGACTCGTCGTCAACGCCCAGACGAGCTTCATCCTCACCGTGCTGGTGTTCGGCGCCGCCACCGACTACGCGCTGCTGCTCACCTCCCGCTACCGGGAGGAGCTACGGCGCCACGAGGACCGGCACGAGGCGATGGCCGAGGCCCTGCACCGCTCCGCTCCCGCGATCATCGCCAGCGCCGCGACCGTCGCGGTCAGCCTGATGCTGCTGATGCTCGCCACCCTCAACTCGACCCAGGGGCTCGGGCCGGCCTGCGCCGTCGGCATCCTCGTCGGACTGCTCGCCATGGTCACCCTCATGCCGGCGCTGCTGGTCATCTGCGGTCGCTGGATCTTCTGGCCGGTGCGACCGGCGTACGGTTCCACCGGGCCGGCCAAGGACGGCATCTGGACCCGGGTCGGCACGGCGGTGTCCGCCCGGCCCCGCGTCGTATGGATCGGCACCGCGCTCGCGCTGTGCGTCATGGCGATCGGCGCGTTCGGCCTCAAGGCCGACGGGCTGTCCAACAAGGACCAGTTCACCGGCAAGCCGCAGATGGCGGTCGGCGAGGAGATCAAGAACCGGCATTTCCCGGCCGGTTCGGGCGACCCCGTCCTCGTCGTGACCAAGGCCGGCGCGGCCGGGCAGGTGAGCGCCGCGCTGTCCGGTGTCCCGGGAATCACCGCCGTCGCGCCGCCGGTGGTCAAGGGTGACGAGGCCATGATCCTGGGGGAGTTGGCGGACTCTCCCACCGGCACGACCGCCATGGCCACCGTCGAGAAGGCCCGAACCGAGGTCCATGGGATCGACGGCGCCGACGCCCAGGTCGGCGGCAACACGGCGATCATGCTCGACACCCGCGAAGCAGCCGCCCACGACTCCAAGTTGATCATTCCGATCGTGCTGGTCGTGGTGTTCCTGATCCTCGCCCTGCTGCTGCGGGCGATCGTCGCGCCGCTGCTCCTCATGGCGACGGTGGTGCTGTCGTTCGCGGCGGCCATGGGCGTGAGCGCGCTGGTGTTCGAGCATGTCTTCGGCTTCGCCGGGACGGACGCCAACTTCCCGCTGCTGGCCTTCGTGTTCCTGGTCGCCCTGGGCATCGACTACAACATCTTCCTGGTCACCCGGGTACGCGAGGTGGCACTGCTGGAGGGCACCCGGCGCGGCGCGCTGACCGGTCTGTCCACCACCGGGGGTGTGATCACCTCGGCGGGTCTGGTGCTGGCCGGCACCTTCGCCGCCATGGCCTCGCTGCCACTGGTGTTCGCGGCCGAGCTGGGCTTCGCGGTGGCGTTCGGCGTACTGCTGGACACCATGGTCGTACGCTCGGTCCTGGTCACCGCGCTGACGCTGGACGCGGACCGCTGGATGTGGTGGCCGAGCACGCTGTTCGGGCGTCGGCCCACCGACCGGCCACCGAGCGAGGACAGGCCCGACCTCGAACCCGCGCTGCGGGGGTAGGCGTCGGACCTGTCGACGACCCGGCAGCGGCGGGGTGTTCAGGCGGCGGCGTTCAGTACGTATTCGCGTGAGGCGTGCACCTCGCCACGCAGGGCGGTCAGGTCGACGTCGAGCACCTCCCCGTTCCACTTGCGGGGCTCGCCGTTGATGAGGACGGCGCTGATGTTGCGGGCGTCGCAGCCCAGGACGAGAGTGCCGATCGGGTCGTTGAGGGGCATGTTGTTGAGGTCCTCGGCCCGGACGGCCAGCAGGTCGGCCTTCTTGCCGGGGGTGAGGGAGCCGGTGACGCGCGCGAGACCGTTGGTGCGGGCGCCCTGGAGGGTGGCGAAGTCCAGGACGTCGCGGGTGGTGATGCGGGAGGGCCGTTGGCCGGTGCCGTAGGCGGCGTTGACCGCCCGCATCCGCTGGAGGGCGTGCAGGGTTCGCATCTGCGTGAACATGTCGCTGGCCAGGGCGACTTCGACGTCGATGCTCAGTCCTGGACGGATACCGACGGACAGGGCCTCGTCGACGGCGGGGATCGCGGTCTCCAGGCCGATCTGGGCGTCGGAGGTGGGGGCGAGGGCGACGGTGGTGCCGGTGTCGCCCATCGCCTTCCACGCCTCGGGCGTCAGTCCGGTGGAGTGGATGAGGGTGACGTCGGGGCCGAGGATTCCCTGCCCGGCCCACCGCATGACCGCCTCGGACGAGGACTGTCCGAAGACGGCGTCCACGCTCACTCCCACGCCCAACTCCGCGGCACGTCGGGCGAGTTCGGGGCCGTACGCGAGTGCCGGACCGGCGATCTCGCCGGTCGCCAGGGCCGCCACGCGCAGGGTCAGCAGTTGTTCGTCGCTGCTGAAGTACCGGTCCCTGATACGGGCCAGATCGCCGGGCCAGTGCCGGTCCCAGGCCCCGAAGTGCGGCCCCATGGAGGCGTGGACGCCCCGGATGCCGGTGTCGAGAAGGGCCTCGACGGCGGCGTCGGAGTGCTCGCGGGTGCGGGAGTTGTGGGAGAAGTCGAGCATGGTCGTGATTCCGCTGTCGATCGCGGTGAGGGCGGCCAGCCGCGTACCGACGTACATGTCCTCGGGCCGGTAGACGGTCGCGTAGCCGGCGAGGGTGGTGGTGACGTAGCCGCCGAGGTCGTCCACGTCCGGCATGACGCGGCGCAGTTGCGCCTCCCAGGCGTGCCGGTGGGTGTCGACGAAGCCGGGGGTGAGGAGCATGCCGGTGGCGTCGACCACCAGGGCGTCGCCCGCCGCGAGGCCGCGGCCGACGGCGGTGATCGTGTCGCCCTCGATCAGGACGTCGCCGTTGTCGATGATGCCGAGACCGGGGTCCATGGTGACGACGGTCCCGCCGGTGAACAGGACGCGGCGCCGGTCGGCGGGCAGGCGGCGGAGTTTTTCGAGCGTGGCGACGCTGTCGGTGTTGTCGGCGTTCATGAGAGATCTTCCTTCTGGGCGGCGGACGGCGGGAGAGTCACAGGGGTCAGCCGGGCTTCATGACGTAGCCCGCGTGGTGCAGTTCCTCGCCCCGGAACTCTCCGAACGCCCAGAACCCGAGGTCGTCCAGGTAGTCGATGCGGTCGCCGTCGATCCAGTACCGGCCCTGATAGGCGTGCGGCCGGCCGCCCCGGGTCTCGTCGTAGCGGCCGTCGGCGGTGAGTTCCTGGTGCAGGAAGCCGTTGGTGTCGATCCAGACACCGACCCGCGGGCTGCCGGCCATGTCCTGGGCGTCGGGGACTCCCGCGCCGGGCGGGGTGGGGCGGCCGGGAACGGCGGCCCCGGCCCAGACGACGGGCTCGCCCGCCGCGACCAGGGCGCGGACCTGGTCCGGGCGGGACAGCAGCGTGGTGTGCGCGCCCATGATGTCGGGGGCGAGTTCGTCGGGCACGACGAGGAGGTCGCCCGCGTTCCCCGGCGTCAGCGTCGCGACGTACTCGCACCGCCGCCCCCGCCCGCCGGCCAGGGCGACGCTGTCCACGACGGCCGGTACGACGGTCGTCCCGGTGCAGTCGACGACGATGGCGTTGTCGTCCTCCGCCGCGGTGACGATCCCGGGCCCGACACCGACGACCACGGCGCCCACCAGCAGGACGTCGGCGCCTTCCATGGTGCCGATCAGCGGATCCGCCGTCAGAACCCGGGCGTTGGTGAACAGAACGGGACGCCCCGCTCCGTTCGCGAGGATCTCGCCGAAGGCTTCGCTGTTCCAGTTCGTGCCGCTCGTACGGGTGTTGGTCATGACGTACTCCTGAGGTCGGTGCTCGATGGGGGCCGGCGCCCGGCTGGGCGGGGGCCGGCGGCGGTCGTCTCGGCGCGGTTCGCGGACATGTCACGGCGGGGGAGGAGCGGCGCGCCGGGCTGCTCCTCCCCGCCGGGGACGAACGTCAGACGACCTGCGCGGTGGGCAGGACGGTGATCTCGGTGAGGTTGACGTGACGCGGCACGGCGGCCATGAAGGCGACGGTCTCGGCGATGTCGGCGCCCTGGAGAACGTCGATGTCGTGGATGAGGTCGGCCATCAGCCGGGAGGCGTCGGGATCGGTGACGTGGTCGGGGAGTTCGGTGTCGACCATGCCGGGTTCGATCGTGGCGACGCGGACCATCTTGGGACCGAGCTCGACGCGCAGCAGACGCGTGAGGTGGCTGATGTAGGCCTTGGTGCCGGAGTAGACGGAGAACTTGGCCAGGATGCGGGTGGCCGCGATGGACGAGGTGTTGATCAGGTCGGCGGGCCTGCCCCGGGCGGCCGATTCCGTCAGTTGGGGCAGGAACGCGGCGATGATGTTCATCAGGCCGGTGATGTTCAGGTCGATCTGGCGCTGCCACTCGTCGACCTTGAGTTCCTCGATGCCGGAGATGAGCTGGACACCGGCGTTGTTGAAGACGAGGTCCGCCGTGCCGAAGCGGGCGGCGACCTGCTGGGCGGCGCTCCGGACGGCCTCCCGGTCGGTGACGTCGACGGCCAGGGCCAGCGCGGTGCCGCCGGCGGCCTCGATGTTCTTGACCACGTCGTCGAGGCGGTCTTGGCGTCGGGCCAGTACGACCACGGTCGCACCGAGTTCGGCCAGACGCTCGGCGGTGACGGCGCCCATGCCGCTGGAGGCGCCGGAGACGACAGCGACACGGCCGGCGAGGGGGGTACCGGTGAGGAGAGCAGTGGACATGACGAACCTCAATCTCTGGGTGGGAAGGCGGCGGGGGTCAGGCGGCGTCGCTGTGAGCGGTGGCGGCGGACTTCTCGCGCCACGGGGCGAGGTCGTCCTGCACCTGCCGGTACTTGACCTCCAGCCGCTCCAGGGTGTCGCGCCCCATGTAGAGGTGTGTGGGCAGCTTCTCGGTGGAGGCGGCCTCGACGATGAGGGCGGCGCCCTTGACGGGGTCACCGAGCTGGGCGTGGTTGGCCTGGTCGATCCACTCCAGCGTCGCGTGCGCCGGGGTGCCGTCGTAGTCGGCGATGCGGTTCGCGGGCACCGACAGGGAGCTGGCGTCGAGGAAGTCGGTGCGGAACACGCCCGGCTCGACGACCATCGACTGGATTCCGAACGGGGCCATCTCGACGGAGAGAGCTTCGCTGACCCCGGCGACGGCGAACTTCGACGCGCAGTAGAGGCTGGCGCCGGGCTCGCCCTCGAACCCCGAGCGGGAGCCGATGTGCACGAGCTTGCCCGAACCCTGCTCGCGCATGACGGGCAGTACGGCACGGGTGACGTTGATCAGTCCGAAGACGTTCAGGTCGAACAGCGACCGGGCCTCCGCGTCGGTGATCTCCTCCAACGCGCCGAGCAGACCGCGCCCCGCGTTGTTGACCAGGACGTCGATGCCGCCGAAACGGGCCACCGCGGCCTCGACGGCCCGAAGGATGCCGGCGTTGTCCGTGACGTCCAGCGCGACCGCGAAGACCCGCTCGGAATTCTTCAGATCGTCCGGCACACGCTCGGGATTCCGCACGCCGATCACTACGTTGTTCCCGCCCGCCAGCGCGGTGCGGGCGATTTCCGCACCGATTCCACGGGACGCGCCGGTGACAAACCAGGTAGCCATGAGAAAGCCTTTCGTTGCCCCTGCCGGGGATTTCCTGTTGACGTGAATGAGTCTGTCCGTCGGCAGAGGCGGTATGAAGGCTGTGCTTTTCCTGGGAGTCCCACACCCAGGCAACGGGGCTTGCGGCCGGGGCGGGGCGACTATTGCCCTGTGTTCCGCCGCTCAGGCGAGTCGGACGCGCAGATGGAGCCCAGCAGGGACAGGGCGTCGGCGGAGGGAGAACCGGGCTCCGCGTGCAGGACGATGAGTTGCTGTCCCGGAGCGCTGCGGACGGTGAGAGCTTCGTGCCGCAACTCAAGCTCCCCCACCAGGGAGTGGCGCATCCGCTTGATGTCGTAGGGCGGCACCCGGGTGTACTCACGTGCCCACAGGGAGCGGAACTCCGGGCTGCGTACAGACAGTTCTCCGACCAGTTCCAGCAGACGGGGGTCCTCGGGGGTACTCGCGGCAGTGCTCTGAAGGTCGGCGACGGCGCGCTGCTTGGCCCGTTCCGGGTCGCGGTAGGCGGTCTTCGCGGCGGGGTCCAGGAAGAGCATGCGCGGCACGTTGTCGAGCTGTGCGAAGTCGCGGTAGAGGGCGGCGGCCAACGCGTTGGCGGCCAGGACGTCCTGGACGTGGCCGATCACGAAGGCCGGCGTGCCGGCCCAGCTTTCGATCAGTTGCCGCAGATGCGGGCGGACACGCTCGACCCTGGACGGTGACTTCGTGCGGCGGGCCGTCGGCGGCGCGAGCCGGAACAGCTCCTGCCTCTCCTCCTCCCCGAGTCGCAGCACCCGGGCCAGGGACTCCAGCACCCTCGGCGAGGGACGGAGTTCACGGCCCTGTTCGAGCCGGCTGTAGTAGCTCGGGCTGACACCCGCGAGCGCGGCGACCTCGTCGCGGCGCAGGCCCGGCACCCTTCGCCGGCCCGCGCTGGGAAGCCCCGCCTCCGCGGGACCGAGACGTTCCCTCCGCGACCGCAGGAAGCGGCCGAGCCCGTCAACCGGGTCGGGACGGGAGTCATTCACCATACTGCCGAGGCTAGGCGGAATACGCCCGGAAATGTGCTGCTCATGGTGGGTGCGCTACACCCAGGTACGCGCGTCCACGAGAGGCGCGAACGCGACGACGGCGACGAACGCTCCGCGTACGGAACTCGTTACCAGCTGTCACAGTCTGTTCATTGGCACTTCCCATCAACGGGAACGCATCTAGGCTTCCGGCATGAGTAATGGGACCCCCTTGGGGGATTTCCTCAGAGCCCGCCGAGAGGCGCTCAAGCCTCACGATGTAGGACTGCCCGAATATGGGCGACGTCGGGTACCCGGATTGCGGAGAGAGGAAGTCGCGCTGCTCGCCGGAGTCAGCTCCGACTACTACATCAGGCTGGAACAGGGCCGTGAGAACAGCCCGTCCCCGCAGGTGCTGGAGGCTGTCGCGCAAGCCCTGAAACTGGACGCGGAGACCACCGGCCATCTCAACCGCCTCTGCCTCACCGCATCGCAGCGCCCGCGCGACCGTGGCCCGGCGGAGGTCAGTGGGCAACTGCTCCAGCTGATGGACGGCTGGGAGCACACCCCCGCCTTTGTGGTCGGCCCGGCTCTCGACATCCTGGCCGGCAACTCCCTCGCCGTGGCGCTCCACGACGGCTTCACCCGGTTCGACAACCTCGCCCGCATGGTGTTCGTCGACCCCGCGGGGCGCGAGTTCTACCAGGAATGGGAGCGGGCCGCCCACTCCTGCGTCGCGGAGATCAGGGCCGCCCACGGGCACGATCCCGAATCGCCCCGTATCGCCGCCGTCGTGGCCGACCTGTCGGCCCGGAGCGAGGAGTTCGCCCGGCTCTGGGGCACGCACGAGGTCAAGAGCAAGTCCCAGGAGGGCAAGCACCTCAGGCACCCCGAGGTCGGGGACCTGCACATCAACTTCTCGGCCTTCACGGTGAACGGCGCCCCGGATCAGCAACTGGTGGTCTACCAGGCCGAACCGGCCGGCCCGACGGCGGCCGCGTTCGAGGTCCTGCGAGCGAAGGCGCCGTCGATTGCGGCCCGTCCGGTACGCGAGTCTTCTGCCGGTAAGCCGGAAGAGGCGTGATAGGTGCCGCATCGGCCCTGAGCGTCGTCCAGAACACCACCGTCTCGCTCGACGGCGACGTCGCCGCGACCAGACAGGTTCTCGACGCTCAGGACGGTCCGACCGTCCTGGTCGGGCACTCCTACGGCGGCGCGGTGATCTCCGAGGCCGGCAACCACGAGAAAGGTCAGCGCGCTCGTCCACATCACGGCGTTCGCGCCCGACAAGGGCGAGTCCGTGAACACCCTGATCTCCGACCCGCCCCCGGGTGCCCCCGTACCGCCGATCCTGCCGCCCGACGACGGGTTCCTCCTCCTCGACCGGGACAAGTTCGCCGAGTCCTTCGCCGGGGACCTGCCCGCCGACGAGGCCCGGTTCATGGCCGACTCCCAACTGCCGTGGGGCGTGGAGGCGCTGGGCGGACCGGTCGCCAACCCCGCCTGGCGGAGCCGGCCGACCTTCTATCTGGTCGCCACCGACGACCGCATGATCCCGCCGCCGGCCCAGCGCATGATGGCCGAGCGGGCCGGTGCGACGGTGACCGAGACCGCCGGCAGCCACTCCGTGTACGTGTCCAGGCCGGCCGAGGTCGCCGCCCTCGTCAAGAAGGCCGCGACAGGAGTCCTCGCCTGAGAACCCTCCCGGCGGTGCCGGACCACCCGGGCGGGAGGGATCTCAGATATGAGAGCGTGAGCCGGGTGAGCGAGACGATGACCAAGACCCTCCAATATCGCTTTGACGGGCCGGAGGACGCGCCGATCCTGGTGATCGGCCCCTCCCTCGGCACCACGTGGCACATGTGGGACAGACAGACACCCGAGCTGGCCAAGCACTGGCGCGTGCTCCGCTTCGACCTGCCCGGTCACGGTGGCGCGCCCGCGCACCCCGCCACCGGGGTGCCCGAGCTGGCGGACCGGCTGCTCGCCACGCTCGACGGGCTCGGTGTGCAGCGCTTCGGGTACGTCGGCTGCTCCATCGGCGGCGCGATCGGCGCGGAGCTGGCCCTGCGCCGGCCCGACCGTGTCGCCTCGCTCGCGCTGGTGGCGACCTCGCCCCGGTTCGGTACGGCGGACGAGTTCCGCCAGCGCGGCGTCATCGTCCGTACGAACGGTCTCGACCCGATGGCCCGCGCGGCGCCCGAGCGGTGGTTCACGGCAGGTTTCGCCGCCGCCCAGCCCGCGATCGTCGAGTGGGCGGTCCAGATGGTCCGTACGACCGACCCGGGGTGCTACATAGCCGCCTGCGAGGCGCTGGCCGCCTTCGACGTACGGGCGGAGCTGGGCCGTATCGGCGTGCCGACGCTCGTCCTGGTCGGCGCCGAGGACAAGGTCACCGGGCCCGCCGAGGCCCGCACGCTGGTCGCCGGGATACCGGACGCCCGGCTGGCGCTGGTGCCCGGAGCCTCGCACCTGGCCCCCGTCGAGCAGCCCGCCGCCGTCACCGACCTGCTCATCCGCCACTTCTCCACCGCCTGGCAGAACCCCTCTGACACCTCGACCGGCATCACGGTGCTGCCCGACTGGGCCACCTATCCGGGTCCGGGTACGCCCGTCGGACCGCCGACCCTGTCGCCGATGACAGCCCCCGTCGCCGCGATCACCGCCGCCGAGCAGCCGCAGGCCGTGGCCGCCGTACGCCCGGATCCTTACGAGGCGGGCATCCGGATCCGCAGGGAGGTCGTCGGGGACGCCCATGTCGACCAGGTCCTGGCCGAGACCGCCGGCTTCGGCGGCGACTTCCAGGAGCTGCTCACCCGCTACGCCTGGGGCGAGGTGTGGAACAGGGGCGGTCTCGACCGCCGCAGCCGCAGTTGTGTGACGCTGACGGCGCTCGTCGCCGGCGGCCACCTCGACGAACTCGCGGTCGAGACAAGGGCGGCCCTGCGCAACGGCCTGACCCCGGCCGAGATCAAGGAAGTGCTGATCCAGGCGGCCGTCTACTGCGGCTTCCCGGCGGCGAACGCGGCGTTTCGCGTGGTCGGCGCGGTCGTCCAGGAGGAGACCACCCCCGACCCGTAGCCCCCGGCCCGTTTGCCGCCGTGGCGGCGGGTGTCGACCATGGGGGGAGCACGCTCTGCGGAAAGGTGATCACGGTGAAGCTCACCAAGAAGTCCCATGCCTGTGTCCGGCTGGAGAAGGACGGGCGGACGCTCGTCGTCGACCCCGGCGTCTTCAGTGAGGAGGACGCGGCGCTCGGCGCCGAGGCCGTCCTCGTCACCCACGAGCACCCCGACCACTTCGAGGAGGGCCGGCTGCGGGCCGCCCTCGAAGCGGACCCCGCCACCGAGATCTGGACCCTGCGCAGCGTCGCGGACCAGCTGTCGCCCGCGTTCCCCGGGCGGGTGCACACCGTGGGGCACGGTGACACCTTCACGGCGGCGGGCTTCGATGTACAGGTGCACGGCGAACTCCACGCGGTGATCCATCCCGATCTGCCGCGGGTCACCAACGTGGGTTATCTGGTGGACGGTTCACTGTTCCACCCCGGCGACGCGTTCACGGTCCCCGGCCGGCCCGTGGAGACGCTGATGGTCCCGGTGCACGCGCCGTGGAACAAGATCTCCGAAGTGATCGACTACGTACGCGAGGTCAAGCCGCACCGCACCTTCGACATCCACGACGCCCTGCTGACTGACCTCGCGCTGCCTCTGTACGACGGCCACGTCGGCCGCCTCGGCGGCTCCGGCCACGCCAGGCTGGCCCCCGGCGAGTCCACCGAGCTGTGATCACGCGGACGACGACCCGGACGGCGGCTCGGACGACGACTGTCAGACCCCGCGGATAGGCTGTGGTTCATGCGCATCGCCACCTGGAACGTCAATTCGATCACTGCCCGCCTTCCCCGGCTGCTGGCCTGGCTGGAGAACACGGGCACGGACGTGCTGTGCGTCCAGGAGACCAAGAGCACCCTGGAGCAGTTCCCCTCCGACGCCCTGCGCGAGCTGGGTTACGAGGCGGCGGTCAATGCCACCGGCAGGTGGAACGGGGTGGCGCTGATCTCCCGCGTCGGTCTCGACGACGTCGTCAAGGGCCTGCCCGGCGGCCCGGAGTACGAGGGCGTCGAGGAGCCCCGCGCCATCTCCGCGACCTGCGGCGGAGTCCGGGTCTGGTCGGTGTACGTGCCCAACGGCCGTGAGGTCACGCACGACCACTACGCGTACAAGCTCCGCTGGCTGGAGGCGCTGCGCGTGGCGGTGGCCGGGGACAGCGCGGGGGAGCGGCCGTTCGCCGTGCTCGGTGACTTCAACGTCGCGCCGACCGACCAGGACGTGTGGGACATCGCTCTCTTCGAGGGCGCCACGCACGTCACCCCCGCCGAGCGCGACGCGCTGGCGGCGCTGCGCGAGGGCGGTCTGTCCGATGTGATGCCGCGACCGCTCAAGTACGACCAGCCGTACACTTTCTGGGACTACCGCGAGCTTCGGTTCCCGAAGAACCGGGGCATGCGGATCGACCTCGTCTACGGCAACGGGCGCTTCACCGCCGCCGTCAAGGACAGTTATGTCGATCGTGAGGAGCGCAAGGGCAAGGGTGCTTCGGACCACGCCCCCGTCGTCGTCGATCTCGACCTCTGATGTTGCTGAGGCGGGGCCGGTATCGGCGGGCCGGACCGTGGGCATTCTGCCTCTGATACCGCCCGCGTGCCCTGAGGTGCGTGGGTACGGGGAAATGGCAGGCTGAGTGGTATGAACATCCCTTTCTTGGACAACTGGCGCAAACGGAACGGCGCTGACGAGGGGGCTTCGTCGGCGTCCGTCGTCGGGGGCGACGCGGAGGGCGTGGCCGAACTGCTCTCCGAATGCGAGCTGCTGCGTGTCCGGGCAGGGCAGTCCGGTCTCGAACTGGACGATTCCCCGGCCTCGTTGGAGGCATTGGACCAACTGCCTCCGCACTGGCGCGACGACCCGGAGGAGCTGCCCTGGCTGGGCAACGACGCGGGGCTGTATCTCGGTACGGTCATCGTGCGTACGGTCGAAGGCGCGACCTGGCACGTCTGGCCCGGCGGCCACCCCGTGGTGCGGCTCGTCTCCGGCCGTGAGATCCAGGTCGTGGAGGCCGGTCTCGACTGGGCCGTCAGCGGCGCGCCCGAGCTGTCGCAGGTGTACGCGGAGGCGGCCGAGGCCTGAGTGCCGGCCCTGCGCGGGGCCCATCTCCTGGACGTTAATACGGCTTATGCCCGATTTATGCGTGTCGGGTGTGAAGTCCCTTGGCGCGCTGGATAGTTTGCGCTGACCTCGACACAGCCGAGAACGGGGAGGGCAGCGCATGGCCGTCGACCACGGTGCGACGGGCAGTCCGCGGCGGGAGCCGCAGCCGATTCCACGACGGGTCCAGAGACCCCCGACCGGATCCCCCGGTCCGGGAGTTCGGGTACGCGGGCGAGCCCATCGCGCCGGATCTGGACTACGATTTGCCGTTCATCCCCAGGGTGACGGTGGTCTGGCCGGCAGCGGCCACGGAAGCCGCGCCGGCCTCGGGCATCGCCCGGGAGTCCGTACGCGTCCACCGTGCCCCGCGCACGCGGGGATGGTCCCGCCGCCGCCCGAGGCGCGGTAGCTCAAGGGGCATGGCCCGCCTCCCGCCGCTCGCGGGAGGCCCAGCCGGCAGCAGCCGGAGATCACTTCTCGCACCGCGGGACCGACAGGCACCAAGGTCCGGCGTGGAAGGGGAGAAGGTCAGCTGCGCGCCGGGAGGGCCGTGTCCGCCACGGGACGGGCGCTCGTCGTCACGGCGTACGACGAGGGACCTGGCGTCTCGCCTTCCCGCCCCGATCGCCCCGCCGGTCAGCTCTTCGCCCGGTGCGAGGCGCGTACAACCGGAGCGGCCTCCTGCGCCGCCTTGGTGACATCGGCGACCAGCTCGACCACATCGGGGCCGTACGCCTGCGAGTTGACCACCTTCAGCAGCAGACAGAACGAGTCCTTGCCGTGCTTGCGCGCCAGCCTCTCGTGGTGCCTGGCCAGATAGCGCGAGGCCGCCTGGTTGGTGATGGCCCGCTGTCCGCAGAAGAGAAAGACCGGCCGGGACGCCTGCCCCGCCGTCAGCCTCGCCAGGAGGACGTACTCCGCCACCCCCGGCTCGGCGCGGTAGCGCTCGGTCCCGATCTGGAAGGCCCCGCGGTCCGGGCCCGGATCGGGATCCGTGTTGATCTTGACGCCTGGCAGCAGCGAGGAGAGATGGGCGGCCATCCGCCGGTTCGACGCCGGGCCGCCGAGACAGAACTCCGTACGCTCACCGAACCCCTGCTGCGCCGAGTCGTGCTGGACTATCTGCGCGTGCGCGCCGCAGTCCTTGATCAGCGCGGACATCTCCAGCAGCGCGAAGACGTCATGACGGTGGACGGCGCCGTCGCCGCCCGCCTCGCGGTTGACGACCAGCAGACACTCGGAGTTTCCGGGCAGCCCGAAGAACGCCTGCTTCCTGCGGAGTTTGCGGCGCCAGAGATAGGTACGGGCGAGCCAGCCGAGACAGGCACCGATACCGGCGGCGAGCACCCCGAGAACGATGTTGCGTACGTCGTCAGTCATGGGCGCGCACTTTAGCCGGACCGCGCCGCGACGGACATCCCCGACCGGAGTTCACCCGAGGCGTTCTGGTGGGGCGCGAGTGGTGAGGTTACGCTCCGCTGACGGACGTCCACCGGAGGTACAGATGCAGCGCCTCGCCGCACGCAACGTCTCGATCGTCGCTCTCGCCGCGGCCATTCTCTCGGTGGGGGCCGCGGCCCCGCCGTCCGCCCCGGCCGGCGCCGCGCCCGTGAAGGCGCCCGCCAAGGCGCCCCCGACGACTCCCGGCAAAACGCCCGTCGCCGTCGGCCACGGCGGGGCGGTCTCCAGCGTCGACAAGGACGCGTCGGCCGCCGGCATCGAGGTGCTGCGCAACGGCGGCAACGCCGTGGACGCGGCGGTGGCGACCGCCGCCGCGCTCGGCGTCACCGAGCCCTACTCGGCCGGCATCGGCGGTGGCGGCTACTTCGTCTACTACGACGCCGGCTCCCGCTCCGTCCACACCATCGACGGCCGCGAGACCGCCCCCATGTCCGCCGACGCCACCCTCTTCCAGGAGGACGGCAAGCCGATCCCC
This sequence comes from Streptomyces niveus, assembly GCF_001723055.1. Taxonomy (GTDB): domain Bacteria; phylum Actinomycetota; class Actinomycetes; order Streptomycetales; family Streptomycetaceae; genus Streptomyces; species Streptomyces niveus. The sequence goes on from NZ_MDCR01000067.1 coordinate 33,147, forward strand.
TTCGCGGAGGGGATGACGAGCGGACTCGGCGTCGGTACGCCCGGCACCCCGGCGACCTGGGAGCGGGCGCTCGACTCCTGGGGGAGCACCTCGCTGCGCAAGTTGCTGAAGCCCGCCGAACGCCTCGCGAAGGACGGCTTCACCGTCGACGCGACGTTCCGCTCCCAGACCGCGTCCAACCAGGCGCGGTTCGCCGACTTCCCGGCCTCCGCGAAGCTGTTCCTGCCGGGCGGCGAACTCCCGGTGACCGGTTCGGTGTTCAAGAACCCCGATCTGGCGCGTACGTACGCGGAACTGGGCCGACACGGCACCGACGCGCTGTACGAGGGCGAACTGGCCCGCGACATCGTGCGCACCGTCCGCACGCCGCCCGTCGACCCGGACGCCACGCGCAACGTCCGGCCGGGCGATCTGACGACCGGCGACCTGGCCGCGTACCGGACGAAGCGGCTGACGCCGACGAAGGTCTCCTACCGGGGGCTCGACGTGTACGGCATGCCGCCGTCGTCCTCCGGCGGTACGAGCGTCGGCGAGGCGCTCAACATCCTGGAGCGCACCGACCTCTCCCGCGCCTCGCAGCAGGCGTATCTGCACCGCTTCATCGAGGCGAGCCGGATCGCGTTCGCCGACCGGGGGCGCTGGCTCGGCGACCCCGCCTTCGAGTCCGTCCCCACCAAGGGCCTGCTGTCGCAGCGCTTCGCCGACTCGCGGGAATGCCTCATCAAGGACGACGTGGCGCTCAAGAGCCCGCTGGCGCCCGGTGACCCGTCGAACCCGGTGCCGTGCGCGACGGGCGGCACGGCGGCGCCGACGACGTACGAGGGGGAGAACACCACCCATCTGACGACGGCCGACAAGTGGGGCAACGTCGTCGCGTACACGCTGACGATCGAGTCGACGGGCGGCAGCGGCATCACCGTGCCCGGCCGCGGCTTCCTCCTGAACAACGAGCTGACGGACTTCTCTTTCGCGCCGGCGAACCCGGCCGTCCACGACCCGAACCTGCCCGGTCCCGGCAAGCGGCCGAGGTCGTCCATCTCCCCGACGATCGTGCTCGACGACCGGGACAAGCCGCTGCTGGCGCTCGGTTCGCCGGGCGGGGCGACCATCATCACCACCGTCCTGCAGACCCTGACCGGTCATCTGGACCGCGGTCTGCCGCTGGTCGACGCGATCGCCGCGCCGCGCGCGAGCCAGCGCAACTCCGCGACGACGGAGCTGGAGCCGGGTCTGTACGACAGTCCGGTGCGCGCCCAACTCGAAGCACTGGGGCACGCGTTCACCAGGAATCCGGAGATCGGTGCCACGACCGGTGTCCAGCGGCTGCCGGACGGCCGCTGGCTGGCAGCGGCGGAGAAGGACCGCAGGGGCGGCGGCTCGGCGATGGTGGTCCGCCCGTATCCGGCCACGCGGCCGTGACCGCCGTGCCCGCGCGTACCGGCCCGACCGGTGCCAACAATTATACCGGTTGGTGACGGTATTACAATGACGGCATGGTACGCAGCCCCCTGACCCCCGAAGAGCGTGAGCGCGGCGAACGGCTGGGCCGGCTGCTCCGCGAGGCACGCGGCTCGCGGAGCATGGTCGAGATCGCGGCCGTCGCCGGGCTCTCGCCCGAGACGCTGCGCAAGATCGAGACCGGCCGCGCCCCGACGCCTGCCTTCTTCACCGTCGCGGCGCTGGCCGGGGCGCTGGGGCTGTCGATGGACGAGATCGCCGCCGCCTGCTCGCCGTTGGCCGCCGGCACACTGCCCGCGCACCCGCCGGCGGCCGATGTGTCCGCGACGACCGGAGGAATCGATTCCAGGAGCCCGGCCGCGGCGTAGGCTCGCGCACGTGACTCTCGATGCACTCGAACGCAGCCGCTATGTCAGCCTCACCACCTACCGCAAGGACGGCACCGGGGTCGACACCCCGGTCTGGCACGCCGTCGACAACGGCGAGTTGTACATCTGGACCCGCAGTGACTCCTGGAAGGTCAAGCGGCTGCGCGCCAACAGCCGTGTCGTGGTGACCGCGTGCGACGTGCGCGGGCGGATCGCGCCCGGCGCGGCGAGCGCCGAAGGGACCGCCCGGCTGCTGGAGGGCGACGAGGTCGCCCGGATCAACAAGCTCCTGGCCCGCAAGTACACCTGGCAGTTCTGGTTCGTCGAGAAGCCGGCCGCGCTCGTACGGCGCGGCAAGCGCGTGCACACCGGAATCGTCGTGACTTTCTGACGTCTCGTCGGCGCGCCGACTTGTGAAACAACCTTGAGCCGTAACCAGTTCTTTTCCTGGGAAACGTGACGTCGCCCACTCGCTGAAGTCATACTTGTAGTGATCGCACCGCACCGTGCGCGACAATCCCGCGTAGCCGTCACGTAACACGGCTGCGGTTTCATGCCGGCGGGCCGGACGGTTCCCTCACGGCAGTGCGCAGCAGGGCAGGGGCGGGAAAGACAGCGATGACAAGGCAAGAACTTCCGGCGGAGATCGGGGCTTTCGCGCGGTACTTCCGCGGGATGACGGAGCTCCTCGACCCGGACGGCGGCTGGTACGCGGTATTCGGACAGCGCGATCCCGAAGGGCTCAGGGCGTGTCTCGACGGCGCCGAGGTGCCGCCCTGGGACGTGGTCGAGTCACTGCTCCACGATCTCGCCGCGAGCCACGAGAACCGGCCGGTCGACCGCGAGACGGCCCGCGCCAGCAGGCTGCACGCCGCGTCGGCCGCCGCGCACGACAGGCTCCCCGGCGGCGTCGACGCGCTGCGCGAGCGGCTGGGGCTGATGCAGCACGAACAGGCCACGGCGGCGGGCCGCGCCGACGAGGTGATGCGCCGCCTCCGGGTGGTCGCCGAGGGCTCACCCGAGGCGGACCAGCTGGAGTACGACCTGGCCTGGGTCCGCGACGACTACGCGCGCGCCACGGCCCGCTGCGCCGAACTGCGCGAACGTCTCGCCGCCGTCGGTGAGCCGGCCAACACGCCTGCCGCACACGCCACCCACGGCTCACCCGCCCCGCGGACACCCTCGCCGGCGCACGCCGCGCCCGACCCGGAGTACGGCTCGCCGGAGGCGAGACCCACGGCCGCCGACGGGTGGTACCGGGCCGAGGAGCCGGCGGTCGACGACCAGTCGGTTTTCGGCCGTCCCGACGGCGGCCGTCCCACCGCGCCAGACGAGTGGTTCCGGCCGGAGCCCGGCCGGGGCGGCGAGCGGGGCCAGGGCGCCGACGGCAGACGCCACTCCGAGGGCTGGGGCGGCCCGGACAGCCGCCGGGGCGTCGCCGATACGGGCGACATGGGCGACACGGGCGCCAACCCGGCCGTACGGCCTGACGATTCGCAGGAGATGGCGCAGGTGCCCGGCCAGCGCCGCAAGCTCCGCAGACAGCGGGGCGCGCGCTACGCCTTCACCGATGCCACGGACCCGTCGGCCACACCCCTCACCCCGCCCGCCACCACCGCGGCACCGCGCGGCGCCCGCTTCGGCGGTGCGCCGGGCTCCGGCAAGAGCCGCGACGGGGACTCCGAGGCCGGCATGACCCGGCAGCAGTCCGAGGCACGCCGCGCCGCGCTCGACACCGTCGCCGTACTCGTACGGCTCCGGGCGGCCGGCCGCAGCGGCGAGGCGCACGTCGTGCTGTACGAGGCCGCCGCCGGCCCCGCCGAGCAACTGCCGTTCCTCGCGGCCGAACTGCACCGCGCCGAACTCGGCGCCGACTGGGCGTCGGTGCTCTGGGAGGTGTCGTCGCTGCCGCCCGACCGGCTCGCCGCCGCCGCGAGCGCGCTCGCCATGGCCGGGCGCGACGCGGACTGTGGTGTGCTGCTGCGCCAGGGCATCTCCCGGCCCGCCGAGGACATCGCCCAGGTGGTGTTCGCCCTCGCCGACGCGGGCCGCGCCCAGGAGGTCCAGGCGCTCCTCGGGGCCTTCGTCCGGGCCCGTACACCCGAGGACACCGCGCGGATCGCGGCGGCGGACCCGCCCCGGCTGGTCCCGCTGCTGCTGGAGGCGTCCCGGGGCGTCTCCACCACCAACGAGCGCGACCTCGCCCGCGCGCTGCGCAGCGCGGGGATCAGCGGCTCCTGACCCGTACGGATCCCGTTCCCGACCGGTCCCGGACGTTCTGTGGACCGGCCGGGTGCGAATCATGATCGACTCTGCGGCTTAACAGCGATGGTCTTGCCCCGCCGGGACGGCGGGCTTAGGTTCTCCTCCTACGCACCGTATCTACGGGCGTAGAAAGTGCTCGGAGAACGCTCGACCTTCCGCCGAAGGAGCAGTTCGTGGCCAGAGTCGTACGCGCCGCACTCGTCCAGGCGACCTGGACCGGCGACACCGAATCCATGATCGCCAAGCATGAGGAGCACGCCCGCGAGGCGGCCCGGCAAGGCGCCCAGGTCATCGGCTTCCAGGAGGTGTTCAACGCCCCCTACTTCTGCCAGGTGCAGGAACCCGAGCACTACCGGTGGGCGGAACCGGTCCCCGACGGGCCGACCGTGACCCGGATGCGGGACCTCGCCCGCGAGACCGGAATGGTCGTCGTGGTGCCGGTGTTCGAGGTCGAGCAGTCCGGGTTCTACTACAACACCGCCGCCGTGATCGACGCCGACGGCTCGTACCTCGGCAAGTACCGCAAGCACCACATCCCACAGGTCAAAGGCTTCTGGGAGAAGTACTACTTCAAGCCGGGCAACGCGGGCTGGCCCGTCTTCGACACCGCCGTCGGCAAGATCGGCGTATACATCTGCTACGACCGGCACTTCCCCGAGGGCTGGCGCCAACTCGGCCTGAACGGCGCCGAACTGGTCTACAACCCCTCGGCAACCTCGCGCGGTCTCTCCAGCTATCTGTGGCAGCTCGAACAGCCCGCGGCCGCCGTCGCCAACGAGTACTTCGTCGCCGCGATCAACCGCGTCGGCCAGGAGGAGTACGGCGACAACGACTTCTACGGGACGTCGTACTTCGTCGACCCGCGCGGCCAGTTCGTCGGCGACACCGCGAGCGACAAGGCGGAGGAACTGGTCGTCAGGGACCTGGACTTCGGCCTCATCGAAGAGGTTCGCCAGCAGTGGGCGTTCTACCGCGACCGCCGCCCCGACGCGTACGAGGGACTGGTGCAGCCGTGACCGAGGCCCCCGCGAACCCGGCCGCCGCCGCGCCGTCCCACGACGCCCCGGCCGGCCTCCCCGCCACCGACCTGCACGGCCGGCACCGCGCCGTCCTGCCCGACTGGCTGGCCCTCTACTACCGGCGGCCGATCGAACTCACCCACGGCGAGGGCCGCCACGTCTGGGACGCCGAGGGCAACCGCTACCTCGACTTCTTCGGCGGCATCCTCACCACCATGACCGCCCACGCCCTCCCCGAGGTCACCAAGGCGGTCAGCGAGCAGGCCGGGCGGATCATCCACTCGTCCACGCTCTACCTCAACCGCCCCATGGTGGAGTTCGCCGAGCGCGTCGCCACCCTCTCCGGCATCCCGGACGCGCGGGTCTTCGTCACCACCTCCGGCACCGAGGCCAACGACACGGCGCTGCTCCTCGCGACCGCGTACCGCCGCTCCAACCAGATCCTCGCGATGCGCAACAGCTACCACGGCCGGTCGTTCTCCGCCGTGTCCGTCACCGGCAACAGCGGCTGGTCGCCGACGAGTCTCTCGCCGCTCCAGACGCTGTACGTGCACGGCGGCGTCCGCACCCGGGGGCCGTACGCGCACCTGTCCGACGCCGGCTTCATCGCCGCGTGCGTCGCAGACCTGGAGGACCTGCTCGGCCACACCCGCGCGCCCGCCGCGCTGATCGCCGAACCGATCCAGGGCGTCGGCGGCTTCACCTCACCGCCCGACGGGCTGTACGCCGCGTTCCGCGAAGTGCTCGACCGGCACGGCATCCTGTGGATCAGCGACGAGGTGCAGACCGGCTGGGGCCGTACCGGCGAGCACTTCTGGGGCTGGCAGGCGCACGCCGAGAACGGCCCGCCGGACATCCTCACCTTCGCCAAGGGCATCGGCAACGGCATGTCCATCGGCGGTGTCGTCGCCCGCGCCGAGGTCATGAACTGCCTGGACACCAACTCCATCTCGACCTTCGGCGGAAGCCCGGTCACGATGGCGGCGGGCGTCGCCAACCTCGCGTACCTCCTGGAGCACGACCTCCCCGGCAACGCGCGCCGCGTCGGCGGCCTGCTGATCGAGCGGCTGCGCGCGGTGGGCGCCACCGTGCCCGCCGTACGCGAGGTGCGCGGACGCGGCCTGATGATCGGCATCGAGCTGGTGAAGCCCGGCACCGACGAGGCGAACCCCGCGGGAGCGGCGGCGGTGACCGAGGCGGCCCGCGAGGGCGGTCTGCTGATCGGCAAGGGCGGCGGCCACGACACCAGCGTGCTGCGCATCGCCCCACCACTCTCCCTCACGGTCGCCGAGGCCGAGGAGGGCGCGACGATCCTCGAACGCGCCCTGCACAGCCTCTAGGTCATGTCTTCAAAGTCCCGCCTGGCCCGCGACGCCTGGACGGCACCTCTCCCCCGTAGCC
>NZ_MDCR01000068.1 GCF_001723055.1 Streptomyces niveus
GCTGGATCCGGTACGCGCCGCTGTCCTTCGTCGCGCCCCTGCTGGGCGGAGCGGCGGCGCGTACCGGATCCAGCGCGGGTCGAGGACGGCCAGCATCCCGTCCGGGTGTGCGGCGGAGGCCGACGACGCGCGGTCCAGCAGTTCCGTACGGAGGCGCTCGCCCTCCGCGCGGGTGACCGGGTCGAGTTTCAGGGTGGACTCGCCGCCGGTGTGCTCACCCGTACCGATCCGGACCTGCACCAGGCCGAGTATCCGCAGCAGAGGATTGGCCGTCAGGTCGACGCTCCTGATCCGCTCGCGGGCCAGTGAGCGGCGTTTGACCACGAGCAGTCCGGTGTGCAGCTCGGCCCGGTCGGGTCCCATGCGGTAGCGGGTCCGGCGCCAGCGGACGTAGTCGCCGCCGGTGCCGCAGCCGATCAGCAGCAGGGCCGCGGGCAGCACCCAGGCGAGCGCGCGGCCCACCCCCATCCCGCCCGACAGAGCGACGGCGGTGGGCACTCCGGCGCCGGTCGCGACGCCGGTCAGGACGGCGGCGGTGACCAGCAGGGTGCGCCTGTCGAGCTTGCGCCACTCCTCCCCGGGCGCGGGGACGGCGGCCGTGCTCATGTGGCGTCCCCGGGGGTCGCCTGGGTGATGTGGGTCAGCCGCTCGGCCAGCTCGGCGGCCAGTTCATGGCCGAGCCCCTCGATCCGTATCGCGCCTTTGGAGGAGGCGGTGGTGACGACGACGGTGGAGAGCTTGAACACCTGTTCCAGCGGCCCCCGTACGGTGTCCACGGTCTGGATCCGGGACATCGGCGCGATCCGCCACTCCTGCCAGAAGTAGCCGGTACGGGTGTAGACCGCCTCGTCCGTCACTTCCCAGCGGTGTATCCGGAACCACACCAGCGGCATGACCACCGCGCAGGCCAGCCCGAGCACCGCCACGGCGGCGGCGGGCACCAGCAGCCACGTACGGGCCGGGGCTATGAGCGCGCCCAGCACGGCGAGGACGGCCACCGGCACGAGGGTGAGCAGCAGCCACTGCGCCCGCCACCAGGTGACCGCCTTCTCGTTCAGCCTGTTGTTGGGCGGCCTGAGCCGCCGCTCCCCCTCCGTCATCGGCTCAACGCCCCCGCAGTGCCCGGTACTTCGCGACGAGTCCGGCCGTCGACGCGTCCAGCGGTTTGTGGTCCGCGCTGTCGCGCCCGCCGTCGATCTGGGTGAGGACCGGCTCGATCTCCTTGGCGAGGACCTTGCCGAGTTCGACGCCCCACTGGTCGAACGAGTCGATGTTCCACACCGCGCCCTGGACGAAGACCTTGTGCTCGTACAGCGCGATGAGCTGGCCGAGGACGGAGGGGGTCAGGGACTCGGCGAGGATCGTGGTGGTCGGGTGGTTGCCCCGGAACGTCTTGTGCGCGACGAGTTCGGCGGGGACGCCTTCGGCGCGGACCTCGTCGGGTGTCTTGCCGAAGGCCAGTGCCTGGGTCTGGGCGAAGAAGTTGGCCATCAGCAGGTCGTGCTGGGCGATGAGCTGGTGCGGCAGGTCGTCCACGGGCTGCGCGAAGCCGATGAAGTCGGCGGGGATGACCTTCGTACCCTGGTGGATCAACTGGTAGTACGCGTGCTGCCCGTTGGTGCCGGGGGTGCCCCAGACGACCGGTCCGGTCTGCCAGTCCACGGGCACGCCGTCGCGGTCCACGGACTTGCCGTTGGACTCCATGTCGAGCTGCTGGAGATACGCGGTGAAGCGGGACAGGTAGTGGCTGTACGGCAGGACGGCGTGCGACTGCGCGTCGAAGAACGCCCCGTACCAGACCCCCAACAGGCCCAGCAGCAAAGGCGCGTTGGACTCGACGGGCGCGGTGCGGAAGTGCACGTCCACGAGGTGGAAGCCGTCGAGCATCTCGCGGAACCGATCGGGACCGATCGCGATCATCAGGGAGAGGCCGATGGCGGAGTCGAACGAGTACCGCCCGCCGACCCAGTCCCAGAACTCGAACATGTTCGTGGTGTCGATGCCGAATTCGGCGACCTTCTCGCTGTTCGTCGACAGCGCCACGAAGTGCTTGGCCACAGCCTCCTGGCCGCTCTGGAGCTCGTTCAGGAGCCAGTTGCGGGCCGAGGTGGCGTTGGTGATGGTCTCGATGGTGGTGAAGGTCTTGGACGCGATGACGAACAGCGTCTCGGCGGCGTCCAGATCACGCACGGCCTCGTGCAGGTCGGCGCCGTCGACGTTCGAGACGAAGCGGACGTCGAGGTCGCGGTGCGTGAAGGACTTCAGTGCCTCGTAGGCCATCGCGGGGCCGAGGTCGGAGCCACCGATACCGATGTTGACGATCGCGCGGATGGGCCGGCCGGTGTGGCCGAGCCATTCGCCCGCCCTGACCTTCTCGGAGAAGGCGGCCATCTTGTCGAGCACGGCGTGCACGCCCGGCACGACGTTCTCCCCGTCGACCTCCACGACCGCGTCGCGCGGGGCGCGCAGCGCGGTGTGCAGCACCGCCCGGTCCTCGGTGGTGTTGATCTTCTCGCCGCGGAACATCGCGTCGCGCAGCTCCTCGACGCCGGTGGCCGCAGCCAGTTCACGCAGCAGCGTGAGCGTCTCGTCCGTCACGAGCTGCTTCGAGTAGTCCAGGTGGAGGTCGCCGACCTGGAGGGTGTAGCCGGTGCCGCGCGCCGGGTCCTCGGCGAACAGCTCCCGCAGAGTGGTCTCCCCCAACTGCTCACGATGCTTGCCCAGCGCGCTCCACTGGGGCATCCGGTTGAGCCTGGCGCGGCCTTCTGCCTTTTTGTCGGACATCTTGCTTCAGCCCACTTCTTCTCGTACGGGAGTGCCTGCGTGAGTGCGGTGCCCAGCTGCCCACCCAACCTAATTGATCAGGGCGCCGAGCGAGGCGACGGCGAGCGTGAACGCACCGGCCGCCAGCAGCGCGGGCGTGTTGAGCCCCCAGGCCCCCGCGACCAGACCGCCGAGCAGCGCGCCGAGAGGTGCCCCGCCGATGGAGAGCGTACGGAAGGCGGAGCTGATCCGGCCCAGCATCCGGGCGGGGCTCCGCTCCTGGACCAGCGTCGCCTGGTTCACGTTCCACACCATGCTCATGACCCCGAACACCGCCATGGCGGCGATGGCCGCCCACAGTTCACGGATCGTGCCCAGCGCGACAAGTGCGCAGGTCTGGACGATCCCGGCGACGAGGATGCTCCGTATCCGCCCGATCCGGACGGCGAGCCGGGGCGCGGCGAGTCCGCCGGCGACCATGGCGACGCTGTACGCGGTGAGGGCCGCCGCGTAGCCGCCGTTGCCCGCGTCGAGCCAGCCGGTGATGTGCAGGACCAGGGTGGCGATCAGGGCGCCCATGCCGATGTTCGTCAGGGCGGTCGCCACGGACAGGCCGCGCAGCGCGCTGTCCTGCCACAGGGCGCGCATTCCTTGCGCCATCTCGGCGCGCAGGGTGCTGCCCGCGGCCTTCGGGGGCTTCGGCGGTGCGTCGGTCCGCAGGGAGGCGATGAGGAGCGCGCCGACGACATAGGTGGCGGCGTTGACGGCGAACGGCGCCGAGGCGCCGAGGATCAGCAGCGCGGGCACCAGCGGCGCGGCCAGGAAGCCGCTCGCGACCTGCTGACCGGTCATGAGGCGGGCGTTGGCGCCGGCGAGCGCGTCACGGGGGACCACGGCGGGCAGCAGGGCCGTGGCGGCGTTGTCGAAGAGCGTCTGGAAGGTGGTCAGCAGGAAGGCGAGCGCGATCAGCAGCGCGATCGTGCCGTGACCGAGGGCGACGGCGAGTGCGAAGCCCGCCATCAGGACGCCGCGCACCAGGTCGACGGCCCACATCGCCCGGCGCTGGTCGACCCGGTCGGCGACGGCGCCGCCGAGGAGTCCGAAGAGCAGCCAGGGCAGATAGCCGCAGGCGGTCACGGACGCGATGAGGAGCGGGTCGTCGGTCAGTGAGGCGGCGAGCAGCGGGAGCGCGGCGCCGCGCAGCGCGTCACCGAACCGGGAGATGACGGCGGCGCCCCAGAGCCGGCCGAATCCCCCGCGCCACGCGGGCGCCGACGGTTTCCGTACGGCCGAATCCGCCACGGACCCGACCGCCGACTCACCGGCCGGCGTCTCCACACTCGCCTCGTCCGTCGTCACAACTCTCCCTTTCGGTCTTCTTGTTCGGACCGTAAGGGGTGCCACTGACAATCGGACGTCCGCGAAAGCGGCTCCGGCCGGACACCTTTGGGTGTCCGGCCGGATCAATGTCTAGATCTCGCCACGCAGTTTGGCGAGGGCCTCGGCGAGAATCGCCTCGCCGTCCGCGTCGCTGCGCCGCTCGCGTACATAGGCGAGGTGGGTCTTGTACGGCTCGGTACGCGGTGGGTCCGGCGGATTGTCCCGGTCCTGACCGGCCGGGAATCCGCAGCGCGGGCAGTCCCACGTGTCCGGAACCTGCGCGTCGCTGGCGAAGCTCGGCACCGTCTCGTGCCCGTTGGAGCACCAGAAGGAGATGCGCAGGCGTGGCGCGGATTCGCCACGCTCGGCCTCACCCATCGGCCCCGCTCCGACCCGGCTTCCCCGGATCGCGTTGCCACTTGCCACGGTCGTAACTCCCTGCGTGAATGGTGCCGCAAGCATCAAGCGTCGAGAGGCAGCTCCGCTGTCGAGCGCCCCAGTCTACGTATGGCCCAACGCGCGTCCAGTGAGTGGAGTTACACCCCCACCGCCGGGACGCAGGGCCTCATGATAGGCCGCGCCCCCGGCGACGTACGTACGACTGGTCAGTTGTCCAGCTTCATCAGCAGACCAAGCACGACAATGCAGGCGAACCATCCCATACCGACCACGATGGTGATGCGGTCGAGGTTGCGCTCGGCGACCGAGGATCCGCCGACGGACGACTGCATGCCGCCACCGAACATGTCGGAGAGGCCGCCGCCCTTCCCCTTGTGCATCAGCACCAGCAGCATCAGCAGCAGGCTGAAGACGATCAGGGCGATCGAGAACCCCATAATCACGGCTGGACCCTACTTTCCGGAATTCTCTCGAATTTAATCGGGATTGAACGGGACTGAACAGGACTGCAATGGACAACGGGGGCCGGCGGCATGTGTGAGATGCCGACTCGGCCCCCGTCAGGGTACGACGGATCCGCGCCCTCGCATACTTACTGGTCGCGGAACCTGACGATCTTGACGAACTCCTCGGCGTCCAGCGCCGCGCCGCCGACAAGGGCGCCGTCCACATCCGGCTGCGCCATGATCGCGGCGACATTCCCGGCCTTCACCGAGCCGCCGTACTGAATACGCACCTGGTCGGCCAGCTCCTGCGAGTACAGCTCCGCGAGCCGGGCGCGGATCGCACCGCACACCTCCTGCGCGTCCTCGGGGGTGGCGACCTCGCCGGTGCCGATGGCCCACACCGGCTCGTACGCGATCACGACGGACTCGGCCTGGTCGGCCGGGATGTCCTTGAGGCCGCCGTCGAGCTGCGCCAGCGTGTACGGGACCTGCTCACCGGCCTTGCGGACGTCCAGGCCCTCGCCGATGCACAGGATCGGGGTCAGCCCGTGCTTGTACGCGGCCCGCACCTTGGCGTTGCAGATCTCGTCGGTCTCCGCGTGGTACTGACGTCGCTCGCTGTGACCGACGGCCACGTACGTGCACTTCAGCTTGGCCAGCATCGGTCCGGAGACCTCGCCGGTGTACGCGCCGGAGTCGTGCGAGGAGATGTCCTGGGCGCCGTACTTGATCTTGAGCTTGTCGCCGTCGACCAGCGTCTGCACGGACCGCAGATCGGTGAACGGCACCAGGACGGCCGTCTCGACCGCGTCGTGGTCCTTCTCGGTCAGTGCGAAGGCGAGCTTCTGGACGTGCGCGATGGCCTCGAGGTGGTTGAGGTTCATCTTCCAGTTGCCCGCCATCAGCGGGGTACGGGCGGTCTTCTCGGTCGGGGTTGCAGCTGCCATCAGTAGGTCAGTCCTCCAGTGCGGCGAGGCCGGGAAGCGTCTTGCCTTCGAGGTATTCGAGGCTCGCGCCGCCACCGGTCGAAATATGGCCGAATGCGTTTTCGTCGAAGCCGAGGATCCGGACGGCGGCGGCGGAGTCGCCACCGCCGACGACCGTGAAGGCGTCGGAGTCGATCAGGGCCTGGGCGACGGCCCGGGTGCCCTCGGCGTAGTCGGGGTGCTCGAAGACACCCATGGGGCCGTTCCAGAAGACGGTCGCCGCGTCGGCGAGCTTCGAGGCGTACAGCTCGTTGGTCCGCGGACCGTTGTCCAGGCCCATCGCGTCGGCCGGGATGGCGTCGACGGCGACGGTCGCCGGGTCGGCCGGTGCCTTCGTCTTCAGGTCCGGGAAGGAGGTCGCGACCAGGACGTCGACGGGCAGGACGAACTCCACGCCCCGCTCGTCGGCGCGCTTCAGATACTCCAGGACGGCCGGGATCTGGTCCTCCTGGAGCAGCGAGGCGCCGACCTCGTGGCCCTGGGCCTTGAGGAAGGTGTACGCCATGCCGCCGCCGATCAGGATGCGGTCGGCCTTCTCCAGGAGGTGGTCGATGACACCGAGCTTGTCGGAGACCTTGGCGCCGCCGAGGACGACCGCGTACGGCCGCGCGACGTCGTCGGTGAGCTTCTTCAGCACGCCGACCTCGGTGGCGATCAGACCGCCCGCCGCGTGCGGCAGCCGGGCCGGCAGGTCGACGACCGAGGCGTGCTTGCGGTGGACGGCACCGAAGCCGTCGCCCACGTAGAGGTCGGCCAGTTCGGCGAGCCGGTCGGCGAAGGCGCCGCGCTCGGCGTCGTCCTTCGACGTCTCACCGGCGTTGAAGCGCAGGTTCTCAATGACGGCGACCTGTCCGTCCCCGAGGGCGGCGACGACGGCCTTCGCCGAGTCGCCGACGGTGTCGGTCGCGAACGCGACGTCGGCGCCGAGGAGTTCACCGAGCCGGGCGGCGGCGGGGGCCAGCGAGAAGGCGGGGTCCGGCGCGCCCTTCGGGCGGCCGAGGTGGGACGCCACGATCACCCGGGCGCCGGCCTCGGCGAGGCGGGCGACGGTCGGCAGTACGGCGCGGATCCGGCCGTCGTCGGTGATGGTGGTGCCGTCGAGCGGCACGTTGAGGTCGGCGCGGACGAAGACGCGCTTGCCCGCGACCCCTTCGTCGAGAAGTTCGTCGATCGTCTTCATGTATCAGTGACTCCTTGAGAGCGGCTCCACGTCCCGCGACGTCCGCGAGCACACAGAAGAGCGAGCACAGACAGCACACGGACGACAGGGCCCGGTCAGCGCCACGTCGCGCCGCACGAGCCCTGTCGTTCACATCGGGAGTTGGCTAGCGGACCGCTGTCAGAGCTGGCCGCCGATGAAGGTGGTCAGGTCGACCAGCCGGTTCGAGTAGCCCCACTCGTTGTCGTACCAGCCGATGACCTTCACGCTCTTGCCCTGGACCATGGTCAGGGAGGAGTCGAAGGTGCAGGACGCCGGCCAGTTCACGATGTCCGAGGAGACGATCGGGTCCTCGGTGTACTCCAGGAGACCCTTGAGCTGACCCTCGGCGGCCTTCTGGAACGCGGCGTTGACCTCGTCCTTGGTCACCTCGCGCTCCAGCTCGACCACCAGGTCGGTGACGGAGCCGGTCGGGACCGGGACGCGCATCGCGATGCCGTCGAGCTTGCCCTCGAGCTCCGGGATCACCAGGGCGGTCGCCTTGGCGGCACCCGTGGTGGTCGGGATGATGTTCTCGGCGGCGGCGCGGGCGCGGCGCAGGTCCTTGTGCGGGAAGTCCAGGATGCGCTGGTCGTTGGTGTACGCGTGGACCGTCGTCATCATGCCCTTGACGATGCCGAAGTTCTCCAGGAGAACCTTGGCCATCGGCGCCACACAGTTGGTGGTGCAGGAGGCGTTGGAGATGACGTGGTGCGTCGCCGGGTCGTACTTGTCCTGGTTGACGCCCATCACGATGGTGATGTCCTCGTCCTTGGCCGGAGCCGAGATGAGGACCTTCTTGGCGCCGCCCGCGATGTGCTTCTCGGCGTCGGCCTTCTTGGTGAAGATGCCGGTCGACTCGATGACGATGTCGACGCCCAGCTCACCCCAGGGGATGTCGGCCGGGTTGCGCTCGGAGAGCACCTTGAACGTCTTGCCGTCGACGGTGATGGTGTCGGCGGTGTGGCTCACCTCTGCCTTGAGGCGACCCATGACGGTGTCGTACTTCAGCAGATGAGCGGTGGTCGCGGTGTCACCCAGGTCGTTGACAGCCACGATCTCGATGTCGGCACCCTGCTCCAGCAGCGCGCGGAAGTAGCTGCGACCGATGCGGCCAAAGCCGTTGATGCCTACGCGGATCGTCACGAACCGATCTCCTCGTTGGTACGCCGGGTTTCGACGCCGGCGAGTGCGTATGGGATGTCCCCGACCTCTTATGACCCTACCTCCCCCCAGGCGCCTCGGTGACATCGAGTGGCCGCGAGACGCGGGCGGCGCCCCGTACCGCCCGGTAGGGGTACGAGGCGCCGCCGCGGGGTTGACGCCGGCGCCCCGGCCGCGGTCGCGGGGGCGCCGGCGCGGTCAGCGCCGCAGGGCCCGCAGCGCCTTGCCGAGCACCGCCGCGCGCCGCTCCGCGTCGGTGATCTGCTCCAGCCCGAAGCCGAGCAGGACGGTGTCCTTCGTGGTGACCGCCGCCGCGCCGGTGCCCACGTCGTACGTTCCGGCCGCCGCGCTGGTGAACCGCGGGAACAGGTCAGGGGCCAGGACGGAGGAGGTGACGGTGTACGTGCCCGCCTGGTCCAGCGGGTTGCCCGGCGCCGCGCCGAGCGGCCCCGCCGTCCCGAGGAGCGCGCCGGCCCCGGTGAAGGCGGTGACGCCCGCCGTGGAGGTCCGCCCGTAGGCGCCGAGGTAGTACTGGCTGAAGTCGTTCGTACGGGTCCGGCCGACCTGCGCGTTCCCGCCGGCCTGCTCGCCCGCCTCGATCAGCTTGCCGCCCTCGTTGAGGAAGTCGCGCACCGCGATCTGTGTATCGCCGTCCGAGGTTCCGGCGCCCGTGTGGTGGACGACGGTGGAGAAGTGGCTCAGGACGCCCAGGGGGTGCGGTGCGCCCTGGGTGGCGACGTCCCACACGACGGCGGTACGGCCGTTGGCCCGCAGCGCGTCGACGTAACTGCCCGCGTACTGGGCGGGCGCGCCCTCGTCGGCGATCACCAGGGTGTCGGCCCGGGGGCGCTCGGCGACGGTATAGGTGAAGCGGTCGCTGGTGGTGGGCCTGCCGCTCTTCGTACGGCCGGTGAACCAGACCTCGACGCGGTCGCCCGGGTCGGCGTCCTCGATCTCGGCGCGGTACTCGTCGAAGTGGAGGTTGTCCTCGCCGCCGTAGGTCTCGCCGCCCTTCCAGGCGCGCAGGTCCTCGTCGTGCGTACGGCCGCCGTTGATCCGGTAGTTGAGCTCCTTGTGCCGTACCGACTTGCGGGCGGTGACGGCGACCTCCTGGTCGGCGCCGCGTCCGTAGGAGGTGGTGAAGGTGTCGGGGGTGAAGTCGGGGGCGGCCAGGCCGACCGAGGACGACGGCTGGTCGGGGTGGGCGGCGGTCTCGGCGACGGAGAGCGCGAAGGGAATGTTCTTGGCGAACTCCGCCTGGATCAGCTTCTCGTCGTCGGGGAAGTTGAAGCCGGAGCGGCAGTCGTCCGCCTCCCAGGCGTCGTCGGGGACGCTGTCGGAGACCGTCTCGCAGGTGGTCATCTCCGGGGTGAACATCATGATCCCGTTGACGTTCGCGCCGTGCCCGTCGGCCTCGCCGTTGGTGGTGTACAGCTCGGAGGAGACCTGCGGGTAGTAGCCAGGGACGGCGGAGTTCTCGGGGGTGCCGGCGAGCGACCGGTAGAGGACGTCGTCGGGGGTCGGGGTGGCGACCTGCCAGCCCACGCCGTAGAGGAGCAGCTCGGCGGCGGAGTGGTAGTTGATGGCGTAGTCGAACCCGATGCGCTTCTGGAGGCGGTCGATCGCCTGGGTCTCGGGTTCGGAGCCGGGCGCGGCGCCCCGGTAGGTCTCGCTGGTGGAGTTGGGGGACGAACCCTCGTTGTCGTAGCCCCACTTGTAGCTGAAGTTACGGTTCAGGTCGATGCCGTCGCCGCGGCTGATGACGCCGTCGCCGTTGACGTCGCGGAGGTTTTTGCGCCAGAGGCGGTTGGCGTCGGCGGCGTGGGTGAAGTCGTATCCGTCGGGGTTGGCGGACAGGACGAACCACAGCTCGGTGGAGTCGACGATCTTCGTGATCCTCGGGTCCTTGCCGTAGTTGTCCAGATAGTGGTGCAGCAGCCGCCGGGTCATCTCGGGAGTGATCCACTCCCGGGCGTGCTGGTTGGACATGTAGAGCACGGAGGGCTTGGCACCGTCCTTGGCCTTGGCCGCCCCCTTGGTGAGCTTGAGGGCGAGGATGTCCTTGCCCTGGACGGTCTTGCCGATGGAGACGACCTTGGTGAGTCCGGGGTGGGCCTTGCCGGCCTCGGTTATCTCCTCCTGGAGACCGCCCGGTCCGCTGTACGGGCGGTAGACGCCGTCCCCGGCGGCCTTCAGCCGGGATTCCGCTTGCGCGGAGATCGTGCGCTCGGTGACGTCGACGCCCTGGGTGCGCAGGTCGCGCGCCTGGTCGTCGGTGAGGAACAGCTGGACCTTCGCCGCGCCGCCCTTGGGCACCGATTCGCCCAGTTCGTGGGCGTCCTGACCGGCCGCCAGGAGCAGTGGCACCTGCTCGGCCGTGACGTCGGCGTCGAAGACCTTCAGGGTGTCCCCGGCCGTGGCCGGGGACGTGTCGGTGGCCGGCTCGGCCTGGGCGCCGGGTGCTGCCGTGATTCCGCTCAGCAACAGTGCGCCCGCCGCGAGGATCGCTCTCGCTCCGCGTCTCATGTGCCCCCCTTGCTGTGGTCCGCCACAGGCGTGACGGGACGCCGACAGATTCACCAACCCACATGGCCATGTCAAGGGCGCCTCAAGGTCACGCAAAAAATGCCGCTGCCGGTCCCCAACGGGGTACCGGCAGCGGCATGTTGACGTCCGCGGGACGGGCGATCCGCCCGCCGCGCCACGTGCTGTCCTCGTCAGGAGGCGCGTCAGCCGACGAGGCCGTCCGCCATCTCCTCCGACAGCGTCGACTCGGTCCCGGGAATGCCCAGGTCCTGCGCCTTCTTGTCCGCCATCGCCAGCAGCCTGCGGATCCGGCCCGCGACCGCGTCCTTGGTGAGCGCCGGATCGGCGAGCGCGCCCAGTTCCTCCAGCGACGCCTGCTTGTGCTCCATGCGCAGCCGCCCGGCGGCGGCGAGGTGCTCGGGCACTTCCTCGCCCAGGATCTCCAGCGCCCGCTGCACGCGGGCCCCGGCCGCCACGGCCGCGCGGGCCGAGCGGCGCAGATTCGCGTCGTCGAAGTTGGCGAGGCGGTTGGCCGTCGCGCGGACCTCGCGGCGCATCCGCCGCTCCTCCCACGCCAGCACCGACTCGTGCGCCCCGAGCCGCGTCAGCAGCGCCCCGATCGCGTCCCCGTCCCGTACGACGACGCGGTCCACACCGCGTACCTCGCGCGCCTTGGACGGGATCTGGAGCCTGCGGGCCGCGCCGACGAGCGCCAGGGCCGCCTCGGGTCCCGGGCAGGTCACCTCCAGCGAGGAGGAGCGGCCCGGCTCGGTGAGCGAGCCGTGCGCGAGGAACGCGCCCCGCCAGGCCGCCTCGGCGTCGCAGGTCGCACCGGAGACCACCTGGGGAGGCAGACCGCGGATCGGCCGGCCACGGCCGTCGACCAGACCCGTCTGACGGGCCAGCTGGTCACCGCCGGTGATCACCCGTACGACGTAGCGGCTGCCTCGTCGGAGTCCGCCGGGAGCCATCACCACCAGTTCGGAGTTGTGCCCGAAGATCTCCAGGATGTCCTTGCGGAGCCGGCGCGCGGCGATGCTGGTGTCCAGCTCCGCCTCGATCACAATGCGACCGCTCACGAGGTGGAGACCACCCGCGAACCGCAGAATCGCCGAGACTTCGGCCTTCCTGCAGCACGTACGGGTGACGGGGAGCCGGGCGATCTCGTCCTTAACCGCTGCCGTCATCGCCATGGGCCGATCCTTCCATGCATCCGAAAAATACGGTCGTACGCGGCGGCCAACAGCTCCGGGTCGTGCTTCGGAAGTCCGTCGGGTCGGGCCACGGGAGCCAGCTCGACCGCGGCACCGAGCCGTTTCGCGGCATCGGAGAGTGACTCGCTGTCGGGCACGGCGGCCTCGTCGGCCAGCACCACGTCCAGGGCGAGTTTAGGGGCGTGTCGTCCCAAAACCTCCAAATGACGCTGCGGTGAGAAGCCATCGGTTTCACCGGGTTGTGGTGCGAGGTTCAGTGAGAGGACGCGCCGGGCCTTCGTCTCGACCAGCGCGTCGAGCAGCTCCGGCACGAGCAGATGGGGGATCACGGAGGAGAACCAGGAGCCGGGGCCGAGCACCACCCAGTCGGCGTCGAGGACCGCGGCGACGGCTTCGGGGACCGCCGGCGGGTCGTTCGGCACGAGGTGCACGGACTGCACCTCGCCCCGGGTCAGGGCGACCGTGGCCTGGCCCCGTACGGTCTCGATCTCGTCCGGACGGTCCGGGTCGTGGCCCCGTACGAGCGCCTGGAGCTCCAGCGGCACCGCGGACATGGGCAGCACCCTGCCGTGGGCGCCGAGGAGCTTGCCGACCAGGTCCAGGGCCAGGACATGGTCACCGAGCTGTTCCCACAGGGCGACGATCAGCACATTGCCGACCGCGTGCTCGTGCAGGTCGCCCTTGGACTGGAAGCGGTGCTGGATGACGCGGGCCCAGGTCTGGCCCCAGTCGTCGTCGCCGCACAGCGCGGCCAGCGCCTTGCGCAGATCGCCGGGCGGCAGCACGCCCAGCTCCTCGCGGAGCCGGCCGCTGGAGCCGCCGTCGTCGGCGACCGTGACGACGGCCGTGAGATCGCCGGTGATCCGGCGCAGCGCCGTCAGGGAGGCGGACAGCCCCATGCCGCCGCCGAGCGCGACGACCTTGGGCTGCGCGCCACGGCCGCGGCCGGCCAGCGCGGGAGTGGCCCTGCGCAACCGCCGCAGCCGGAAGTTGCGTCCGGTCACTCGCGCCCCAGGTCCCGGTGGACGACCACGGTCTCGATCCCCTCGGCGGCGAGCCGGGCGCCCAGCTTCTCCGACATGGCGACGGAGCGGTGCTTGCCGCCGGTGCAGCCGACGGCGACGGTCACATAGCGCTTGCCCTCGCGGCGGTAGCCGCCGGCGATCAGCTCCAGCAGCTCCGTGTAGCGGTCCAGGAACTCCTTGGCGCCCGGCTGGTTGAAGACGTAGCCGGACACCTCCTCGTTGAGGCCGGTGAAGGGGCGCAGCTCGGGGACCCAGTGCGGGTTCGGCAGGAAGCGGCAGTCGACCACGAGGTCGGCGTCGACCGGCAGGCCGTACTTGTAGCCGAACGACATGACGGTGGCCCGCAGCTCAGGCTCCTCGTCGCCGGCGAACTGGGCGTCCATCTTGGCGCGCAGCTCGTGGACGTTGAGGCTGGAGGTGTCGATCACCAGGTCGGCGTCGCCGCGCAGCTCACGCAGCAGGTCGCGCTCGGCCTCGATGCCGTCGACGATCCGGCCGTCGCCCTGGAGGGGGTGCGGGCGGCGTACGGACTCGAAGCGGCGGACCAGGGCCTCGTCGGAGGACTCCAGGAACACGATCCGCCGGGTGACCTGCTTGGCGTCGAGGTCGGCCAGCGACTCGCGGAGGTTGTCGAAGAAGCGGCGGCCACGGACGTCGACGACGACGGCGATCCGGGCCACGTTGCCCTGCGAGCGGGCGCCGAGCTCCACCATCGTGGGGATCAGCGCGGGCGGCAGGTTGTCCACGACGAACCAGCCCAGGTCCTCCAGGCACTTCGCGGCCGTGCTGCGGCCCGCGCCCGACATGCCGGAGATGATCACCAGCTCGGGGATGGCGGGCTCGGGGACCGTCTCCTCGACGGGCTCCCCGCCGGTCCTCTCCGTGGACTTTCCGTCCGCTGCCGCCGCTGCCCCCTCGACGGTCTCCTTGGACTCACCCGTACTCACGTCTGCCACTCCGTCCCGGTCTTGCTCAGTCATGCGTGCTGCCCCCGTCGTCTTCCATGATCTCTCCTGTCGCCGTGTTCACAGCGGGCGCGGCGGGTGCCGTGCCGGCGAGGGCCACGGCCACGGACTCGGCCGTCTTGCGGCCGAGACCGGGCACCTCACAGATCTGCTCGATTGTGGCCTGCCGGAGCTTCTTCACCGAGCCGAAATGCTTGATGAGTGCCTGCTTCCGGGTCTCGCCGAGGCCGGGGACGTCGTCCAGGGGGCTGGTGCGGATGCGTTTCGCCCGTTTGGCCCGCTGGTAGGTGATGGCGAAGCGGTGGGCCTCGTCACGTACGCGCTGGAGAAGGTACAGGCCTTCGCTGGAGCGGGGGAGCACCACGGGGTCGTCGTCGTCGGGCAGCCAGACCTCTTCGAGACGCTTGGCCAGACCGCAGACGGCGACGTCGTCGATGCCCAGCTCGTCCATGGCCCGCTTGGCCGCGGCCACCTGGGGCCGGCCGCCGTCGACCACGACCAGTTGCGGGGGGTACGCGAAGCGCTTGGGCCGGCCGTCGTCCTCCTTGAGAGACGACGGACCGAAGGGGCCGGCGGGCCCGTTCTCACCGGGGGCGGCCGGGATCTGGCCGGTCGTGTCGTCGGCCGCGTCGTCGGCGTTCTGCCCGTTCTCGCCGTTCTCGCCGTTCTCGCCGGGCGTGGCGGAGCCCTCGTTCTCCTCCGTCCACTCCCCCGTGCGCTCCTTCTCGGCCAGGTAGCGCTTGAAGCGCCGGCCGATCACCTCGTGCATGGAGCGGACGTCGTCCTGGCCCTCGAAGCCCTTGATCTGGAAGCGGCGGTACTCGCTCTTGCGGGCCAGGCCGTCCTCGAAGACGACCATCGATGCGACGACGTCGTCACCCTGGAGGTGCGAGATGTCGAAGCACTCGATGCGCAGCGGCACACTGTCCAGGCCGAGCGCCTGCGCGATCTCCTCCAGGGCGCGCGAGCGTGTCGTCAGGTCGCTGGCGCGCTTCGTCTTGTGCAGGACCAGGGACTGCTGGGCGTTGCGGCCCACCGTCGCCATCAGGTCCTTCTTGTCGCCGCGCTGCGGGACGCGCAGCGAGACCTGCGAGCCCCGGCGCTCGCTCAGCCACTGGGCGAGCGCGTCGGTCGCCACCTGGTCCTCCGGCAGGGCGGGGACGAGCACCTCCTTGGGAACCGAGTCGCCGCTCTCCTCCCCGTACAACTGCTGGAGCGCGTCCTCGACCAGGCCCGCCGTGTCGACCTCCTCGACCTTGTCCGTGACCCAGCCGCGCTGGCCGCGGACCCGTCCGCCCCGGACGTGGAAGATCTGGACGGCCGCCTCCAGCTCGTCCTCGGCGACGGCGATCAGGTCGGCGTCGGTGGCGTCGGCGAGGACGACGGCGCTCTTCTCCATCGCCCGGCGCAGCGCCCCTATGTCGTCGCGCAGCCGGCCCGCCCTCTCGTACTCCATCTCCTCGGCGGCGTCCGTCATCCGCCGCTCCAGCCGGCGGATGTACGCGCCGGTGCGGCCGGCCATGAAGTCGCAGAACTCCTCGGCCAGTTCGCGGTGCTCGTCGGGTGTGACGCGGCCGACGCAGGGCGCCGAGCACTTGCCGATGTAGCCGAGGAGGCAGGGGCGGCCGGTGCGCTCCGCGTTCTTGAACACCCCGGCGGAGCAGGTGCGTACGGGAAACACACGGAGCATCAGGTCGACGGTCTCGCGGATGGCCCACGCGTGGCCGTACGGACCGAAGTAGCGCACGCCCTTCTTCTTGGCGCCGCGCATGACCTGCACACGGGGGAATTCCTCGTTCAGCGTGACCGCGAGATACGGATAGCTCTTGTCGTCGCGGTACTTGACGTTGAAACGGGGGTCGTACTCCTTGATCCAGGAGTACTCCAGCTGGAGCGCCTCGACCTCGGTGGAGACGACGGTCCACTCGACGGAGGCCGCGGTGGTGACCATCGTGCGGGTGCGCGGGTGGAGATTCGCGAGGTCCTGGAAGTAGCTGGAGAGCCGGGGGCGCAGGCTTTTGGCCTTCCCGACGTAGATCACCCGGCGGTGATCGTCGCGGAATTTGTAGACCCCCGGGGAGTCGGGGATCTGTCCCGGCTTGGGGCGGTAGCTGGAGGGGTCGGCCATGTCTCCACCCTACTTGCGGGCACCGACAGTGTGGCCGTGTCAGGTGCGCTCAGGCGCCGGGTCCCGCGACGAGCCGGCCGTCCTTCGCGCTGATCGGCACCTCGGGCAGCGGCACCGTCGCCGGGCCCTTCGTCGCCTTGCCCGTCGTGCAGTCGAACCGGCTGCCGTGGCAGGGACAGTTGCCCTCGGTGCCCTCCACCTTGTCCAGCACACAGCCCGCGTGGGTGCACTGCGCGCTGAAGGCCTTGTACTGGCCCTCGGCGGGACAGCTCACCACCAGACGCTGCTCGCGGTAGAGCTTCACACCGCCGACGGGCACCGCGTCGGCCGCGCCGAGGTCGACGGGGGCGGTCGGGGTCGGCTCCTCGGCGTGGCCCAGCTTGGACTCGGTGGAGCAGGCGGCCAGACCCGCACCGGCCGCACCGGCGAGTGCGACGCCCTTCAGGACGGTACGACGGGGGGTGGGCCGGGCGGGCATGGTGTCTCCACTGGTCAGACGGCTGGCGCTGCGTTCGACCCTACCGGTGGCGATTTCGGCGTCTTCGCCGGGAGTCGTGAGCGGCGCTCACCCCCCGCGCCGGAGGGCGGCGGCAGGAACCCCGTGCGGGTGAAGTACTCGACATAGGTACGGAAGAGCGCCTCGTCGATGTCGGGGCAGCCGATCCCGGTGCCCTCCAGCGCACGCCGGGTCTCCCGGGCGTCGAAGATCACACTCCCCTCCGAGCCCCCGCCGCGCGTCTCGGCGGCCATGGCGGTGAGCAGCGGGAAGGCGGCGTTGCCGGGGTCCGCCTCGGTGGCGGCGAGCCAGTCGGCGGCCGGGACGTCCCTGAGGGGGTGGCCGAGTGCCCGCAGGCGGGCCACGGCGGTGTCCATGCGCAGCGTGCGCTCCCCCGCGAGATGGAACGTCCGCCCCGCCGACCGGGGTTGGCGGGAGAGCTCCACGACGGCGGCGCTGACGTAGTCCACGGGCACGAGATCGAAGGCCGCGTCGATGCCGGAGGGGGCGACGCCCGCCTGGAGGCAGCCCTTCAGCAGCAGCCACATGAAGTCGTCCGTCTGGCAGACGCCGGTGGTGGACTCGCCGGTGATCCGGGTGGGCCGGTAGACGGAGACGGGCAGCCCGCGGGCGCGCGCGGCCTCGGCGAGCCGCTCCGCGGCCCACTTGCTGCGCGTGTAGCCGTGTTCGAGCGCGGTGAAGGGACCGGTCGGGTCCTGCGGGCGTACGGGGCGGGCCGGTGGCCCCTCGCCGGCGCCGTACGCGTTCTCGGCCGCGCTCTCGGCCGCGCCGCCTCCGTACACGCCGACGGTGGAGATGTGGTGGACGGGCACGGTGCGGTGCAGGGCGGCCAGCCGCAGGATCTCCTGCGTGCCGTACACGTTGGCGTCCCTCAACTGCTCGTAGGAGAACACCAGATTGACGGCGGCTCCGCAGTGGTAGACGGCGTCGACGGTGCGGGCGAGCCGGTCGAAGCCGGCCGCCGAGAGGCCCAGCCGTGGCCGCGCCAGATCACCCGTGACGACGGTGACACGGTGGTCGGTGGACGGGTCCGTGAGGCCGTACGAGTCCAGGGCCGCGCGCAGTCGTTTCTCGGCGTTCAGCCGGTCGCTGCCGCGTACCAGGCAGTGGACGGTGGCGTCGGTCCGGCGCAGCAGCTCCCTCAGTAGGAAGGCGCCGAGAAAGCCGGTCGCTCCGGTGAGCAGGACGTGGCGCGGGTCGGTGACGACGGTGCGGACGTCGTCGGAGGCAACGATGTCGGCGGCGAGCCGGATGTCGTCGGTGAGGTCGGGGACGGCTTCGGTACGTCCTCCTACGGAGGCGGCGTCCACCAGTGCGGCGAGGCCCGCGACGGTCGGTGAGGTGAAGACCGAGCGGAGCGGCAGCGTCACGTCCAGCTCCTCGCGGAGCGCGAGGACGAGGCGGGTGGCCAGCAGGGAGTCGCCGCCGAGCGCGAAGAAGTCGTCGTGCGTGCCGATGGTGCCGGGGCCGAGCAGGGCCGACCACAGGTGGGCGATCCGCTCCTGGGTGGCGGTACGGGGGCCGTCGGCGGCCGGCTCGTCGTCCCACGCGACGTGTCCTGTCCGCGCGGCGAGTGCGGCGCGGTCGGCCTTGCCGCTCGACGTGAGCGGGAAGCGGTCGACCGGCAGACAGCGGGCCGGGACCAGCGGGCCGGGCAGCCGGGCGCGCAGCCGCCGCCGTATCTCGTCGGGGCCGGCCGTGTCCGGGTCGCCGGCGACGTAGAAGGCGAGGAGCCGCTTCCCCCTCCCCGGGCCGAGGTCCTGGGCGACGACCACCGCGTCGGCCACGCCGGGCTGGGCGCGTACGGCGGCCTCGACCTCGCCGGTCTCCACCCGGTGACCCCTGATCTTGACCTGGCCGTCGCTCCGGCCGATGTACTGGATCCGGCCGTCGGGGAGCAGCCGGGCGAGGTCGCCGGTGCGGTAGAAGCGACTTCCCGGTCGTGTGCCGGGGCCCGTGCCCGTGCCCGTCCGGGGAAGGGCGCCGGGAAGGGCGCCGGGCACGAACTTCTCGGCCGTCAGCGCCGGACGTCCCGCGTAGCCGCGCGCGATCACCGGCCCGCCGACGCAGATCTCCCCCACGGCGCCCGCCGGCACGGGCCGCTGCCGCTCGTCCAGCAGCAGGACGGTGGCGCCGTCGACGGGGCGTCCGATGCACGGCAGTTCGGGCCAGGCGGCCGGGTCGGGGCCGAGCCGCTCCGCCGTCACGACGTGGGTCTCGGAGGGGCCGTACTGGTTCTCCAGCGTGGCCGCGGTGAGCGAGCCGAAGAACTGCCGCAGGGCGGGCGTGACATGGAGCTGTTCGCCCGCCGTGAGGACCTCTTTGAGAGAGTCGCAGCGCCGGCCGGTGGCGCACGCGTACTCCACCAGTTGCTGCAACGCGACGAACGGCAGGAACAGCCGCTCGATCCGCTCCGACGCGATCAGGCCGAGCAGTTGGTGCGGGTCTCTGCGGACCTGTTCGTCCACGAGGACGAGCGCGCCTCCCGCCGCCCAGGTGGCGAAGATCTCCTGGAACGCGACGTCGAAACCCAGCGGCGCGAACTGAAGCGTGCGCGCCCCCTCTTTCGGATCCGGCCCGGTCGCCGACCGGCGGCGCTGCCAGTCGATCAGGTTGGCGAGCGGGCCGTGTTCCATGGCGACACCCTTGGGCCGGCCCGTCGAACCCGAGGTGTAGATGACGTACACGAGATCGTCGGACCGCACCGGGACGACGGGCCCGGTGCCACCGTTCTCCCCCGGCGTCTCCGACAGGTCGTCGAGGAACACCGCCTCGACACCTGAGGGCAGTTCGGCGGGCCGGCATCCGCGCTGGGTGAGCAGGACGTCGATCCCGCTGTCCCGCACGGTGAACGCGATCCGCTCCGCCGGATGCTCCGGGTCGACCGGCACACAGCTGCCGCCCGCCTTCAGCACCCCGAGGACGGCCACCGGCAGGTCCGCCGTGCGCTCCACGCAGATGCCGACGGGGCGGCGTACGGCGCCCCGCGCGACGAGCAGCGCGGCGACCCGCCCCGCGGCGGCGTCCAGCTCCGCGTAGGACAGGGTCCGCCCGTGCGCGACGACGGCGGGCGCGTGGGGTGTCAGCCGGGCCGAGCGCGCGAACGCCTCGTGCACGAGCGGGA
Organism: Streptomyces niveus; assembly: GCF_001723055.1. GTDB lineage: Bacteria > Actinomycetota > Actinomycetes > Streptomycetales > Streptomycetaceae > Streptomyces > Streptomyces niveus. The sequence goes on from NZ_MDCR01000068.1 coordinate 19,836, forward strand.
CTTCGGGGGGCGGCGGCGCGCCGTGGGCCCACTCGGTGAGCATCCGCCGTTCCTCGTCGGCCGGCATGACGGCCAGGTCGTCGAGCGCGGTCTCGGGCCGGGCGACCGCGTCGGCGAGGAGCGTGACGAAGCGGGCGGCCAGGCGCTCGGCCGTCGCACGGTCGAAGAGGTCGGCGGAGTACTCCCACAGTCCGCGGTACCCGTCCCCGTCCGGCATCAGGTGCAGGAACACGTCGTACTTGGCCGTCCCGCCGTGCACCTGGAAGCGCTCGGCGGCGACGCCGGGCAGGGACAGCGCCGACGGGGGCGCGTCGTCCACCGCGAACACCACCTGGAACAGCGGGAACCGGCTCAGTGTGCGCTCGACGCCCAACTCGCGCACCAGATGGCTGTACGGCACGTCCTTGTGCCGGACCGTCGATCTGACCTGGTGCTTCATCTCCACCACCAGGTCGGTGAACGACCGGTCGTGGCGCGGCCGTCCGCGCAGCGGCAGCACGTCCGTGAGACAGGCGATGAGATCCTCGGTCTCCGGCTCGTCGCGGCGCGACACCGGCGTGCCGATGACGAGGTCGTCCTGGCCGGTGTGCCGGCCGATCAGCGCGGTCAGCGCGGCGGCGAGCACCACGAAGCGCGTCGTCCGCCGCCGGGCGGCGAGGCCGCGTATCAGGGCGCCCGTGGCGGCGTCGACGCGGAACTCGACCTGGCCGCCGTGGTGGCTGAGAACCGGCGGGCGGGGGCGGTCGGCCGGGAAGGACGACTCGTCGGGGGCGCCGGCCAGTTGGGCCCGCCAGTGCTCGACCAGCCGTGCGCGGTCGGCGCCGTCGGTGCTCCGCTGGCGCTGGGCGTACGGCCCCGACTGAACGGGCAGTTCGGGCAGCCGGGGGGCCCGGTGCTCCACCTCGGCGCGGTACAGCTCGCCGAACTCCTGGTCGAGCAGGCTGAAGCACCAGCCGTCTATCACGGCGTGGTGGATCGCGACGGCGAGTACAAACTCCCCGTCCGGCTCCCGCGCGGCGTCGCCCGTCACCAGCAACGTGGCCTTCAGCAGCGGCGGTTCGGCGAGGTCCGGCTGCCGGGTCACGGCGTCCCTGAGCGCCTTCTCGCGCTCGGCCGCCGTGACGCTCCGTACGTCGAGCGGGACCCGCATCGGCGGAAGGACGATCTGCCGGGGAGCGCCGTCCACCAGCACCAGTCGGCTGCGCAGCGCCTCGTGCCGGGCCACGATGCCGGACAGCGCCGCTTCGACGGCAACGATGTCGAGGCGTCCGCGCAGTCGGTGGACCCACGACTCCACATAGCGCGAGGTGCCCTGCTGATACTGGTCGTTGAGCCAGATCGACTCCTGCTCGAACGACATCGGGTAGGTACGCGGTTCCATCGCTTCTCGCTTCGTGGTGCGAACGACTGGGACGGACCTCTGGGGGGTGGCGGCTGAGGCCGGTGCGGCGATATTCAGACACCGATCATGCGTCTATCGGCCCGCCGGGTCCAACAGGGCGACGGTGTCGATCTTTCCGTTGGGGGTCCTGGGGAAGGACCTGAGCCGCCGGACCTCGTCGGGCACCTGGGCGCGCGGCAGTACGGCGGCGAGCGATTTCCGTACGGTGTCGGGCTCCGGCACGGCGTCGTCCGCCGTGCTGTCGGCGGTGCCGCCGGCCGTACCGCCGACGGCTTCGGTGCCGCCGGTCCCGTCGAGCGGCTGGGCGGTGTAGAACAGCGCGAGCCGTTCGTACGCACCGCTCTCACCGGCCACGGGAAGCACGGCGCACTCCCGGACTCCCGGCAGGCGCAGGGCCGCGGCCTCCGTCTCGGCGGGCTCGACGCGGTGCCCGGAGATCTTGATCTGCCGGTCGGCGCGGCCGTGGAAGTGCAGGGTGCCGTCGCTGTCCAGCCGGCCGAGATCGCCGGTGCGGTAGATCCGGGTGGGGCCGGTGCCGGGGCTGTCGAATGTGGTGAAACTCATCCCCGTGGCACGCTCGTTGCCGAGGTAGCCGTCGGCCAGTCCCGCCCCGGAGACACAGATCTCGCCGAGCGCGCCTGGCGGCACCTCGGTGTCGCCGTCGAGGACATGGATCGCGGTGCCGGGGACCGGTGTGCCGAGCGGGATGCCGTACTCGGCCTCGCAGTCGGCCGGTCGGATCCGGTGGGTCGTGACGAAGACGCAGCACTCGACGGGGCCGTAACCGTTGAGCAGCGTGATCCCCGGGTGGCGGGCGAGGAAGGCGCGGACGTGCGGGGCGGAGAGCCGCTCGCCGCCGGTGAAGACCTGGCGCAGTCCGGTGAAGCAGTCGGGGTCCTCGTCCACGAAGAGGTTGAAGAGGGCGGCGGTGAGCCAGACGGTGTCCAGGCCGGTGGATTCGACGAGTTCGGCCAGGTCGTCGGGGAGGAAGTAGTCGCCGTCGACGAGCACGACCGTGCCGCCGGTGGTCAGCATGCTCCACAGTTCGAGGGTGAGCGCGTCCCAGGAGACGGGGGCGGCCTGGGGCATCACCCGGCCGGGGCCGAAGTCGGCGAAGCTGTCCGGGCCGAAGAGCCGGGTGGTGGCCCGGTGCGGTGAGAGCACGCCCTTGGGGGTGCCGGTGGTGCCGGAGGTGAAGAACACGGTGGCCGGCGCCGCCCCGTCCACCGCTTCCGCCCCGTCCCGCTCCGGTGTGTCAGCCGTGTCATGCGGGCAGCCGGTGTCGGGGGCCCGTCCGGCGGCCTCGCTCAACTCCTCGGCGGGCGGCGCCCATACGGCGCGGCCGTCGACGCCCTGTGCCCCCGACGGGCCCACGACGACCGGCGGCGCGAGCATGTCGAGCACGGTCCGCAGCCGGTCGGCGGGCAGCTTCGGATCCAGCGCCGCGTAGGCGGCGCCGCGTTTGAGTACGGCGAGGAGCACGGCCACCAGTTGGGGCGACCGGGGCAGCAGTACGGGTATGCGCCGCCCGGGGCCGACACCCAGCCGGCCGAGCCGCGCGGCGTACGCCTCCGCCGCCAGGTCGAGCGTCCGGTAGCTGACGCGCCGGCCCGCGAAGACGAGTGCGGTGGCGTCCGGCCGGAGCCGGGCCTGCCGCGCGACGGCCTCGTGAATGAGCCGCGCGTCGGGCGTGCGCGGCATGGGGGACATGCGGGACATGGGAAGTCGGTCTCCGTCCCCGTCAGACGGCTTCGCCGTGCGCGATCACGGCGGCTTGGAAGTCGGCGACCGTCTCGCTGTCGAAGACCGTGTCGGGAGAGACCCTGATGCCCAGCTCTCTCTTGACCCGGGTGCATATGCGTACCGCTTGGAGGGATGTGCCGCCGAAGTCGTAGAAGCTGTCGGAGGGCTTCAACTCGTCGGCTCCGAGGACCTCTGCCATGATCCGGGCGACGGAAGCGCTGTCGCCACGCTGCTGCTCGGACACCTTCATCTCTCATCCTGCCGATTGATGGAAGGTGACCATTCTGACCCAGATCCCGCGCATACGTTCGGCCGAGGCGCCCCGGGGGACGCATCGGCCGAACAGATGTCAGGACTTACGGGAGCGCGCGGCCGACTTCGTGGCGGCCTTCTTCGTGACGGTCTTCTTCCCCGAGGCCGTCGCCGTTGCCTTGGCCGCCGTCTTCGTCGCGGTCTTCGCCGCCGTCTTACGGGCCGGTGACTTCGTCCGGCCCGAGGGAGTGGCGTCGCTGATCCGCTCCGCGTCGAGGATCTCCCGCAGGAACTTCCCGGTGTGGCTGGTCGCGACCCCGGCCACCTCCTCCGGTGTGCCCTCGGCGACGACGAGCCCGCCGCCGTTGCCACCCTCGGGACCCATGTCGACGACCCAGTCGGCCGTCTTGATGACGTCCAGGTTGTGCTCGATGACGATCACCGTGTTGCCCTTGTCGACCAGCCCCGACAGCACGTTGATCAGCTTGCTGATGTCGTCGAAGTGCAGCCCGGTGGTGGGCTCGTCCAGCACGTACACCGTGCGGCCCGTGGACCGCTTCTGGAGCTCGCTGGCCAGCTTCACACGCTGCGCCTCGCCGCCGGAGAGGGTCGGCGCGGACTGTCCGAGCCGTACATAGCCCAGGCCCACCTCGTTGAGCGTCTTGAGGTGGCGCGAGATCGTCGGGACGGCCTCGAAGAAGTCGAGCCCCTCCTCGATGGGCATGTCCAGCACCTCGGCGATGGACTTGCCCTTGTAGTGGACCTCCAGGGTCTCCCGGTTGTAGCGCGCGCCGTGGCAGACCTCGCACGGCACGTACACGTCCGGCAGGAAGTTCATCTCGATCTTGATCGTGCCGTCGCCCGCGCAGTTCTCACAGCGTCCGCCCTTGACGTTGAAGGAGAAGCGCCCGGGGAGATAGCCGCGGACCTTCGCCTCCATCGTCTCGGCGAAGAGCTTGCGCACATGGTCGAACACCCCGGTGTACGTCGCCGGGTTGGACCGGGGCGTACGGCCGATGGGCGACTGGTCGACATGCACGACCTTGTCGACCTGGTCGTCCCCGTCGACCCGGGTGTGGCGTCCCGGCACCGACTTCGCCCCGTTCAGCTCGCGGGCCAGGTGGGTGTAGAGGATGTCGTTGACCAGGGTCGACTTGCCCGATCCGGAGACGCCCGTGACGGCGGTGAACAGGCCGAGCGGGAACGACACGTCGATGTCCCGCAGGTTGTTCTCCCGCGCGCCGTGCACCGTGAGCTTGCGGCCGGGGTCGACCGGCCTGCGGACGTCCGGTGTCGGGATGGCCTTCTTGCGGGCCAGATACCGCCCGGTGATGGACTCCTCGTTGTCCAGGAGTTCCTTCAACGTGCCGGAGTGGACGACCTTGCCGCCGTGCTCGCCCGCGCCGGGGCCGATGTCGACGATCCAGTCGGCGACCTTGATGGTGTCCTCGTCGTGCTCCACGACGATCAGGGTGTTGCCCATGTCGCGCAGCCGGATGAGGGTCTCGATCAGCCGGTGGTTGTCGCGCTGGTGCAGGCCGATGGACGGCTCGTCCAGCACGTAGAGGACGCCGACCAGTCCGGAGCCGATCTGGGTGGCGAGCCGGATGCGCTGCGCCTCACCGCCGGAGAGGGTGCCGGCCGCGCGGTTGAGCGAGAGATAGTCCAGGCCGACGTCGACCAGGAACCTCAGCCGCTCGTTGACCTCCTTCAGGACGCGCTCGGCGATCTGCTTGTCCCGGGCGTTCAGCGTCATCTCGCCGAGGAAGTCGGCGCACTCGCTGATCGACATCGCGGAGATGTCGGCGATGGACCTGTCCATGACCGTGACCGCGAGGACGAGCGGCTTGAGACGGGTGCCGTGACACGTCGGGCAGGGCACCTCGCGCATGTAGCCCTCGAAGCGCTCCCTGCTGGTGTCGCTCTCCGCCTCGGAGTGCCGCCGCTTGACGAAGGAGACCGCGCCTTCGAAGGAGGGGGTGGTGTATGCCCGCTCGCGGCCGTACCTGTTCCTGTACCGCACCTCGACCTGGGTCTTGTGCCCGTACAGCAGGGCCTTCTTGGCACGCTGCGGCAGTCCGGCCCACGCGATGTCCGTACGGAAGCCGACGGACTCGGCCAGTCCGCCGATGAGCCGGCCGAAGTACTCCCGTGTGTGACCGTGCGACCAGGGGTGGATGGCGCCCTCGTCCAGCGACTTCTCCTCGTCGGGGACGATCAGCTCCGGGTCGACCTCCATGCGGGTGCCGATGCCCGTGCAGTCGGGGCAGGCGCCGAAGGGCGAGTTGAAGGAGAAGGAGCGGGGCTCCAGCTCCTCGAACGACAGGTCGTCGTACGGGCAGTACAGATGCTCCGAGTACATCCGCTCGCGCTCGGGGTCGTCCTCCGGGAGGTCGACGAAGTCGAGCACGACCATGCCGCCGGAGAGCCCGAGCGCGGTCTCGACCGAGTCGGTCAGCCGGCGCTTGGCGCTGCCCTTCACCGTGAGACGGTCGACGACCACCTCGATGGTGTGCTTCTCCTGCTTCTTGAGCTTCGGCGGCTCGCTCAGCTGGATGGTCTGCCCGTCGACGCGCGCCCGGCTGTACCCCTTGGTCTGGAGGTCGGCGAACAGATCGACGAACTCGCCCTTGCGCTCCCTGATCAGCGGCGACAGCACCTGGAAGCGGCTGCCCTCGGGCAGCTCCAGGACCTTGTCGACGATGGCCTGCGGGGACTGGCGGGTGATCGGCCGGCCGCACTCCGGGCAGTGCGGCTTGCCGATACGGGCGAAGAGCAGCCGGAGGTAGTCGTAGACCTCGGTGATCGTGCCGACCGTCGAGCGGGGGTTGCGGGAGGTGGACTTCTGGTCGATGGAGACGGCCGGCGAGAGGCCCTCGATGAAGTCGACGTCCGGCTTGTCCATCTGACCGAGGAACTGCCGGGCGTAGGAGGACAGCGACTCGACATAGCGACGCTGTCCCTCGGCGAAGATCGTGTCGAACGCGAGGGAGGACTTGCCCGACCCGGAGAGCCCGGTGAAGACGATCAGGGAGTCACGGGGGAGGTCGAGCGAGACGTTCTTGAGATTGTGTTCGCGAGCGCCACGGACGATGAGACGGTCGGCCACGCCGGTCCGCACCTTTCTAGAGAGAAGCAGGGGCGGAGCCCCCGTTCCAGAGTAATGGGGGTCGCCAGAGCGATGGACTGCCAGACGGAATGACCCGGGTCACTGGACCACCGGGCTGCGAGGGCTCCTTACCAGGATGCCTCCGCCGAGCTTATAGCACGCGCATTCGAATTACGGCGGCTTGCGACCTCCTTCACCCGAAGGAGTGGTGCGGCTATCGTCGGCCTCATGCTTGATCACGTGCGCGACCTGGAATCCCTGCGTGAAGCGACCGAGCGGCTCCTCACCGCGGTCGCCCGACTGGACAACGCCTCGGTGGCCGAGCCGTCACGGCTGCCGGGCTGGAGCCGTGGTCATGTACTGGCTCATCTGGCCAGGAACGCCGACGCTCTCGTCAATGTGCTCGAAGGCCGGCCCATGTACCCGGACGCCGCCACCCGGGACGGCGACATCGAGCGGGACGCCCCGCGCCCCCTGGACGTCCAGGCCGCCGACGTACGCGCGACGGCCGAGCGCTTCCGGCGGGTGGCGGCGGTCCCCGCCGACTGGGCACGCACGGTCGCGCTCCGTAACGGCGTGACGGACGTCGCGGCCCGGGTCCCGTTCCGCAGGCTCGTCGAGGTCGAGCTCCACCACGTCGACCTCGGCATCGGCCGGGAGCTCGAAGATCTCTCCGCCGATTTCGTCGGCCGCGAGACCGACTTCCTGACCGAGCGCTTCGCCGGTCACGCCGACGTACCGCCGCTCGCCCTGACCTCCCCCGACGGACGGACCTGGCGCACCGGCCGCGCCGACGGCACCCCGGCCGCCGTCACGGGCCCGGCCGCCGACCTCATGGGCTGGCTCGCCGGCCGGCGGGACGGGTCGGCGCTCAGCACGTCGGACTCTTCGCTGCCCGTACTGCCTCCGCTATAGGCTGAGTCGTATGACATACAGCGGAGCCGTGAGGATCGACGGACCGGCCGACGTGCACGAGTTGACCGACCTGATGATCTCGAAGGTCGCCGTCGGCCCGATGAACAACAACGCCTATCTGCTGCGCTGCCGGGCCACCGGGCAGCAGCTGCTGATCGACGCGGCCAACGACGCGGCGACACTGCTGACGCTCATCGGTGACGACGGCATCGCGTCCGTCGTCACCACCCACCGGCACGGCGACCACTGGCAGGCGCTCGCCGAGATCGTGGCCGCCACCGGCGCCGTGACGTACGCGGGGCGGTACGACGCCGAGGGGATCCCCGTCCCGACCGAGGTGCCGGTCGAGGACGGCGACACGATCCGGGTGGGCCGGATCGAGCTGACCGCGCGCCGTCTCGTCGGTCACACGCCGGGCTCGATCGCCCTGGTCTACGACGACCCGCACGGCCACCCGCACCTCTTCACCGGCGACTGCCTCTTCCCCGGCGGCGTGGGCAACACGCACCAGGACCCGGCGGCCTTCGCCAGTCTGATCGACGACGTCGAGACGAAGCTCTTCGACCGGCTGCCGGACGAGACCTGGGTCTATCCGGGCCACGGCGACGACACCACGCTCGGCGCCGAGCGCCCGCAGCTGCCCGCCTGGCGCGAGCGCGGCTGGTAGCGGGCGAGCCGGCGGGCGGGGCGCGGAAAAACCGGCTGCGTCCGGCTCGGCGCGCTCATTACGCTCCGCCGTATGCAGCCGCCCACATATCCCCCGAAGCCCCGTCCCGGCGACCGGATCGCCGTACTCTCCCCCTCGTCCGGGCTTCCCGGCCTGCTCCCGCTTCCGTACGAACTGGGCCTGACCCGGCTGGAGAAGGACTTCGGTCTGGTGCCGGTGGAGTATCCGACGACGCGCAGGATGGGGTCGACGCCGCGCGAGCGGGCCGACGACATCCACGCCGCCTTCGCGGATCCGACGATCAGGGCCGTCATCGCGAGCATCGGCGGCGACGACCAGATCACCGTCCTGCCGCTGCTGGACCGCGAGTTGATCCGCGCGTCCCCCAAGCCGTTCTTCGGCTGGAGCGACAACACCAATCTGCTGGTGTACCTCTGGAACACCGGGATCGTCGCCTTCCACGGCGGCAGCGTGATGTGTGAGCTGGGCCGGCCCGGCGCGATGGATCCTCTTACGGAGGCGTCGCTGCGCGCCGCGCTCTTCACCCCGGGGCCGTTTGAGCTGGCCCCCGCCACCCGCTTCCGCGACACCGATCGCGACTGGGCCGACCCAGAGACCTTCCGCTCCGAGCCCGAGACCCGGCCGGGCACGGGATGGACGCTGCACGGGCCGCAGCGGGTGGTGGAGGGCCGGACGTGGGGCGGAAACCTGGAGACCCTGTCCGGGCTGCTCACGGCGGGCCGGGAGATCCAGGAGGACCTCTCCGCGTACGACGGCTGTGTGCTGCTGCTGGAGACCTCGGAGGAACTCCCGGACGCCGACGAGGTGTTCCGGATGCTGGGGGACATGGGCGAGCGCGGGCTGCTGCGGCGCTTCCCCGCGCTGCTGATGGGACGGCCGAAGACCTGGTCCCTGGAGCGGCGCAACAGCCCGGAGCAGTCGGCGCTCTACGCGCGCGAGCAGCGCGCGGCGGTGCTGCGGGCGCTGGACGCGTACGCCCCCGGGACGATGGCCGTCCTGGACGTGGACTTCGGGCACACCGATCCGCAGCTGGTCATCCCCTACGGCGGTACGGCGCGGGTGGACGGGCCCGCGCGGCGGATCACCGTCACGTACTGAGCCCTGAGCCGGTCCG
>NZ_MDCR01000069.1 GCF_001723055.1 Streptomyces niveus
CTTTCCTCCGGGCTTCCCTTCGGTTCTTGCTGTGTTGCTGTCTTGCGTTTCCGACTCTATCAGACTCTTTTCGCTTCTTGCTTCTCATGGAGAAACAGTCCCGATTAAGAGATCTGATGGCCTTTGGATTGGCCCTTTGCCTTTCGGCGAGCCCGACATTACCAGAAACATCCGGGCCGAACTAAATCGGCCGCTGTGATTCGGATGATGTATCGGAAAGCCCTGCGGAAATTCGATTCCCGCTCAGAGCTGAGTAGACATTAACCGCCGCTCTCGAACTTGTCCAGCTTCGAGGCAACCGTTCAAATCTACCTCCCCACACAGGCCCTGTCAACGATCGGCAGCAATCTCTGTGGAGCGAAGAGGAGACTAACAGGTCAGCGACCCGCAACGCACATCAGGCTGCCGTGGGCAGTTGGGCGCTCTGGTCGGCGCTCTCCACGTCGCCCGTGTCGCCTGCGCGGGCCGCTCGGCCGCCGAGCACGTACACATACGCCAGGAAGGCCAGTTCAAAGAAGATCCCGATCGCGATGCGCGCCCAGGTGGGCAGGCCGGACGGGGTCACGAAACCCTCGATCAGGCCCGACACGAAGAGGATCAGCGCCAGGCCGATGGCCATGCCCACGGCCGCTCGGCCCTGTTGGGCGAGTGCTGTGCGGCGGGTGTAAGGGCCGGGGTCGATCAAGGTCCAGCCGAGACGGAGGCCGGTACCCGCCGCGACGAACACGGCTGTCAGTTCGAGCAGACCGTGAGGGAGGACCAGGCCCAGGAACGTGTCCAGTCGGCCGGCGGACGACATCAGGCCGATGCCGACGCCGAGGTTGAGCATGTTGAGGAAGAGGATCCAGATCACTGGGAAGCAGAGGAAGGCGCCGAGGACGAGGCACATTGCGGCGGCCTGGGCGTTGTTCGTCCATACCTGGGCCGCGAAGGAGGCCGCCGGGTGACTTGAGTAGTAGGTCTCGTACTCGCCGCCGGGGCGGGTCATCTGTCGGAGGTCTTCGGGGGCCGCTATCGCCGACTGGACCTCGGGGTGCGCGCCTATCCACCAGCCGATGATCGCGGCGACGAGCACCGAGAGCAGCGCGGTCGGTACCCACCAGTGCCGTGCCCGGTACACGGCGGCGGGGAAGCCTGCCGTAAGGAAGTGAGCCGCGTCGCGCCAACTGGCGCGGCGGGTGCCCGTGACGACCGAGCGGGCGCGCGCGACCAGTTGCGTCAGGCGTGCGATGAGCATGGGATCCGGTGCGCTGGACTGGATCAGCGAGAGATGGGTGGCTGTCCGTTGGTAGAGGGCGACGAGTTCGTCCGCCTCGGCACCGGTGAGGTGCCGTCCACGGCGCAGGAGAATGTCCAGGCGGTCCCACTCGGGTCGGTGGGCCGTCACGAAGACGTCGAGATCCATGGTCGGCTGCTGCTCCAGGCACTGGGTGCGTACGGTCCGTACTACTGCGGCACGTTGCAGGCCAGCTTGGCAGACTGAGCGGTCCGGGGGCAGAGAAGGTCGGCGAAGGGTGGCATCGGTGAACGAGCTTGTGACGGGCGACGCGGTCGTATTGGGGCTGCGTCCCGCGAAGCTGCCGAGTCGGGCCTTGGCCGTCGTCATCGACCTGGTGGTGGTGTGGGCCGCGTACATCGTGGTCTCGATCGTTCTCACCATCGCGACGGATTCGCTGGACACTGCCGCTGTCGCGGCGCTGGCGGTCGCGAGCTTCCTGCTCATACCGGTGGGTGTGCCGATCGCGGTGGAAACCCTCAGCCATGGGCGGTCGTTGGGGAAGCTGGCGTGCGGGCTGCGGGTGGTGCGTGACGACGGCGGGCCCATTCGCTTCCGTCACGCGCTGGTGCGCGGAGCGATGGGTGTGGTGGAGCTGCTGATGTCGTTCGGCGTGATCGCGTGCGTCGCTTCGCTCGTATCCGCGCGTGGGCGGCGCGTGGGGGATCTGTTCGCGGGGACGTTGGTCGTACGTGAGCGGGTGCCCACTGATCGGGGCCGTCCTGTGCCGCCTCCGCCGCCATGGCTCGTCGGCCGGTTCTCCGAGCTGGACCTGTCCTCGGTGCCCGACGATCTGTGGCTGGCCGTACGGCAGTACCTGACGCGGATGGGGCAGCTCGACGCCGGTGTCGGCTGGTCGATGTCGCAGCGGCTGGCGGATGATCTGGCGGCGTGCACGGGCGTGCCACTGCCGCCCGGTGTGCCGCCGGCGGCGTATCTGGCGGCTGTGGTGAACGAGCGGCAGGCCCGGGACTCGCGGCGGGCCTTCGGCTCTGCGGCTGCCGCCGCCGCCACGGTCGGCCCCGTCGGCGGGCCCGCGCCGGTGGCGCGGCCCCCGCAGCCGCGTCCGCACGTGGTGGGGCAGCCCGACGCGGTATCGCGGGACGCGCCGCAGGACGTGACCGCTCCCCCGGCATCCGGGTTCGCGCCGCCCGCCTAGGTGGTGTCAGGGCAGGGCCGACGGTGGGGTTTCGAGGTCTTCGAGTTCGATGCCCGGCGCCGCGAGGACCACGTCCCCGCTGATGTGGACGCTGTGCTGCTCACCGGTGTCCAGTCCGCTGACCTGGTACTCGTCCACGGTCAGGGGTCCATTGTCAGTGGCATGCGCTTCACTTCTCCGTAGCGCCCAGGACTGGTCGACGGTACGGGGCGCGAGGACCGGGTCGGTGAAAGCCACCAGACGGACTCGGGTCTCGGGGGAAGCGGGAGTGAGGCGGAGAAGGCGGGTGATCGCGATGAGAAACGCGGGAGATGTACCGGTGAAGGCGTGGGCGCGGACATTGCCTTCGGTGGCCTCGGTGCCGGTGGGGTCGGTGCGGACCCAGGTGACGCCTTCGAGCGCGGCGGCGCGGACCCGCCAGCTCGCGGCGTGCAGTTCGAGCCTGATAGGGCGGCCGAGCTCGTCGAGGGTGAGGTCGACGGAGCCGGCGTGGTCACCGGAGGGCGCGGTGACCTGGGAGACATAGCGCCAGCCGGAGGGGCCCGGCGCGCAGTGGAAGTGTTCTTCACCCAGGGGGGTGTGGTCGTGCGGGTCGTGGAGTGAGTAGCGGCCACGGGGCATGTGCGGGAGTCCTTCGGTGTCCTCGGGGGTCGTGCCGTGAGACCGCACGGAGTACCGCCCGCGAAGCACGGACCGCCTGGACCTAAAACCTTTGGGACCAGGGGTCGAAGAGCGGGGCAGGCCCCCAACACGGGGGTGTGGGGGCCTGCCCGTACCGCTGAATGTCAGCGGCGGGTGTTCGTGGGTCAGTAGCGGTACTGGTCGGGCTTGTACGGGCCTTCGACCTTCACGCCGATGTACGCGGCCTGCTCGGGACGGAGCGTCGTGAGCTTCACGCCGAGCGCGTCGAGGTGGAGGCGGGCGACCTTCTCGTCGAGGTGCTTGGGCAGCACGTAGACGTTGGTCGGGTACTCCTCCGGCTTGGTGAAGAGCTCGATCTGGGCCAGGGTCTGGTCCGCGAACGAGTTGGACATCACGAAGGAGGGGTGACCGGTCGCGTTGCCGAGGTTCAGCAGGCGGCCCTCGGACAGCACGATCAGCGTCTTGCCGTCGGGGAAGGTCCAGGTGTGGACCTGCGGCTTGACCTCGTCCTTGACGATGCCCGGGGTCTTCGCGAGACCGGCCATGTCGATCTCGTTGTCGAAGTGGCCGATGTTCCCGACGATCGCCTGGTGCTTCATCTTGGCCATGTCGGAGGCCATGATGATGTCCTTGTTGCCCGTCGTGGTGACGAAGATGTCGGCGATGCCGACGACGTCGTCCAGCGTCGAGACCTGGTAGCCGTCCATCGCCGCCTGGAGCGCGCAGATCGGGTCGATCTCGGTGATGATCACGCGGGCGCCCTGGCCGCGCAGGGACTCCGCGCAGCCCTTGCCGACGTCGCCGTAGCCGAAGACGACGGCGACCTTGCCGCCGATGAGTACGTCGGTGGCGCGGTTGATGCCGTCGATCAGGGAGTGGCGGCAGCCGTACTTGTTGTCGAACTTCGACTTGGTCACGGCGTCGTTCACGTTGATCGCCGGGAAGAGGAGGGTGCCGTCGCGGTGCATCTCGTAGAGACGGTGGACACCGGTGGTGGTCTCTTCGGTGACGCCGCGGATCTCGGACGCCAGGAGGGTCCACTTCTGCGGATTCTCGGTGAGGGTGCGGTTGAGCAGACGCAGGATGTAGCCGTACTCCTCGCTGTCCGCCGTGGCCGGGTCCGGAGCCGCGCCGGCCTTCTCGAACTCGACGCCCTTGTGGACGAGCAGGGTGGCGTCGCCACCGTCGTCCAGGATCATGTTCGGGCCGGCGGTGGAGACGCCCGGCCAGGTCAGGGCCTGCTCCGTGCACCACCAGTACTCTTCGAGCGTCTCGCCCTTCCAGGCGAAGACGGGGACGCCCTGCGGGTCGTCCGGGGTGCCGTTGGGGCCGACGGCGATCGCGGCGGCGGCGTGGTCCTGGGTCGAGAAGATGTTGCAGGACGCCCAGCGGACGTCGGCGCCGAGCGCGACCAGCGTCTCGATGAGGACGGCGGTCTGGACCGTCATGTGCAGGGAGCCGGTGATGCGGGAGCCCGCGAGGGGCTGCGCCTCGGCGTACTCCTTGCGGATCGACATCAGACCGGGCATCTCGTGCTCGGCGAGGGTGATCTCCTTGCGGCCGAACTCGGCAAGCGAGAGATCGGCGACCTTGAAGTCCTGTCGGTTGGCGACAGTGGTCATAGCGAGCTGCTCCTCGTGAAGGGGTCGAGGGTGGGTACGGCTGACTGTGCGGCGGCGGGCATACGAATGCCCGGACGTACGCAACGCAGTCCGTCGGAGGCCCTCTCTCCCTCGGCCGGTCCGCGCCGCAGACCGCCCGACCGCCATCAGCAGCGACGTCTGGCTCTGCTGACGAATCTACACCGATCGGCCCAGCGCCTTACAGCCCACCGGGGTTGGATCCCTCGCTCCGGCGAGCGAGGAGGCCCCGGCGCGGGGTGCGCCGGGGCCTCCTTACGGATGCGATGAGCTGGTCAGTTGTCGGTGTCGGCCTCGGTGGCCGGCTCGGTCTCGGTGGCGCCCGGCGATTTCGCGGGGTTGGTGCCCGTGGCCGCTGCCGCCGCGCTGTAGATGTCCGGCTCCAGGTAGATCACACGGGCGATCGGGACCGCCTCGCGGATCCGGTTCTCGGCCGCGTTGATGGCGTGCGCGACCTCGGCAGCCGTGTCGTCGTGTTCGACCGCGATCTTGGCTGCCACCAGCAGTTCCTCGGGGCCGAGGTGGAGCGTGCGCATGTGGATGATGCCGGTGACGACGTCGCCGTCGACCATCGCGGCCTTGATCTTCTCCACGTCCTCGAGACCGGCGGCCTCGCCGAGCAACAGGGACTTCGTCTCGGCCGCCAGGACGATCGCGATCACGATCAACAGGACGCCGATGCAGAGGGTGCCGATGCCGTCCCACACGCCGTTGCCCGTGCCGAGCGCCAGGCTCACGCCCACGAGCGCCAGGACCAGACCGACAAGGGCGCCCAGGTCCTCAAGGAGGACGACCGGGAGCTCGGGTGCCTTGGAGTGGCGGATGAACTCCTTCCAGGAGCGCTTGCCGCGCGTCGCGTTGGACTCGACGATGGCCGTACGGAACGAGATCGACTCGACGATGATCGCGAACACCAGGACGCCGACGGGCCAGTACCAGGCCTCGATCGCGTGCGGGTGCTTGATCTTCTCGTAGCCCTCGTAGATGGCGAACATGCCACCGACGGAGAAGAGCACGATGGAGACGAGGAACGCGTAGATGTAGCGCTCCCGGCCGTAGCCGAAGGGGTGTTCCGGGGTCGCCTCGCGCTTGGCCCTCTTGCCGCCGAGGAGCAGCAGCCCCTGGTTGCCCGAGTCGGCGAGGGAGTGCACGCTCTCGGCGAGCATCGACGACGAACCGCTGAAGAGGAACGCCACGAACTTGGCTACTGCGATCGCGAGGTTGGCGGCGAGTGCCGCCACGATCGCCTTGGTTCCGCCTGACGCGCTCATGGGTGGGGTGGGTCCCTTCATCGGTCTGCGGCCCTGGCGCCGCCGTACGGCGGGACATTGTTGCAGCAGCGGAAGCGGACCGTACCCCCAAGCGGTGGTTCAGGCGATGACGGTGGCCCGGAAGACCGTGCCCGTACCGGTCAGTTCGGTCTTTTCGCCCGCGGGGACGAAGACCGAACCGCCCGGCGCCAGGTCGAGGTCGTTGGCGCGCGGGGTGCCTTCGGTGCAGAGGAGGATCTGCGGGGTGGCCGCGGTGAGTTCGCGGGGTGCCGCACCGGGGGCCAGCGTGTAGCGGGACAGCCGGAACTCGTCGATCGGGGTGTCGTACAGCTCCTCGCCGGCCGGTGACGCCTCGGGGCGGAGTACGGCGGGTTCGGTCGCCTCGAAGCGCACGACGCGGAGCAGTTCCGGCACGTCGACGTGTTTGGGTGTGAGGCCGCAGCGCAGGACGTTGTCGGAGTTGGCCATGATCTCGACGCCCAGGCCGTTCAGATACGCGTGCGGGACGCCGGCGCCGAGGAAGAGGCCTTCGCCGGGCTGGAGTTGTACGCGGTTGAGCAGCATCGCGGCGATGACGCCCGGGTCGCCGGGGTAGTGGTGGGCGAGCGACGCGTATGGCGAGTACTCGCCGCCGAGGCGTGCCGCCGCTTCGGCCGAGGAATGAACAGTGTGGGACATCTCGTCGGGGTCGGCGGTCAGCACGGCGGTGAGGACTTCGCGCAGCGCGGCTTCCTCGGGGTGTGCGTGCAGGAGGTCCACGTACGGCTTGAGTGAGTCGACGTCCAGCCGTGCGAGGAGGTCCGCGGTCTCGGCCGGGTCGCGGAAGCCGCAGAGGCCGTCGAAGGGGGTGAGGGCGCAGATCAGTTCGGGCTTGTGGTTGGCGTCCTTGTAGTTGCGGTGCGGCGCGTCGATGGGGACGCCCTGGCGCTCCTCCGCTTCGTAACCCTCCTTCGCCTGGGCGAGGTTGGGGTGGACCTGGAGGGAGAGAGGTGCGCCCGCGGCGAGGATTTTGAGGAGGAAGGGGAGGCGTGGGCCGAATTTCTTGACGGTGGGGGCGCCGAGTTCCGCCTCGGGGTCGGCTGCGATGAGGTCGGAGAGCGGGTGATCGAGGGGGGTGGTGGTGCGGTTGACACGGGACGGGGCCCCCGGGTGGGCACCCATCCACATCTCGGCTTGGGGCTCGCCGGTGGGGGCGGTGCCGAGCAGCTCCGGGATGGCGGTCGTGGAGCCCCAGGCGTAGGGGCGCACGGTATTGGAGAGGCGGTCCATGGGTGCTTCCTTGTCGCGGGACGGACGTACGGGAGAAGTGTGGTGACGAGTTCGGGACAGGGGTGAGGAACACAGGTGCGGAACGGCTGAAGTCCGGTGTGTGGGAGGGGCGTTCAGTGCGCGGGTCGGCCGCCGTGGCCGAAGCCGGTCGGGGTCATTCGCGGTTGCCTGAGGCCAGGGCCAGGTAGACGGCGGTGAAGTCGGTGACCGCCACGAGTTCCGCGAGGGCTTCGAGTTCGCTGCCCTCCTGTGGCTCCAGCTCGCTGATGGCCGTGTCATGGCTGATGGCGAGTTCACGGGCGGCGGGGGCCGCGGTCAGTCCGCCGACAGGCCGGTCGCGGAGCAGCACAACACGGGAGCGCAGCGCCTGGGGCTCCTCGACGCGGTCGCGGAAGAAGTCGTCCGGGTCGGCTGCGCCGCCGGCGAAGTCGCCGCCCAGGAGGAGGCCGTGGGCGGGCAGGGCGCCGGGCAGTTCGGCCGCGAGTGCGGGGCGGCCGGACAACTCGGCGAGTACGGCGGCGAAGCGGCGCCCGGCGGGTGCGGCGACCGTGCCTTCCGTCCAGATCAGCGGGAGGTCGTCCGCGAGTTCGGCGGCGAGGGTCTTGGCCGGGTTGCTGTACGTCGCGATGGCCGGGCCGCAGCGTTCGGCCGTGCTGTCGAGGCGGTCTGCGACGAGTTGAAGGGTCTCCGCGGGGGCGGTGAGAAGCCCGACGCGGTCGAGAAGCGAGAGAAGGGGGGTGAACAGCGCCCAGAGGGCACCCGGGCTGGCGGCCTGGATCTCCTCGTACTGCTCCTGCGGTGTGGGCGCCATGGGCACGGCGAGCCCGTGTGTGCCGCCGACGGCCTCGCTGAGCGGGGACTGGCGCGGGGCGACGGCGACGACGGTGCAGCCGCGGCGGTACGCCTGCTCGGCGAGGAGGGCGAGGCCGGGTTCGCCGCCGTCGGTGGTGGCGATCAGGAGCAGGTCGACGGAGCCGGCCCAGCCGGGGAGCGCCCAGCGCAGGGCGCCCGCCGCTGGAGCGACGCCCGTGGGGCGCAGCAGGGTGACCGGCGCGGCGGCACCCGCGAGCGCGCCGAGCAGGTCGGCGACGCCGAGAGCGGCGGTTCCGGAGCCCGCGAACAGGACGGCGCGGGGGCGGCCCTCCGGGTTGAGCTGCCCTATGCCCGCTTCGGCGGCGTGCCGTACGGCGGTCCGTACGCGTGCTCCGGCCTCGGCGGCACCCAGGAGAAGCCCACGGTGGTCGGCGCGGGCCAGCGCGTCCGGCGCGTCGAGCAAGGACTCGTCGAGCATGGCGGGGTGGGTCTCCGATCGTTGCGCGGGCCTGCGGAGCCGGCTGTTCTCAGGCGGGGCGGCGGGCCTCGTCGACGAGGAGTACGGGGATGTCGTCGCGGACGGGGTAGGCCAGGCCGCAGTCCTTGCTGGTGCAGATCAGCTCGGGGGTCTCGGCCGCGGTGCGGTCGCTGAGCGACGCGTGGCAGGCCGGGCAGGCGAGGATCTCCAGGAGGCCGGCTTCGAGCGGCATGTGGTGGGTGTCCCTTCGAACGAGCTGAGGTGGTGTGGTGCGCTGCGGGGTGGTGCGGGTCGGGCCACGTCAGCGTACCGCCGTGGGGTGGGGTGAGGCGCGTTCCTGTTATCGGGCTGGGGGCGGACCCCGGGGTGGCCCCGGGGTCCGGCCCCAGCGTCGCTCAGGAGCGGATCAGAGCCAGCGTCTCGTCTCTGACCTTGGCCATCGTCGGCTCGTCACGGGCCTCCACGTTGAGGCGCAGCAGCGGTTCCGTGTTGGAGGCGCGGAGGTTGAACCACCACTCGGGGGTGGTCACCGTCAGGCCGTCGAGGTCGTCGAACGTGACGTCCTCGCGGTCGGCGAAGGCGTTGCGTACGGCGGCCAGGCGGGCCTGCTGGTCATCGACCGTGGAGTTGATCTCGCCCGAGCCGGCGTACCGGTCGTAGGAGGCGACGAGTTCGGACAGCGGGCCGCTCTGCCCGCCGAGCGCGGCCAGGACGTGGAGCGCGGCGAGCATGCCCGTGTCCGCGTTCCAGAACTCACGGAAGTAGTAGTGCGCCGAGTGTTCGCCGCCGAAGATCGCGCCGGTGCGGGCCATCTCCGCCTTGATGAAGGAGTGGCCGACGCGCGTACGGACCGGGTTGCCGCCGTGCTCCCTGACGACCTCGGGGACGGACAGGGAGGTGATGAGGTTGTGGATCACCGTGCCGCCGGGGTGCTTGGCGAGTTCACGCTCGGCGACCAGGGCCGTGATCGCCGACGGTGACACCCCCCTCCCCCGTTCGTCGACGACGAAGCACCGGTCCGCGTCGCCGTCGAAGGCCAGGCCCAGGTCCGCGCCTTCGGAGAGCACCCGCGCCTGGAGATCCACGATGTTGCGGGGATCGAGCGGGTTGGCCTCGTGGTTGGGGAACGTGCCGTCCAGCTCGAAGTACATCGGGACCAGGTCGACGGCCAGCCCCGCGAAGACCGTGGGGACGGTGTGGCCCCCCATGCCGTTCCCCGCGTCGACCACGACCTTCAGCGGGCGGTTCGCCGAGAGGTCGACCAGGGACAGCAGATGCGCGGCGTAATCGGTCAACGTGTCACGCTGTGTGATCGTTCCCGGTTTCGCCGCGTCCTCGGGGGGTCCTTCCGTCAGCCAGGTCTCGACCAGTTCGCGGATCTCGGCCAGGCCGGTGTCCTGCCCCACCGGCGCGGCGCCCGCGCGGCACATCTTGATGCCGTTGTACTGCGCCGGGTTGTGCGACGCGGTGAACATCGCGCCCGGCAGGTCCAGCGCCCCGCTCGCGTAGTACAGCTGATCCGTCGAGCACAGCCCGATCAGCGTGGCGTCGGCGCCGCGCCGGACGGCGCCCTTGGCGAAGCTCGCCGACAGGTGCGGCGAGGAGGGCCGCATGTCGTGACCGACGACGATCGCCGTGGCGCCCGTGACCTCTACGAAGGCCGCTCCGAAAAGCTCGACGAGCCGGTCGTCGAGCTGATCCGGATATACGCCACGTACGTCGTACGCCTTCACGATCTGGCCCAAGTCGGCCACGGCCACCCCTCCTGAGGTCTCTTTGGACAGTCAGCCCAAAATAGCCCGCGCCTCGGGCGAGATCCGAAGGACACCCTCTACGGCAGCATCCACCCGAGTACGAAGGTGCTCTGGCCCACCACGATCAGGCACATCACCAGCAGCAGCCCGAGACTCCACGGCAGAACCTTCCTCAGGAGGTCGCCTTCCTTTCCCGCGAGGCCGACCGCGGCGCACGCGATCGTCAGATTCTGCGGGGAGATCATCTTGCCGAGCACACCCCCGGAGCTGTTCGCCGCCGCCAACAGCTCGGGTGACAGGCCGGATTCGCGTGCGGCCGTGACCTGGAGCGCGCCGAAGAGCGCGTTGGCGGAGGTGTCGGAGCCTGTGACGGCGACGCCGAACCACCCCAGCACGGGCGAGAGGAACGCCAGCCCGGCGCCCGCCGCGGCGACGAAGTGGCCGATGGTGGCCGCCTGCCCGGAGAGGTTCATGACGTACGCGAGGGCCAGAACGGAGACGACGGTGAGGATCGCGTACCGCAGTTCATTCACCGTGGCCGCCCACTCCTTCAGCGCGTCCTTCGCCTTGAGCCCGATCACCCCGGCCGTCAGGATCCCCGCCAACAGGACGAGCGTGCCACCGGTCGAGATGAGGGGCAGCGAGAAGACGTTGGCCCCGACCGGCTTCCCCTCCGAGTCGGCGACATCGAGGAACGGCCAGTCGAAGGAGCGCGTCGCCTCGGCCAGCAGATCCTTGACGGGCGGGATCTGGGCGAGGGAGAAGATCACCACGATCAGCGCGTACGGGGCGTAGGCGCGGACGACTTCGCGGCGGTCGTCCTCGACGTCCAGATCCTCGCTGCGTACGCCCTTCAGTACGGAGGTTCGCACGGCCTCGTCGGCGGGCCGGCGCGCGCTCGGTACGGCGAGCAGCGCCGCCGCGCCCACCAGCGCGGCCCCGATGTCGGCGAGTTGGGCGGAGACGAAGTTGGACGCGACGAACTGCGCGGCGCCGAAGGCGAGTCCGCACGCGAGGGCGGGCGCCCAGGTCTCGCGCAGCCCCCGCTTGCCGTCGACGAGCCAGACGAGCACCAGGGGGACGACGACGGCGAGCAGCGGCGTCTGGCGGCCGACGACCGAGGCGACGGTGTCCAGCGGCAGTCCGGTCACCTGGGCGAGGGTCACCACGGGCGTACCCATCGCGCCGAAGGCCACGGGCGCGGTGTTGGCGACGAGGGCGACGACCGCCGCCTTGACCGGGTCGAAGCCGAGCGCCACCAGCATCACGGCGGAGATCGCGACGGGGGCGCCGAAGCCGGCGAGTGCTTCGAGGAGGGCGCCGAAACAGAAGGCGACGACGAGCGCCTGGATGCGCGGGTCGTCGGAGAATCGCCCGAACGAGCGTCGCAGGATGTCGAAGTGCTGGGTGCGGACCGTCATCCGGTACACCCACAGGGCGTTGACGACGATCCACATGATCGGGAAGAGACCGAAGACGACGCCCTGCGCGCCGGCGGAGACGGTCTGGCCGATCGGCATGCCGAAGGCGAGCCAGCCGACCAGGACGGCGACGGCCAGGCCGATCAGTCCGGCGCGATGAGCCTTCATACGGACGGCGCCGAGCAACACCAGCACGGTGACCAGGGGAAGCGCGGCGACCAGGGCGGAAAGGCCGAGCGAATCGGCGACGGGTTCCAATTGCTGTTCGAACACGACAGGAGCCTCCGAGTTCCGCGATGCGGAAAGTGATCTCTCACGACTGGGAGGCATGATCGTGTCCACGACAAATGAGGTCAATGGCTCACACAGGATCCGTCACCGAAACTCACGGGACGGATTCAGGGCGACCGGGAAGCCCGGCCGGGAGACCCGGCCGACGGCGGCCGGACTCAGGAATCGGGGGAACGCAGCACCCTCAGATGCCCACGGCGCCCGACCTCGGCCTGGTCCGCGGCACGCGGCCCGTTGCCGCCGGGCCCGCTCGGCCGCTCCGGAGGGCGCGCCGCCTCACGTACGGCGTTCGCCAGTGCTTCGAGATCGTCACCGCTGGGCCGGGCCGGCGCCGAGCCGTCCGTGAGCCGGACGACCTCCCAGCCGCGTGGCGCGGTCAGTCTCTCGCTGTGTTCCGCGCACAGGTCATAGCAATGGGGCTCGGCATGCGTGGCGAGCGGGCCGAGGACCGCGGTCGAATCGGCATAGACGTACGTCAGTGTCGCGACAGCGGAACGGCCGCACGCGGTGCGCGAACAGCGACGTACAGGGCTCACGATGTTGGACGGTACCGCACTCTTGAGCGGGCCGCGACGACTCGCCCTCGCGTCACCCGCCCGTGTCGCGACCCGGCATTCACCCCGCCCGCTGCGTCCGTAACTGCCCTGACCTGCACGGGAAGAGAGGTAATCGGCCAATCACCGTCTGTGATTCGGTCACCACTTGGGGCAAATCCGGCCGGTGACGGCGAACGTCACCATCCGCCGGACCTAGCGAAACGAGCCCAAGCTTGGCCGGAATGCTCAATTTGCGACATGCCGTCCGGCGGGCTCGGGAGGCCGTCGCCGCATCCCCCGGAGAGCTACCCTGCGTCAGTGATGGACAGTCCCGTACCGCAGCAGCCGACCGAGCCGAGACCGCGCCGCCGTGACCGCCACGGCCGTGGGATGCGGGGGCCCGTCGCCCCGCCACAGGTTCCGCTCTCGGCGAGCCGCTCGGATTCGTTCCGTGATCTCGTACGGGACTCCGTGGAGCGGTTGGAACGGCGCTGGCCCCAGCTGGCGGAGATCGACTTCCTGGTGCTCGACGTGCCGAGCGCGGAGGACGAGACGGTGCCGCTCGGCCGGTCCGTACCCGAGGGCAAGGACCGGCCCGCGCGGATCGTCGTGTACCGGCGTCCTGTCGAGATCCGTACGAAGAACCGCGAGGAGCGGGCGATGCTCGTCCACGAGGTCGTGGTCGAGCAGGTCGCCGAACTGCTGGGGCTCTCACCGGAGTCGGTCGACCCGCGCTACGGCCAGGACTGAGGCCGCCGGGCAGCCTGGCCGCCCGGCGGCGTCACTTCAGTACGGAGAGGTCTTCCTTCGTCGCCGGGACGGACACCATGCCCCGGTCGTCCGGCAGCGTCTGCACCGTGAACATCGGTACGCCGTCCTGCGTCACCGCCAGCGCGCGCGCCGCGTGGACCGGACCGCCCGACTCGGGCTCGACCGTCAGCGCGTACGAGCCCTTGAGCCCCGCCGGTACGGGCGGGGTGACGGCCAGTGTCGTACCGCCCTTGACCGTGTACGTCTTGACGACCTGCTCACCGCCGCCGCTGCCCGCCGAGGCCGTGACCTTCACCTTCGCCGACTTGTCCGGCGCGGTGAGCGTCAGCGTCGAGCCCTTGGCCCGGTTGTCCGCGACCGTCGCGCGCTCCGTCACCGGGCCGGTCGCCGGGATGAAGGCGACCTCCTGGTCGGTGCCCTTGCCCCGGACGACGCGCAGCGCGGCGACCACAGGGGTCTCGCGCCCGCCCTCGGCCGGTCCGATACGCACCGCGCCGGCCTCGCCCTTGGTGAGGTCCCCCAGGTCGAGCGAGGCCGTCATGCCCGACTTCACGTTGAGCGGTTCGGCGGCGGAGGACGGCACGATCGTGCCGCTCTTGCCTGCCAGTTGCACCTTCAGTTCGGCGTCGTCCTCACCGGGCGCGAAGACCACCAGTCGTACGGAGGTGGCGTCGCCGGGGATGCCGGGGAGCACCGCGCGGGGCGCGGCGTCGGCCGAGGCGGCGAGCCAGTCGCCGCCGGTCTTCTCCTCGGTGGCGTTCACGACGGCGCCCACGCGGCCCGTACGGGTGCTGACATGGACGGTGACGTTCGGCTCGGCCTCTCCCGTGAGCGTCGACAGCAGGACCGGGACACTGGAACGCGCGGGGACCGGAATACCCTCCCCCGTATCGGACTTGAGGGTGCCTTCCTTGCCGAACAGCGCGATGTCGGCGACGGCCGCCGTGTCGTCGGGGTTGGTGAGGTGGACGTAGTCCTGACGCGACTTGTCGGTGGACGCTCCGGGGAACCAGAAGTCGGTGCCGGGGGCGGTGCAGGTCATGCCGAGCAGGCCGCGTGAGTCGCCGGCCGTGACCGTGGTGGTCTGCTGAGCGGTCCAGCCGGGCGCGAGAGGGCCCGTGGCGGCGCCGACGAGCGCGGGGGCGTCCGCACCCTTCTTGGTCCCGGAGACGGGCTTGCCCGGCTCCTTGAGGGCCAGGAAGGGCTTGGCCTTGGCGTCGGCGCCGTCCGCCGCCGGCGCTTGCGCCTCGTCGTCCTTCGCCTCGTCGTCCTTGGCCTTGTCGTCCTTCGCCTTGTCCTCGTCCGTCGTCTTCTCGTCGTCGGCGGGGTCCGTGTCGGTCAAGGGCGCGGCGGACGGCGCCAGTTCGGCCGCGCCTCCCGTACCCGCGCCCGTCGTTCCGGCCGGGGTGAAGGACGTGTACACCGTCTCGGCCAGCTCCGAGGTGCTGGGCGCGGGACAGAGCAGGCTGCTGCGCTCCACGGGAAGTCGCGCGGGCGTCTTCGCCGTCGCCGTCGAGTCGACGGGGTCGGGCGCGCTGACGGCGGCGAACCCGGTGACCGCCGCGAGCGCCGTCGCGACCGCGATGAGGGAGAGGGTCGTGCGGTTCACTGGTTGCTGCTCCCGTCGGGACGCTGCTCGTTCTCGTTGCCGTCGGTGTACGGCTGTTGGGCACCGGTGTAGTGCTGCTGCCCTTCCACGTACGGCTGTTGGACGACGTAGCCGTACTGGTCGTACTGGACCTGAGCCTGCTGCTGGTACTGGTCCGCCGGGTACTGCGGGTAGATCTGGTACCCGTCGGCGTCGTACTGGGGAGCACCTTCGTACTGAGGAGCGCCCTCGTACTGCTGCGCGTTCTGGTAGGCGCCTTCGTACTGCTGCCGCTCGTTCGTGCCGTACGAGGCGTAGTCCGCGCCCTGGTAGGCGCTCTGGGCCTGCTGGCCGTCCCACTCTCCGTACGACTGCTGCTGCGGCACGGCGGCGGCGGCGTACGGGTCCTCCTCCGGCACCTGCGGCAGCCCATCCACGGAGGCGACGCCTTCCGAGGTCGCTTCCGCGGTCGCCGCCGCGGCTTCGGTCCCCGTCTCCGCCTCCGCCTGCGCGGCGGCCCGCAGCCTGCGCGCCCGGCGGCCCTCGCCCGACACGGGCTGCGCGGGTACCTCGGCGCCCTCCTCGGGCAGGTCGTCGTCGATCTCCTTGCGCCGCCCCGGCAGGGCGAGCACGAGCAGCACGACGGCGAGCGCGCCCTGCGCCCAGACCCACGCGGTGTGCGTGAACGGGTCCTCGTAGGTGAGGTCGAGCCTGCCGCCATCGGCGGGGAGTTCGAATCCCTGCGCCCACCCGTCGACGGTCGTCCTCTCCAGGACGCGGCCGTCGAGCGTGGCCTGCCAGCCCTCGGCGGCCCGGTCGGCGATCCGCAGCACCCGCCCGGCCTTTCCGGCCGGGATGTCGGTGTGGGCCTCGACCGTGGACGAGCCGACGGGCAGCGGCTCGGCGTCGCTCTCGCCCTCGATGATCGTGGCCCGGGAGATCTGACGGTCGACGCGCCACAGCGCGCTGCCGTCGAGCTGGCTGAGCCGGCTGAGGCCGGGGGTGGCGTCGAGCACGCGCGACATCTGCGCCGGGGCGCCGTCACGCACCAGGACGTAGCGGATCGCGAAGCCGCTGAGCTGGTCGGTCTGGTCGGCGCCGGAGCCCGCGACAAGGCGTCCGACGACCTTGTCGAGCCCGGGGTCGCCGCCGCCCGACTCGGTCAGCTCGGCGTCACCGAGCCGGCCGCCGGAGCCGCGTACGAGCGAGTACGAGACCTCCGCCTCCGACGTACCACCGAGGATGAGCGTGCGCGGCTGGTCGCGGGTGATGCTCTCCTCGGCGACGAACGCCGGTACCTGCACCGGGTCGCGCCGCTCCAGCGGGCCCGACGCGCCACTGATCATCCAGCCGCCCGCCGCGAGCAGCGGGGCCGCGACGGCCGCGACGGCGATGACCGCCGCGACGGGCTGCCGCCAGCCGAAGCTCTGGCTGGCGACGCGTTCCTTGGCGCCGTCGGCGCCGAGCACGGCCGCCGCGATGAGCGCGAGACCGTAGACGAGGGTGGCGGGGCCGGCCCAGCCCGAGTTGTTCGCGAGGACGGAGAAGACCAGCGCCACGAGGGCGGCCACCCAGGCCGCCCGCACGGCGAACTGCCGCTCGCCGCGCAGCAGTGCGGCCAGTGCCGCGAGGACGACACCGATCAGCAGGAGGCCGCCCGCGGTCTTGGGACCGCCGGGGCTCATGCCGAGCAGATCGAGCGCGGTGGCCTGCCCCGTACCGAATTCCAGTCCCGCCTCCTTGAAGAGGTCGGACGGTGTCGTCAGCAGGGAGATGGACCAGGGGGCAAGTACGAGCAGCGGGGTGCCGGCCACGGCCAGCAGGCGCAGCCCGTACGCCACGATGTCGTCGCGGCGCAGGGCCAGGACGGCGAGGCCGAGGACGAGCGCCATCGGCCAGACGATGGGCGTGAACGCCATCACGACGGTGAGCAGGAAGGTGTACGCCCAGGTGGCGCGCCAACTGCCCCGCGCGGAGCTGTCGCCGCCCTCGGCGCGGAATCCGTACGCCGCGACGGCCGCGCGCGCGATCAGCGGCAGCAGGACGGCCAGCACGGCCGTCCCGAGCCGCCCGGTGGCCAGGGCGCCGGTGGCGGCGGGCAGGAAGGCGTACGCGACGCTCGCCCAGGCCCGCAGGAGCTTCGACTCGATCAGTGGCCGGGAGGCGAAGTACGCGGTGACTCCGGCCAGCGGTACGGAGCAGACGAGGAGCAGGGTCAGCGCGAAGCCGGTCGAGCCGAGGAACAGCGCGGACAGGGCCGCGAGGATCGCGAGGTACGGCGGCGCGGTCTGGGTGCCGCCCGTGCCGATGGGGTGCCAGCCGTCGGTGTAGCGGGACCACAGGTCCGACACGTCCGGCGGCGCGGGCAGCAGCGCGCCGCCCGCGAGTGCGCCGCCGCCGAGCAGTGCCCGGCAGGCGACGAGGGAGACGAGGAGCAGTACGGCGAACAGGACGGGGCCGGGCTTGTGCGCGAGGCGCTTCAGCCTCGCGAACTGCTCGACCTCCAGGAAGTCCGCGTCGTCCCCGCCGGGGCCCGACTCCACCGCGCCGTGGCGTGAGCCACCGGCTTCGGTCTCAGAGCCGCCACCGAGGCTTCCAGCTACTTGCTCGACCGTTGCCCGGACGGTGGCGCCGGGTGGCGGGAAAAGCGCGCGAAGTTCGCTTGCTTCGACGACGCCTTTGCCTCGTCGTTTTCGCGCGCCGATGATTCTGCCGGGGCGCAGGAGCGTGCCGAACAGACCCATGACCTCGTCGACGGCCTGTCCGGGCGCCTTGCCCACCAAGTAGGCGAGGGTGCGCAGGAGTGTGCCGACGACGAGCCGCAGTAGTACGTAGGGCAGCACGGCGCCGCGCGAGTTGACAAGCATCGTGTAGACGGCGCCGGCCTTGTCGACACGGTGCGGGTTGACGACGGAGCGGCCCGCGCAGTCGACGGTGCGGCGCTCACGCGCGGCTGCCTCGGCGTGCCGCAGGACGGCGTCGGGTGCGACGAGCACCCGGTGTCCGGCGGTGTGCGCGCGCCAGCAGAGGTCGACGTCGTCGCGCATCAGGGGAAGTCTGCGGTCGAAACCGCCGAGTTCCTCCCACACGTCCCGGCGGATGAGCATGCCGGCGCTGGAGACGGAGAGCACGGTGCGGACCTGGTCGTGCTGTCCCTGGTCCTGTTCGCGCCGGTCGAGGCCGGTCCAGCGGCGTCCGCTGTTGGCGATCGAGACGCCGACCTCCAGCAGCTGCTTGCGGTCGTACCAGCCGCGCAGCTTGGGGCCGACGATCGCCGCGTGCTTGTCGCTGTCGACGACGCGCAGGAGTTCGGCGAGTGCGTCGGGGTCGGGCGCGCAGTCGTCGTGGAGCAGCCACAGCCACTGCACGGGCTCGCCGTGCGGCAGTTCGGGCATGTCGTACGCGTCGTCCTGCCAGGTTCTGGTGGCGGGATCCCAGCCGCTCGGACGTTTCAGATACGGCAGGTCGTCGGGCGTGAGCACGCGGGCGGTACGGACCGCCTCCTCGACGGCCGTACCGAAGCTGGTGCGGCGGGCGAGATGGAGAACGCGGTCGGGGCCGAGCGATTCGGTGAGCAGCGTGGCCGATTCGTCGGCGCTGCCGGTGTCGGCGGCGATGACGTTCTGTACGGGGCGTTCCTGGCCGATCAGCCCGGTGAGGGCGTCGGGGAGCCAGCGGGCACCGTCGTGGGAGACGAGCACCGCGGTCACGACGTGCCGCGGGTACTCCGGTGCGGTGGCTGAATCGAACGCGGCTGTGGTGGCGGACATCGAGGTAGGGGCCCTCCGGCCGGGGGGTCGCCCCGACGGGGCGTTGGGGCGTCTCGGACGGGGCCCCACACTAACGGTACGAACAACCGCCGGAGCGCCGAGCGCCCGGACAAACCGGACGACCTGGGAGACAGTGCCGGGCCGGGCCGCCCGCGCCGGTCACGACAACGGTCCGCCGCCTGCGAAGAGGGCGCAGACGGCGGACCGTTCAGAAGATGTCGCGCGAGACGCGTGGGACGCGCGCGCGGTGTTGTGAGGTGTGACGCGGGCTATCGCGCGGGGGGCGGCGGAAGAATGGCCGGAACTGTTCAAACCGCGGCCTTCTTGAGACGGCGGCGTTCGCGCTCGGACAGACCGCCCCAGATACCGAACCTCTCGTCGTTGGCGAGGGCATACTCCAGGCATTCGGAGCGGACCTCACAGGCGAGACAGACCTTCTTCGCCTCGCGGGTGGAGCCGCCCTTCTCGGGGAAGAAGGACTCGGGATCGGTCTGGGCGCACAACGCGCGCTCCTGCCAGCCGAGTTCCTCGTCCGCGTCCTCGACCAGCAGTTGTTCGAACAGCTCGGTCATCTGCGCCCCTCGTCTGTCTTTACGTCCCCGTGCTTGCGGCCGCTACCGTTTTCGGCCGAACGACACGAGTGAAATTACAAGTGTGCGGATACGAGCCAGTCAAGCCGAGATCTGCTATTGGTCCCGGTATTCACTCTGCGGAACCAAGGCTATGCGGAAAGTGTTCAAATCACCAAAAATCTGACACATGCCACTGGCCTGCCCGCATCCACTCCTCCCTGGGGGAGACGCCCGGAGCCTGGTCGATGTTGCGATCCAGCCACGGAAGCGATCCGAATCACAGCCTGATCACGGGAGCGCGACGGTGTTTGCGAGCACGACTGCTGCGCCATGTCTCCACGTCAGCGAATGCACAAACCTTTCCCCGAACCCCGCAACCGGATGAGGTGAAACATTGCCGCCAAATCGGTCATTGAGTTGACAAGCGGGAACCGTTCCCGCCACCTTTGAATGCATGCCGGTCACCTCAGCCTCGTACGCGATCCACACCCGTGGATTCCGCAGCGCTGCCCAGACCCGCTGTTGCTGTTCCTGTTGTCCGTGCTGTTGAGCCACTGAAGCTCCGGCCGAACATCTCGTTCCCCCCGGTCTGTTCTCCCCTTCTGCCGAGGACCCCGCACACCCATGAACAGCGACAGCGACCTTCAGATCGCAGGCGACATCCTTGAGGTGCCGCACCTTCTCCAGCCCGCCCGTGAGCATCCGGGCACCGTGGCCGAATTCGTCGGTCTGGCCCGTACGATCGCCGCCGACCGCGCGCGGTGGACCCCGCTCGTCCGGTACGACGCCGCCAGCCGCTGGTACCACCGGCTGAGCACCGGCCCCGGCTACGAGGTGTGGCTGCTCTCCTGGGTGCCCGGCCAGCGCAGCGGGCTGCACGACCACGGCCGCTCGTCCGGCGTACTGACCGTCCTCGACGGCGAACTGACGGAACGTACGCAGACGGCGAGCCGGGCGCTCGGCGGCGGCGCGCAGCGGGTCTTCGCGCCCGGATACGTCCACGAAGTGGTCAACGACTCGCTCGAACCGGCCGTGAGTCTGCACATCTACTTCCCGGGTCTGACCGAGATGCCGATGCACTCCGCCCGGTGCGCCCCGGCGGCCCAGGATGTCGTACTCGCCTGACAAACTGCACCGCATGCGCATTGTGGTTCTGGCCGGCGGTATCGGTGGTGCCCGTTTCCTGCGTGGCCTCAAGCAGGCCGCGCCGGACGCGGACATCACGGTGATCGGCAACACGGGTGACGACATCCATCTGTTCGGGCTGAAGGTCTGCCCGGACCTCGACACGGTGATGTACACCCTCGGGGGTGGCATCAATGAGGAGCAGGGCTGGGGACGCGAGGGCGAGACGTTCCAGGTCAAGGCGGAACTCGCGGCGTACGGAGTGGGGCCCGAGTGGTTCGGGCTCGGCGACCGCGACTTCGCCACCCACATCGTCCGCACACAGATGCTGGGCGCCGGTTATCCGCTGAGCGCGGTCACCGAGGCGCTCTGCGCACGCTGGAAGCCCGGGGTGCGGCTGCTGCCGATGTCCGACGACAGGGTCGAGACACACGTCGCGGTCGATGTGCCGGACAGCCCCACCGGCGAGCGCAAGGCCGTGCACTTCCAGGAGTACTGGGTGAAGATGCGCGCCTCCGTGGAAGCCCACGCGGTGGTGCCCGTCGGCGCCGACCAGGCCAAGCCGGCGCCCGGCGTGCTGGAGGCCGTCGCCCACGCCGACGTCATCCTCTTCCCGCCCTCCAACCCCGTCGTCAGCATCGGCACGATCCTGGCCGTGCCCGGCATCCGCGAGGGCATCGCCGACGCCGGGGTGCCGGTCGTCGGGCTCTCCCCGATCGTCGGGGACGCGCCCGTGCGCGGCATGGCCGACAAGGTCCTCGCGGCGATCGGCGTCGAGTCGACGGCCACCGCCGTGGCGCAGCACTACGGTTCGGGTCTGCTGGACGGCTGGCTGGTCGACACGGTGGACGCGGCCTCGGTCGCCGAGATCGAGGGCGCGGGGATCCGCAGCAGGGCCGTACCGCTGATGATGACCGACCTGGAGGCGACCACCGCGATGGCGCGTGAGGCGCTGGCGCTGGCCGAGGAGGTGCGGGCATGACGGCCGACGGGACGGAGGTGGCGTCCTACGGCGTGCGGGCGCTCGCCGGGCTGCCGGAGGTGCGCGCGGGCGACGACCTCGCGAAGCTGATCGTCGCGGCGGGGCCCGGTCTGGTCGACGGGGACATCCTCCTCGTCACGTCGAAGATCGTGTCCAAGGCCGAGGGCCGGATCGTCGAGGCACCGGACCGTGAGGCGGCGATCGACGCGGAGACCGTACGGGTCGTCGCGCGGCGCGGACCACTGCGGATCGTGGAGACCCGGCAGGGTCTGGTGATGGCCGCGGCCGGTGTCGACGCGTCCAACACACCCCCGGGGACCGCGCTGTTGCTGCCCGAGGACTCCGACGCGTCGGCCCGCGCGATCCGGGACGGGCTGCGGGACGCGCTGGGCGTGGACGTCGGCGTGCTCGTCACGGACACCTTCGGCCGGCCCTGGCGCAACGGGCTGACGGACGTCGCGATCGGCGCGGCGGGGGTGCGGGTCCTGGACGATCTGCGCGGCGGTACGGACACGCACGGCAAT
This sequence comes from Streptomyces niveus, assembly GCF_001723055.1. Classification (GTDB taxonomy): domain Bacteria; phylum Actinomycetota; class Actinomycetes; order Streptomycetales; family Streptomycetaceae; genus Streptomyces; species Streptomyces niveus. The sequence continues at coordinate 21,883 of NZ_MDCR01000069.1, forward strand.
CCGCTGAGCGCGACGGTTGTCGCCCTCGCCGACGAACTGGCCGCCGCCGGTGACCTGGTGAAGGGAAAGTCCGCCGGGCTGCCGGTGGCGGTGGTGAGCGGGCTGGGGCGGCTGGTCGGCGAAACGGCGGACGACGCGCGGGCGATGGTGCGGGTCGCGGCCGACGACATGTTCCGGCTCGGGACGTCGGAGGCGGTACGGGAAGCGGTCACCCAGCGGCGTACGGTCCGGGAGTTCACCGACGAGCCGGTCGATCCGGGCGCGGTACGGCGCGCGGTCGCCGCGGCCGTGACGGCGCCGGCGCCGCATCACACGACGCCGTGGCGGTTCGTCCTGCTGGAGTCGCCAGAGTCGCGCGTCCGGCTCCTCGACGCGATGCGGGACGCGTGGATCGCGGACCTGCGACGCGACGGCAAGTCGGAGGAGTCCGTGGCCAAGCGGGTGCGGCGCGGGGATGTGCTGCGCGCGGCGCCCTACTTGGTGGTGCCGTGCCTGGTGGCGGACGGCGCGCACAGTTACGGAGACGCGCGCCGTGACACGGCGGAGCGCGAGATGTTCGTGGTCGCGACGGGCGCCGGTGTGCAGAACTTCCTGGTGGCGCTGGCGGGAGAGCGGCTCGGCTCCGCGTGGGTGTCATCGACGATGTTCTGCCGCGACGTCGTACGGGACGTGCTCGAACTGCCCGCGAACTGGGACCCGATGGGGGCAGTGGCGGTCGGGCACGCGGCGGCGGAGCCGAAGGCTCGGCCGGGGCGGGCGGCGGAGGACTTCATCTCGGTGCGTTAGAGATGCGCGATTCTGCCGACGGGCATGCGGGGGGCGCGGCGTGGGGGCGTGCGGCCGGCGAGGAGGATGAGCCGTACGGCGCGGTGGCGCTGCCCGGCGTACGGCTCCAGCAGTTCGAGCATCCCGGCGTCGTCGGTGTCGGGGCGGCCGGCGAGGGCGTAGCCCACGATGCCCGGGAGGTGGAGGTCGCCGACGGTGACGGCGTCCGGGGCGCCGTTGGACCGCTGAAGGACCTCGGCGGAGGTCCACGGGCCGATGCCGGGAATCAACTCCAGCCGGGCGGCGGCTTGTTCGGGCTCCATGGTGGTGGCCTCCTCCAGCCGGCGGGCGACGCGGACGGCGCGCGCGACGGTGTCGGAGCGCTTGGAGTCGACCCCGGCCTTGTGCCACTCCCAGGACGGGATCATGGCCCAGGTGCGGGGGTCGGGCATGACGTACATGCGGTTGTCGCCGCTGCCGTACGGGCCGGGGGCGGGCTCGCCGTACTTCCGTACGAGGTGGCGCCAGGAGCGGTTCGCCTCGATGGTGGTGACCTTCTGCTCCAGGACCGACGGGATCAGTGACTCCAGGACGAGGCCGGTGCGGCACAGGCGCAGGCCGGGGCGGCGGCGCGCGGACGCGGCGAGGAGTCGGTGGCGCGGGACGAAGGCGTCGGGGTCGTCGGCGGCGCCGAGCAGCTCGGGCAGCCGCTCCAGCAGCCAGTCGGCGCCGGGGCCCCACGCGTCGGCGCGCACGCCGTCGTGGCCGGCCCTCACGCGCAGGGTGCCGGGCCCGGC
>NZ_MDCR01000007.1 GCF_001723055.1 Streptomyces niveus
AGCTCCGCGACCAGCAGCGCCCGTAGCTCCGCGTACGACTCCAGCGCCTCGCCCTGCCGCCCGGCGCGGTAGAGCGCCCGCATCTGTAGGAGGCGCAGCCGTTCGCGCAGCGGGTGGCGGGCGGCGAGCGCGGTCAACTCCCCGGCCACCTGGGTGTGTTCGCCCAGGTCGAGCCGGGCCTGTGCCTGGTCCTCCAGGGCGGTGAGCCGCTGCTCCTCCAGCCGCCGTACCGCCGTACGTACGAAGGACTCGTCCCTGAAGTCCGCGTACGCCGCCCCGCGCCACAGCCCCAGCGCCTCGTCGAGGAGGTCGACGCGCGTCCGCGCGGTGGCGGCGGCCCCGGCCCGTACCAGCAACTCCCGGAAGCGGTCGGTGTCCACCTCCGCGCCGGTCAGGTCGAGCGCGTATCCGGCGGGCCCGAGGACCACCCGGTCGCGGCCGATGGCGCGGCGCAGTTGGGAGACCTTGCCCTGGAGGGCGTTCGCGGGCTTGCCCGGCGGCTCGGCGCCCCACAGGTCGTCGACGAGCCGGTCGGGCCGGACGGGGCGGCCCTCGTGCGTGAGGAGGACGGCGAGCAGGGCGCGGACCTTGGCCTCGGGCACCCGGACGACGGACCGCCCGCCCTCCCCGCTCCGTACGGTCAGTGGACCGAGCACTCCGAACCGCATGCCTGAACCGTACCCACCCGTCCCGGACCCCCGCCCGCGGCCGACCATCAGCGGATCATCAGCGACCCCGCGCAGCCTGGCTTCCACCAACACCGCCGGTACGTCCGGCGGTGCGTGCGGAAGTGAACAGAGGGAGCGGGAGACGGCATGAGTACGTACAAGGGCCTGAAGACAGTCATCATCGGCGGTTCGATGGGCATGGGTCTCGCCATGGCCAAACGCCTGGTCGAGGGCGGCGCCGAAGTCCTGCTCACCGGGCGCAACCCGGTGAATCTCAAGGAGGCGCGCAACGAGCTGGGCCCGTCGGCCCACATCGTCAGCTCCGACATCTCCGACCTCGCCGCCATCGCGGAGCTCGGCGGCCTCGTCACGGAGAAGCTGGGCCGGGTCGACCACCTCTTCGTCAACGCGGGCATCGCGCGGCTCGGGGAGTTCGAGGAGGTCACGGAGGAGGACTACGACGCGCTGTTCGGCGTCAACACGAAGGGCGCCTTCTTCACCGTGCAGCGGCTGATCCCGCTGCTCAAAGAGGGCGGCTCGATCGTCTTCACGACCTCCGTCGTCGACGGTACGGGCACCCCGGGCATGGGCGCCTACGCCGCCACCAAGGCGGCCCTGTGGTCGTTCGCGCAGACGCTGGCCGCCGAGCTGGTGTCGCGGGGCATCCGGGTCAACGCCGTGGCACCCGGTTACATCGACACACCGGGCGCGGGGATCCAGGGGCTGCCGGCCGAGGTGGTCGAGGCGTTCCAGAGGAAGGGCGACGAGCTGACGCCCATGAAGCGGCACGGCACCTCGGACGAGGTGGCGAGGGCGGCGCTGTTCCTCGCGACGGAGGCGACCTTCACGACCGGGCTGAAGATGTCGGTCGACGGCGGTCTCGGCAAGCAGATCGCCACCCCGGAGGACTGAGACCCGAAGAATCACGGCTCGCGCGCCCGCCAGATCTGATCTGGCGGGCGCGCGGCCGTGTCTAGCGCCTGAGGGGTGAGGGGGAAGGAGGCGGCCCGCATGCGGCGGTGCGACAACGGGGAAGAGGGCGTCGCGGCGCCGCTGCGTGTCGCGGTGATCATCGGCAGCACCCGCGAGGGCCGCCTCGGTGACGCGATCGCGCGATGGTTCGTCGAGCGGGCGGCCAAGCGGGACGACCTGGCGGTGTCGGTCGTCGATCTGGCCGACTTCGACTTCCCCGCTCGCTACCCCGACCGGGTCACGGAGCCGATGGCGGAGTTCACGGCCGAGGTCGACCGCGCGGAGGCGTTCGTGGTGGTGACCCCGGAGTACAACCGCTCGTTTCCGGCGTCCCTCAAGCAGGCCGTGGACTACGCGTACGACGAGTGGCAGACCAAGCCGGTCGCGTTCGTCAGCTACGGGCACGGATCGGGCGGGCTGTACGCGGTGGAGGGGCTGCGCTCGGTCTTCACGGAGCTGCACACGGTCACTCTGCGCAACGGGGTGTCGATCAATCTCTTCGACTGCGGCGACGACGTGCTCGACGTCGACGCGGCGACGGAGGAGCACCGAGACCGCGCGGCGAGCGTGCTGCTCGACCAGCTGGGGTGGTGGGGCCTGGCCCTTCGCGAGGCGCGGAAGGCGCGCCCGTACATCTGCTGACGAGCGCGACGCCGCATGACGAAGCCGCGACGCATGACGAAGCCGCGACGAATGACGAAGAACGACTACGCACGACGATGAACGACAAGGACTGATGATGAGTAAAGATCTCGCGATCGAGACCACGGGGCTGGTGAAAGTCTTCGGCTCGAACCGAGCCGTGGACGGAGTCGATCTCGCCGTGCCGACGGGCACGGTCTACGGAGTGCTGGGCCCCAACGGCGCGGGCAAGACCACCGTCGTACGGATGCTCGCGACACTGCTCCGCCCGGACGGCGGCGAGGCCCGTATCTTCGGCAAGGACGTGGTGAAGGACGCCGAGTCGGTCCGCAGCCGGGTCGCGCTCACCGGGCAGTACGCGTCGGTGGACGAGGACCTGACCGGTTCGGAGAATCTGATCCTGCTCGGCAGGCTCCTCGGACACACCAAGCCCGACGCCCGCGACCGCGCGGGGCAGTTGCTGGACGCGTTCGGTCTCACCGAGGCGGCCGGCCGGCAGGTCAAGAACTACTCGGGCGGTATGCGGCGCCGCATCGACATCGCCGCGTCCATCCTCAACACCCCGGACCTGCTGTTCCTGGACGAGCCGACGACGGGCCTCGATCCGCGCAGCCGCAACCAGGTGTGGGACATCGTGCGGGCCGTGGTCTCGCAGGGGACGACGGTGCTGCTGACGACGCAGTATCTGGACGAGGCCGACCAGTTGGCGTCCCGTATCGCCGTGATCGACCACGGCAAGGTGATCGCCGAGGGCACGAAGGGCGACCTGAAGGCGTCCGTCGGTTCCGGCGCCGTCCATCTGCGGCTGCGCGAGGCGGCCCAGCGGACCGACGCCGAGCGGGTGCTGGCCGCGGTGCTGAGCGCGGAGATCGTGCTCGACGCCGACCCGCTCGCCCTGACCGCCACGATCAGCGGCTCGGGCAGCGACCAGGGCGCCGCCGAGCAGGCCGGGCGGGCGCTCGCCGAGCTGGCGCGCGAGGGGATCGTCGTGGACAACTTCTCCCTCGGCCAGCCGAGCCTGGACGAGGTCTTCCTCGCCCTGACGGACAAGACGAAGAGCGGCACCGACGTGACAGACGTGAAGGAGGGGGCGGCGGCATGACCACCGTAGCCACGAAGACCAAGGACCTGGACGATCTCGAACTCGCCACGCCCACGGCGGACGACCTCGCCGCGCTGCTGGTGAACAAGGAACGGCCACCGAGGCCCAGCGCGCTCTCCGCGTCGCTGACGTTCGGCTGGCGGGCCATGCTGAAGATCAAGCACGTGCCCGAGCAGCTTTTCGACGTGACCGTCTTCCCGGTCATGATGGTGCTGATGTACGCGTATCTCTTCGGCGGTGCGCTGGCGGGGTCGGTCTCCGAGTACATCCAGTTCCTGCTGCCCGGCGTCATGGTGATGAGCGTCGTGATGATCACGATGTACACGGGCGTCGCGGTCAACACCGACATCGCCAAGGGCGTCTTCGACCGCTTCCGTACGCTGCCGATCTGGCGCCCGGCCCCGATGGTCGGCTATCTCCTGGGCGACGTGGTCCGCTATGTCATCGCCGCGGTCGTGATCCTCGGCGTGGGTCTGGCCATCGGATACCGGCCCGACGGCGGAGTGCTGGGCATCGCGGCCGGAGTGCTGCTGCTGCTCATCTTCTCCTTCTCGTTCTCGTGGATCTGGACGATGTTCGGGCTGATGCTGCGCACCGAGAAGTCGGTGATGGGCGTCAGCATGATGGTGATCATGCCGCTGACGTTCCTGAGCAACGTCTTCGTCGACCCGAAGACCATGCCGGGCTGGCTCCAGGCGTTCGTCAACAACAGCCCCGTGTCCGAACTCTCCAGCGCGGTACGTGAGTTGATGGCGGGCAACTGGCCGGCCCACGACATCGCGGTGACGCTCGGCTGGTCGGTGGGCCTGGTGGTCGTCTTCGGTACGTGGACGATGCGGCTGTACAACCGCAAGTGAGCGGGTGCGGTCGCTCGGCCCCGGACGGGTGTTGACTCTGCCCAAGGGGCAAGCCCCAGCATCGGGCGTGCCGGGCGAGGCGCCCGGTACGAGGAGGGCTGGACGGCAGGCGGCACTGCGGACCGGGAGGGCGGGCGTGGGTGAGCTGACCATCGGCGCGTTCGCCCGCGCCTCCCGGCTGTCGCCGAAGGCACTGCGCCTCTACGACGAGCTGGGGCTGCTGGCACCGGCTCGCGTGGACGGGACGACCGGCTACCGGTACTACGTCGAGGCGCAGTTGCCCCGGGCCCGGCTGGTGGCGTGGCTACGGCGCGTCGGGATGCCGCTGGCCCGGATCGGTGAGGTCTGCGATCTGTACGAGACGGATCCGCCGGCCGCCGGCCTGGTCATCGGGGCGTACTGGGCGCGGGTGGAGACAGAGACCGCCGCGCGCCGGGACCTGGTGACCTTCCTCGTTGACCAACTGTCGGGGAACCCGGCAGGGAAAGGCGTCGAGCAGATGTCTGAGATGAGGATGCGATACGCGGCCGGGACGGACCGAGGACTGGTCCGGCCGGTCAACCAGGACACGGCGTACGCCGGTTCACGGCTGCTCGCGGTGGCGGACGGGTTCGGGGCCGACGGGGCACGGGCGAGCGGGGCGGCGGTCGACGCGCTGGTGGCGCTTGAGGAGTCGGTCCGGGGCGCCGATGTGCTCAACGGCCTGGCGGACGCGGTGGACCGGGTGAACCGGGCCAATCGGGAGGGGAGTTCCGGGGATTCCGGGGATTCGGGGGACTCGGGGACCACGCTCACCGCGATGCTGTGGACCGGATCCCGGCTGGCGCTCGTACATGTCGGTGACACCCGCGCGTATCTGCTGCGCGGCGGTGAGGTCTCCCGCATCACGCACGACCACACGCTCGTTCAGTCGATGATCGACGCGGGCAGCCTCACCGCCGAGGAAGCCACGTCGCACCCCCGACGGGCGCTGCTGCTGCGCGCCCTCGACGGCAGCGCGGACCACGCCCGCCCCGATCTGCGGCTGCACGACGTGGTTCCGGGCGACCGCTATCTGCTCTGCTCCGACGGCCTGTTCACGGTCGTGGGCCCCGACGACATCCGGCGCGTGCTCGCCACGGCGGTGGATCCTGCGGACGCCGTGAGCGAACTGATCGCACTGGCCCTCGCGGCGGGCGGCCCGGACAACGTGGCGTGCGCGGTGGCGGACGCGGTCACGGTGTGACGGACCTGGTCACCGGCAGGTGAGTGGGGCGGGTCGTGGGGAGGCCGACGGGGAGGACATGGATCTCCCCTCCCGTCACCTCCCCATCCCGGTTCAGGGTCGTCAGACCGGCGGCCAGCCGGCGGCCGTCGGGTGACCAGGTCGTCGTCACGCCCCACAGGGGGTATCTGCGGCTGCCGAGGCTGTCCCGGGTCACGACCTGATGGTCGCTGACCCGGCGGATCGTCAGGTCATGGACCCGCTTCCCCGTGATCGCCAGATAGTCACCACCAGGGCTCACCCGCAGGGACTGGACCGGCACGCCGTCGTTCGCGATCACGTCCAACGTGCGGCCGTCCACCGGGTCCATGACATACACCCGCGCACCACGCGCGACGAACATCCTCGACTCGTCGGCGCAGAACGCGACGCCTTCGTACGAATCCACCGCCCCCCTGCCGGCGGCCTCGCCCACGGACAGCACCCGAGGGCTGCCCGTCCCCGACAGCAGGGCGACGGCGGGGCCCGGCGCGTCCCCCGTGCGATACCGGCCCGTGAGCGAACGCACGTGTCCCGTCTGCGGAGAGCCTGCCTCGACCGGCGCGCCCGACACCGCGTCGTACGCGAACTGCCGTCCCGGCTCCTCCTGATCGCGGACGGTGACCACCGGCTCGCCCGGCACCCACATCAGCCAGGGCGAGGGGAAGCCGTGGCCGGTGCGCAGGCACTCGCGCCAGTCGGCCGTGTCGTACACCACCAGCTCACCGTGCTCCCCGGTGACGGCCAGGAAGCGGCTGTCGTCGGAGAAGGCCAGTCGGCCGTGCTTCTCGTCCCGGCCGAAGGTCCTCAGCACTGCGACCGGGTTGCGTAGATCCGGTACGGCGCCGGCCTCACCGGCGAGCAGCCGGTCGGCGCGCGTCGGGTAACTCGTCGTACGCCACCAGTCGCCGACCGCCAGATGCTCGATCCACCGGGAGTCGGTGACCACCACGTCGTAGTCGGCCCCCACGCGTACGGACTCGCTGCGACGCATGTGCGCGGCGGATCCGGGATCCATCTCGTGGAACTTCTTCCCGTCCTCCCAGGGAAATCCGCCGTCAACACCCTCCAGCCACTCACTCAGACGCTCTTCGACCTCACCCGTGAAGGGCACGTTGCGCACCGCGATCCGGTCCACGTCCGCCACGTACCAGCGGGTGTTCGCGTCCACCCATGCCTCGTCCGCGTACTGCTCCCGCGTGATCGCCTCACCCAGCGGTCCACCCTGGAAGAGGCGGAGGTAGAAGCTCGCGTCGTCGGGGAGCGGTTGATGTTCACCGATGTCGTAGTAGACGACGGTGACGCGCAGTTGTACGCGGCGGGCCGGCGGATCGATCGCCAGCACACGCACGGCGTAGAGGTCGGTCATGGCGGGCTCACAGCCGCCAGTTGAGCGCGCCGGGTTCGCCGCCGTCGGACGGGGCGTCGTCCGCGAGTTCCGGACGGTACGCGCAGGTCGAGCCGGTGGTCACCGACTGCCGCAGATGCGCGGCCAGTTCGGGGTGGAGCGCGTCGAGCTTGCGGAGCGTGTCGCGGATACGGGCCGTGACGGTCTTACGGGCCCGCTCGGCCTCGTCGCCGAGCCGTCGGGTGCGCCCGCCGAGACCGGCGGCGGTGCGGAGTTCGTCGAGGAGCGCCTGGCGCTCCCTGTCGTACGCGGCGGCGCGCGCGTCGTCGCCAAGCTCACCCGCGCGGTCGATCTCCTGGTCCAGCTGGTCGAGCCGGCGCCGGTACTCCGCCTTGGCCCGCTCGTCCAGCACCGGGTCCCCGCCCATGGCGCGCGCGGCCACGGCCGTCTCGCCGCCGTTGGGGGCGAGGAGGCGGACGGCGGGGAAGTCGGTCCCCGGGCGGGAGAGCAGCGTGTGCAGATCGCGCAGGCCCTTGGCGTCGGGCACATGGACGGCCCGCCCGCCGAAGGCGAGCGCCCACACGGCCCCGTCGCGTCTGAACTCCGGGCCGGGTGGGGCATCCACGGCGCCTGTGCCTGTGCCTGTGCCGGTGCCTGCGCCGATGCCGGAGGCCGTACGGATGTCGGCACAGGCGCCCGGCTCGGCGGCCACCCTCGGCCGTACTTCCTCCGCCGTTTCCTCGGCCGCCGCTTCCTCCTCCCCCACCGCGCGGCTCTCCAGATGCCGCAGCCCCATCGCCTTCGCCGCCCCCGAGATCTCCACGCGCAGGGCCACCTCCGCCGCGGCGTCCCCCTCCCCGCCACGGGCCCGCAGCGCGTCCGCCAACTCCAGCCCCGCGCGCAGGGACCACGGTCTCGCCTGAAGGCGGTCGGCGGAGTCGCGCGCCGACGTGAAGGCCGTCACCGCCGCGTCCCACCGCCCCTCCGCCGCGTCCAGCATGCCGAGCCAGAGGTCGACGGGCCCGCTGATGTCGCAGCCGAACAGCGCGACGAGCCAACGGCCGCTGTGCGCGCCGAGCGCGCCCCGGGCCTCGGCGATCAGCGCGCGGTCACCCGTCGCGGCGGCCGTGTGCGCCAGCAGCCGGAACCACAGCGCCGCGAAGATCCGCGGGACCGGCTCCCGGCGGTCCGCCACCTGCCGCAGCAGCCGCAGCGCCCGCGCCGAGTCGCCGCGCTCGATCGCGGCGATCCCCTCCAGCATCACCGGGAACGGGTAGTCCACGCCTTCGAGGGTGCGCGTCACGGCGTCGGCCTGGTCGAAGTGACCCCGGATCATGTGCAGGGACCACCGTAGATGGGCGGCGAGATAGTCGTACGGAGTGTGGTCGCGCGCCACCTCGACCGTGTCCGCGTACCACTTCTCGGCCTGGTCGAAGTCGCCGGTCAGCCCCGCGACGATGCCCAGGTCAACGGTCCTGCCCAGCTCGTACCTGCGTCTGCCCGCGCGCTCGGCCACTCCCGCGTACGTACGCAACTGGCTCAGGTAGAGCGGATCGCCCAGCTCCAGCAGCGTGACCCAGCGCATCGCGGCGGCGTGCACCTCCATGCCCACGTTGTGCGTGCGGCGGGCGACTGCCGACATCTCGGCGGTGAGGGCGAGCCGTTCCTCGGACGTCCCGAGGCCCCAGATCGTGTCGTGCCGCGCCCAGAGGGAGAAGGCGAGCGCGTCGTCGTCATCGTCCTGCTGGGCCAGGGCGGTCGCGCGGACGGCGAGATCCTGCGCCATCCGCTCCCGGTCCGTGCCGTCGCCCGCGCTCAGGTCCGCGTCCGCGTCCGCGCCGTCGCCTTCGCCGACCAGTGCCCGGTACGCCTCGTGCAGCAGGTCCCCCGCCCGCGGGCCGCGGCCGGGGAGGTCCTGCTGCTGGTGGAGCGTGAGCGCGACGCGGGCCAGCAGCGCGGGATCGCCCAGCTCCCGGGCGGGCACCACCGCGCGGTCGAAGTAGCGCAGCGCCTCCTCCTCCATGCCGTGGTGCCGCAGCTCACCGGCGAGGTCGAGCGCGATCAGGACGGCCCGGCGCGGATCGCCCTCGCCAGCGGTCTCGGCCACCTCCAGGGCGCGCCGGAAGTGACCGACGGCCTCCTCGACCGCCAGCCTGCTCGACGCGTCCCAGGCCGCCGCGAGCAGCAGATCGATGCGGTGGGCGCGGTCCACGGTGTCACCGGCGAGATGGGCGTGCCGGGCCAGATCGGCGGGGACGACCTTCTCGCCCAGCGCCGGGGAGGCGTCCAGGGCCCGCACGACCGCGCCGTGCAGCCCGGCCGCGTCGGCCTCATCCAGAGAGTCGTACAGCGTCTCGCGGACGAGGTCGTGGGCGAAGGCGAACCGGCCTCCCGTACGCGTCACCACGAGCCTGGCCGACACCGCCCGGTCCAGCAGCCGGTCCACGTGCGGCACGGGCGCGGCCGTCGCGGCGGCCAGGACCTGCCGGTGGAACTCCCTGCCCAGCACGCTCGCCGTGATCAGCAGGTCGCCGACCGGCTTCGGCAGCATCGACAGCCGCCGCCGCACGGCCTCGCGCACACCGGGGGCGATCGTGCTGACCGGGCTGCCGCCGTGCCAGAGCCGGGCGGTCTGCTCGACGAAGAAGGGATTGCCGCCCGTGCGGCTGTGCACCTCGTCCACCAGGGCGGGCTCCGGCTCCCGCCCGGTGGTCAGCGCGAGGAGCGCGCCCACGTCGTCCCTGTCGAGCCCGGTCAGGGTGACGGCCGTGGTGGCGCGGGCGACGAGCGGCAGGATGAGCTGCTGGAGGGGATGGCCGGGCGCCTCCACCTCCACGTCGCGGTACGTCCCGATGAGCAGCAGTCGCTCGAACCAGGCGTGCTGGGCCGCGAATTCGAGGAGTTTGAGGGACGCCGTGTCCGCCCAGTGCAGATCGTCCAGGACGACGACGACCGGGCGCCGCTGGGAGATCGTGACGAGGGCGGTCGTCACCGCGTCGTACACGGAGAAGGCGTCCTTGGCGTCCTTCGACCCGTCGTCCCCCGCCGTCTCGCCGAGCAGCACCGCGAGCCGGCCGCCCGCGACCTTCTCGGCCTCGGCCCATTCCGCCTCGTCGAGCCCGCGCCGCATCCCGCGCACGACCTGCACCCACGGCCAGTAACCCGGGGCGCTGCCTTCCCAGCAGGACCCGCCGAGCACCAGCGCCCCGCGCTGCCGTGCCTCCTGGGCGGCGGCGGTGACGAGCGTGGTCTTGCCGATGCCCGCCTCGCCCGCGATCAGCACGAGACCCCCGTGGCTGTCCGTCGCCCGGCCGATCTCCGCGCGGAGGACGCCTGCGGGGTGCTCACGCCCGATCAGTGCAGGGGTCATGCCCAAAACCATAGAAGGCACCACTGACAATCGGCATACGAAATCTTTGCCGACGGTCAGACCCGCAGGTCACGGCCTCACGGCCTCATTCGCCGCGGACGACGACGACCGGCACCGTCGCGTGCTGCGTGACATGCAGGCTGACGGAGCCGAGCAGCGCCGCCTTGAACCCGCTGTAGCCGCGGTCGCCGACCACCAGCAGCACGGCGCCTTCGGCGCGGTCGAGCAACGCCTGGGCCGCGGGCGCGCCGACGACCTGCCGGTCGACGGCCGCCGCGCCCTCCTTACCGAGGGCGGACTCCAGCGTCTCGTCCAGGATCTGACCCGCCAACTGCTCCGGGTCGAACTCCGGCGGAATCCCGGGAGCCATCGTCGCCCACGCGCTCGCCGGGTACTCCCAGCCGATCGCGGCCTCCACGGTGTCACCGGTGAGCCCCGCCTGCCGTACGGCCCAGTGCAGTGCCTTCACCGACGAAGCCGACCCGTCGACCCCGACCACGATCCTGCCCATGACGTACCTCCGCCGTGCTCAATCGTTGAACCTTCTACCAGCGGCGACAACCTTCGGCGACAGGCGACTATTCCGGGGGTACCGCCCACACCAGGAGAAGAGACATGACGGACGACCACGGTCAGACACCCATGACGGACGACGAGATCGAGGCGGCCAGCCTCGGGGCCGCCCAACGGGTCAACGGGCAGGTCGCGTTGCGTGAGTACGACCCGCACTGGCCGGCTGTCTACGAACGGGAGGCGGCGCTCATCGGCGCGCGGCTCGACGAGCGGCCTCCGGGCGGCGGACGCCACCGGCTCGAACATGTCGGCTCCACCTCGGTGCCCGGCCTTCCCGCGAAGCCCGTCATCGACATGCTGCTGACCGTCGCCGACCCGGGTGACGAGGCCGGTTACGTCCCCGCCCTGGAGGCCGCCGGGTACGCGGTCGCCATCCGGGAGCCCGACTGGTACGAGCACCGCGTCCTCAGGAAGCAGGACCTCGATCCCTCCGCCGGCTCCGCCAACCTGCACGTCCTGCCCGCCGGCTGCCCCGAGGTCGACCGCATGCTGCTCTTCCGGGACCGGCTGCGTACGCACCCCGGCGACCGCGAGCTGTACGCGGAGACCAAGCGGGCGTTGGCGCGGCAGGAGTGGAAGTACCTCCAGAACTACGCCGACGCGAAGACCGAGGTGGTCGAACGCATCCTGAAGAGGGCGCGCCCGAACCGCGCCTCCTAAGGAGGGCGTGGCGGGAAATCGGTTCGACGGCTTCGCGGGGGGCTGGCAGCGTGGCGCGGCATGACCAACTTCGAAGCGGTGACCGCCGACGACGTGCGGCTCATGCAGGATCTGGCGCAGCGGGTCACCGCCCGCCGGCCCGATCTGGTGAACAGCGACGCGGCCTTCGGTGAGCTGGCCTGGAACTGGGGCAAGGGGCACGCCGCCGACGGTGGGAGCTGGACGCGTCGGCTGTGGTTCGCGGGCGGGGAGTTGGTGGCGTGGGGCTGGGCCCAGTTGCCGCGCCGGGTGAGGCTCAGTGACGGGTCGGTCAAGGACGTGACCGGTGCCTACCTGGCGTATCAGGTCCACCCCGAACACGCCTGGCTGATCGACGAGGTGATCGGCTGGTACGACGGCGCGGCACCGGCGGGCGTCGAGCGTACGGCGACGGCGAGCGCCGCCGACGGGTTCGCCCTGAAGCGGTGGGCGGCGCACGGTTACGGGCCCGACCCGGCCTCGCTCGGAGACACCGGGTCGTGGACACAGCTCAACGAGCGGGATCTCACCGACACCGACCTGGAATCGCCCGTACTCCCGGCCGGGTTCCGGTTCCGCACCGCCGACGAGGCCGGGGCGGAGGCCGCCGTCCGGGCCCATGTGGACGCCTGGGCTCCCTCCTCGTACACCGCCGAGAGCTACCAGGGCGTACGGCGTACGGCCGCGTACCGCGGTGACCTGCACGTCCTGGTGGAAGCGCCGGACGGCACGATGGCGTGCTCGACGATCATGTGGCTCGACGAGGTCAACAGGACCGCCCAGTTCGAGCCGGTCGGGACGCATCCGGGCTACCGGCGCCTGGGGCTGGCGCGGGCGACGCTGCTGCACGGGATGCGGCTGGCGCGGGCGGCCGGGGCCACCCATATGACGGTCGCCTGCCTGGGTGCGCCGGGGCATCCGCAGGCGCGCGGGCTGTACTACGGCGTCGGATTCCGGGAGTTGTCGCGGGACGTACCGCTCATCAAGGACCCTTCCGCATGAACCAACGTCCTGAACCAACGTTCTGAACGGATGTTCAACTCTGCGGTACGGTGTCTCCATGGGACACCGCGAAGAGCTGATGGCCGGGGCCAGGCGCTGCCTGGAGGAGCGCGGCTACGCGCACACGACGTCGCGCGACATCGCCGCCGCCGCCAAGGCGCCGCTCGGCACGATCAACTACCACTACGGCTCCAAGGAGGCGCTGCTCAACGCCGCCATGCTGGAGTCGATCCAGGAATGGGGCGCCAAGGTCCAGCAATCCGCACCCGAGCCCGAGGCCACGGTCGGGGCCCGGCTGGAAGCCATGTGGGCCCGGATCATCGAGTCCCAGGTCACCGACCGGCCCCTGCTCGTCGCCGCGAGCGAATCGCTCACGCAGGCCGAGCGGTCCCCCGAGGTGCGCGCCCAGATCGCGCGGGCGTACGAGGGCGCGCGCCCCCAACTCGCCGCCGACCTGCACGGCATCAGCGGCGCCGAGGGATCGGCCGACGCGGCGACCGCCCGCGCCGTCGGCTCCGTACACATGGCGCTCGTCGCCGGACTGACCCAGCAGTGGCTCATCGACCCCGAACACGCCCCGTCGGCAGCCGAGATCGCCGCCGGTCTGCGGGCCATCGCCCGGAGCCTCGACTCCGACGCGTGAACGGGTCGGCAATGCGGGCACCTTTCACGCATCTGCATGTCCAC
>NZ_MDCR01000070.1 GCF_001723055.1 Streptomyces niveus
GCGGTTCCCGCTCGCCGGGGCGGTGTGCCGGCCGTTGCTTGTACGGGACGTGGCCCCGGCGAGCGGGAACCGCTCCGGTGGACGTTCGTCGCTCACCTCCCCCCGCACCTCGTCGGGGCGGACACCCGCCGGTCGGCTGAAGCAGGTCCGGGCGCTGCGTCAGGCGCGTAAGGAGCAGGCGCCGACGCGTGCCGCGGCCCGTACGCAGAACTCGCAGGCCCGCCGGAGGGTGGCGGATGCCCGCCGGGCTGCCAAGGCGGCGGCCCGCGCCGCTCGTTCCAGGGGCAAGGGCGGCATCGGCCGCGCCGTGTCGAGGGGCATGGGGCAGGTCGGGCGGCTGCGGGATGCGGGGGTCGGCAAGGTCCGTGCGGCGCGTGACCGCCGTGCTCAGCAGAAGGTCGACGGCAGGCGCGACTCGCTCCGCAAGGCGAACGCGCGTCGTCGGGCGCGTTCGGCGTTGCGTCGTTCCGCGCTGCGGATGCACGGCCGGCGCCTGCTCGCCGCAGTGTTCGCGGCGCCGTTGGGTGTGCTCGGCATGCTCACCACCCCGCTGGGTCGCAAGCTCGGCTGGCGCTGGCTGATGCACCCCGGCCGCCGCTTCTACCGGCGCCTCGTCGGTGCCGCGCGGCTGGACCGCGACGTGCGTGACGAGGCGATCCGCGCCGCGCTGGCAGAGGAAGAGGCCGCGCTCGACGCCGCGGCTGAGAACGACGACGACGTGATCGGGGACCGCGTCCAGCGTCCCGCACAGCTCATCCCCGGCATTCCCGCCCCGCTCCTGGAGGTAGTGAACGTGTCTGGTTTCCGCTTCGAAGAGGCCGCGGCCGAGATGGAGAACGCGGCGCGCACGTACGACCCGGACGGGGGCATGGAGATCCTGGCCATGGTCGAGAACCTGCCCGAGGCCCTGACCAGTGTGGCCAGCACCTTCCAGATCCTGGCGGAGCGCTCCGACAGTGAGTTCCCGCTGGAGAAGGACGTCGCGGTCGGCTTCGACGACATCTTCCGGGCCCTGATGAACGCCGTGGACGCGGCCGGTGACCTGGGTCCGCTGTTCCGGCAGGCGCACGAGCAGGACATCGCCCGCCACGAGGACCCCCGCAACGGCCCCGAGGCCGAGAAGGGCTGGAACGTCTGATGACCATCAACACCACCACCAGCAAGAACACCTCGAAGAGCCCGAAGAAGCAGCAGGACAGCACGGGGCCGGTGTGGGACTGGGCCGCCGGCCACGGACCGGTGACCGGCGCCCTGTCCGCCACGACCGGTGCTTTCGCCGTCGCCACCACCGGCGCCGCCACCGGAATGCCCGCGGGTTGGGCGCTCACGGCGGGTGTCGCCGGGGCGCTCGGCCACACCATCGCAGGGCTCCGGGTGCGGAACGCGGGGCGCACGATCGCCACCCGCGCCGCGTCCTGGCTGGTCGGTGCCGGGTGGACCACGTGGGCCATGACCACCGGGCCCCTCACCTGGGCGGCCCTCGGGTCGCTGGCCACGATCGGGATCGGCATGGGCGCCGCTGCCCGCACGGCCAGCCTGTACGAAGAGGCGCGGGAAGAGGAGGCGCTGGCCGCGGCGGCACGACAGGTGGCTGCGGAACTCAGTGCGGACCGGCGGGCGATCGCCGCAGAATGGGTCGACCGGATCCAGCGGGTGTGCGGGATCACCCTGCGCGTGCTCGCGGTCGAGATGTGGCCGACGGGGACCGGGTTCACGATCGACGCCGAACTCCCCGCCGGCGGCACGACGTACGACCGGATCGCGAAGGAGTCCGCCAAGCTCAGCGCGGACGCCCGCCTGCCGCACGGCTGCACCGCCACCGCAGGCCCCGGCATCCACCAAGGACGCGTCCTGATCGACGTCACCACCGCCGACGTCCTGTCGGCGGAACTCACTTACCCCACCGACTACGGGCCGCTGTCGATCTACACGGGTCTTCCGTGGGGTTACCGGACGAACGCAGAGGAGATCTGCGCGTACCTGCGTGAGCAGTGCGCGCTGGTGGTGGGGCCGACGGGGTCGGGCAAGACGAACATGGTTCACGTCATCCTCGCCTCGTTCGCCCGCGCGACGGACGTGCTGACGTGGGTGATCGACCTCAACGCCGGGTCGGCCGGCCTGCCCTGGGTCCGCCCCGCACTCGACAGTCAGGGGCAGACCACGAGCGGGATGCGCCCCGGTGTGGACTGGCTCGCCGGAACCTACGACGAAGCCGTGCTCATGCTGGATGCGGCGGTGAAGGTGGCCAAGCACCGCAAGATGGCCTACCAGGACCTCCTCTCGCAGGCCAACACCGATCTCCTGCCGGTGAGCGCGAGCATTCCGCAGGTCATGGTGGTCATTGACGAGGGTGCGGAGATCCTGGCGAGCAACGACCCGCAGATGCGGAAGCTCGCCGCGAAGATCCTCGAAGTCATCCGCATCGCCCGCGCCATGGGCATCCGCACCGTGCTGACCGCGCTCGGGGCCACCGGATCCGTCCTCGGCAACCTCATGATCCGGCGGGAGGCCAAGGTGCGCGTCGCGCTCACCGGTGGCGAGACCGAAGGCATGGACCTGTCCAAGCTGTTCCCCGGATCCCGCGGGCTCAGGGTGGACCAGGCCCCGTACAAGGGCTCAGGGTTCATGGGAACCCCCGAATCACCCGCGGCGCTGTTCAAGAACTGGCGGATCCTGCCCAACCAGATTCGCGACATCGTCACCGCCACCTCCGACCGCCACCCCGTACTCGACACCACCTCCGCGCAGGCCGCCGGACCCGCCTACACGCGACGCTGGGACACCGGGCGTACGGCGTGGATGCGGACCTACCTCAGCCCCGACCCCGCCCAGGCGGCGACCGGGCCGACGTCGACACCGGCCACGAGCGGTACCAGTGGCGGGCTGAACCTGTCGGCCCTGCACGACACGAGCGAGAGCACGCCGGACGAGGAAGCGGCAGTGCGGGCGTTCATGGAGGAAGTCGACGCCCACCTCGGCAACACCCCCGAACCGCCCGTCGGGGATGAGCGGCCGGCCGCGACCGGGCTGAACCTGTCCGCGCTGCGCGAGGGGGACAGCGACGCGCGGCAGGCCGCGTTGGCGCTGCTGCTCGCCGCAGGACCCGAGGGAACCGGTGCTTCCGCGATCGCCCGCGAACTCGCGGACGACTTCGGCACGACCCGTCAGACCGTCGTCGGCTGGCTCAAGGCGTGGACCGACGACGGGGAAGCGGTACGGATCGGGTCGGGCACCAAGACCCGCTACGTCCACCGCCGGCACGCCCCCGGCACCCCCGGCGGCGAGTGACCCAAGCCCAGCCCTGTCGCCTGTCACCCCACCGCGCAAACAAGCGCCTTACGGGTGTCGAGGGCGCCGAATCGGGTCTCTGACCTGCGAGGCGACAAGCGACAAGCGACAAGACAAGCGACAACCCGCACGACAAGCGACACGACAAGTGCACGCCGCTTCACGGGCCCCGCCGGAACACCTTCCGGCGGGGCCCGCCCGTACCCGGAAGGGGCCACGTCATGACCGACCGCGAACCGCCGGGCACCCTCGCCCCACACATCCCCGCCGACCTCTACCGCCAGGCACAGACCACCGGCCGGCCCATCGTCATCGTCACCCACGCCCCGCAGACCGGACGCCCGGCACGTGCCTACCTGATCCCGATCGTCATCACCGGCGCATGTGCGCTCGGACTCATCGGCACCGTCGCCGCGGTTCTCGCGCTGCTCGAGTACGCCGCCCACACCGCCGCCGCCATCGCGGGCGCCGCCGGACCGATCGGCATCGGCGGACTCACCCTCAAGCTCGCCCGCCCGAACGGCAAATGACGCCGGGGCGACCGCACCCCTCGGCAAAGGATTCGCGGTCGCCCCGGCCTCTCCGGTCCTCAACAGACCTACGGAGGTCTCCAGCATGACTCAACCTGTCCCGATCCGGCGAGCCCGCGTGCTGAAGGTGCTGGACGCCTTCTGCTGCATCGGTGGTGCCGCACGCGGCTACCAGCGGGCTGGCTTCCACGTCACCGGCGTGGACCTGCGGCCGATGCCCGACTACTGCGGTGACACTTTCGTCCAGGGCGACGCGATCGAGTTCATCCGCGCCCACGGCGCCGGGTTCGACTTCATCCACACCTCCCCTCCCTGCCAGGGCGAGGGCGCCCCCACGAAGGGCACCAACGCCGCCCGCAACAAGGCCATCGGCCGGCAGCACCCCCGCCTGATCGCCCCCACCCGCGCCGCGCTCGAAACGACCGGGCGCCCGTACGCGATCGAGAACGTGCCCGGCTCCGATGTCCGCAAGGACATCACCCTGTGCGGCGAGATGTTCGGACTCGGGGTGCTGATGCACCGCTACTTCGAACTCGGAGGCTGGACCACCGCACGCCCGGTCCACCCCGCGCACCGTGGCTACGTACGCGGCTGGCGCCACGGCGTCTACCGCGACGGGCCGTACGTCGCCGCCTACGGCAAGGGCGGCGGCAAGGCCACGACCGAAGAGATCCGGTGGGCCAAGGGCATCGACTGGTCCACGGACCACTTCAACCTGCGCGAGGCACTGCCGCCCGCGTACACGCAGTGGATCGGGGGCGCGTTCCTCGCGTCCATGACCGGCGCCCTGGAGTTGGGGGTGGCGGCATGAGCGCGTCACTCCTGACTACCGCTCTGGATTTGGCCGGCGCGGGTGTGCCGGTGCTGCCTCTGCGGGCGGGGAAGCTGCCGTTCGGGAACTGCTCGGCATGCCGTGACAACGCCTGTGGCGGCCGGCCGAACATGAAGACGGCAGGCGCGTGCGTCTGCCCGGCGCCGTGCCACGGATGGGCCGCCGCGACCACCGATACCGCCGTGCTGTCCTCCCGGCCGTGGGCGGGGGCGTGGCGTGAGGCGCGGGCGGTTGCCTACCACCCCGGTGGTGCCGGGCTGACCGTCGTGGACCTCGACAACGCGTCGGCGATCGCGTGGGCGCGTGGGAGCCTTCCGCCGACCCGGACCGTGGCCACGACGCGTGGGGAGCACTGGATCTACCTCGGTGCCATGCAGTCCGCGAACAACGTGCGAGCTGGCGTGGACGTCAAGTCGTCCATTTCCTATGCCCGTTGGCTGGGTCCCGGCACGGGGACCATGGCGGATTTGCCGGACGCCGTTCGCGCGCTGATCGTGAAGACGCGGCCCGCCCCGCAGCACAGTGGGGTGGCCGTCTCCGTGCCCGTATCGGCCGGGGGTAGGGAGTGCCGTCACCGCACGCCCGCCTACCTGGAACGCGGTATAGCCATGGCGGAAGGCCGGATTGCCGAGGCTCGGAGCGCGGTCCACCACACCGTGTACCGCGTCTTCCTCGCCGTGCTGTCCACCCACGGCCGGTGCGGCTGCCTCACCGAGACCCATGTTCAGCGGCTGTTCCTCGCCGCGCAGGCTAAGGGAGAGTCCCCGCGGCACTGCACCGTCGCGTGGGCCAACGCCCGTACGGCACTGGGGGTGTAGGGCTGTGGCTGACGACGAGAAGACTCCGGGGCGCGAGGTCATCACCGATTACGCGCAGGAGCATTTCCGGTACTTCCGCACCGCCGAAGGAACCGTCTACGCGCAGAAGAAGAACCACCCCGTGGCCCGTCCGATCCGCTCGCAGGGCACGACGGGCAGCCACCGGCAGGAACTCATGGTCGGGCTGTACAAGGACGGGCTCGGCGTGTTCAACGGAACCGCCCTCAAAGAGGCGTTGGACCTCATCGAGGCGCTGGCGCTGACCGAGGACGTTCAGCCCGTGCACATCCGCGTCGCCCCCGGATTCGACGGCGCGACGTGGCTCGACCTCGGCCGCGACGACGGGAAGTCCGTCCGCATCCACCCCACCGGGTGGGACATCACCGTCCCGGTCCCGCGTGAGGTGTGCTGGCGCCGTACCCAGCTCACCGGCGAACTGCCCCTTCCCGTCAAGGACAGCGACGGCAAGGGCATCGACCTCCTGATGCGGCTGTGCAACTTCGCCACCGCCGAGACCGAGTGCCTGGCACTCGCCTGGCTGATCGGCTGCCTCGGGCCGACCGTTCCCGTCCCCGCGCCGTTCCTCACCGGACCGCAAGGTGCGGGCAAGTCGACCGGTGGGCGGATGCTCGTGCGGATCGTCGAGGGCATGAGCGGCGACCTGCGCCGGGCACCGAAGGATGAAGAGAACCTGATCGCGGCCGTCGCGGCAGGGTGGGTCACGGCCCTGGACAACCTGTCCCACATGACGCCGGACCTGTCCGACGCGATGTGCTGCATCGTGACCGGGGTCGAGAGCGTGAAGCGCGCCCTGTTCACCGACGGGGACGTGTTCCGCGTCGGCTACCGCCGGCCCCTGCTCCTGACCGGTATCGACGTCGGCGTGATCCGCCCGGACCTTGCGGAGCGGCTGTTGCCGCTACGTCTTGAGCGCCCACGCGTCAGGCGCACCGAGGCGGAACTCTGGGCGGAGTACGCGGAAGCGCTGCCCGTCGTCCTCGGCTCCCTGCTGGACCTCGCGGTCAAGGTCCGCGCTGCCGAGGCGGAGACCCCGACCGATTTGCGGATGGCGGACTTCGCGCACCTGTGCGCGCAGCTCGACGCGGCAACCGGTCTCGGGGTACTCCCCGCGTACCGGGCGAGTCTGGACGACCTGAATGACGACGTGATCGAGGGCGATCTCCTCGCGCAGACCGTCCTCCGGCATGCCGACAGCATCGACCCTGGGTCGGCGCAGCGGATGACGTCCACCGAGTGGCTGTCCTGCCTCAGTCGCCTCCACAGCGGCGAGGAACTGCGGCCCCTGCCCAAGGGGTGGCCCACCACGGGCAAGGTGCTGTCCGACCGTCTCAAGCGCCTCCAGCCGACCCTGGCAGCGCGCGGTGTCCTCATCGACACCGGCCGTACCAGCGAGGGCCGTTACCTCGAAATGGCTCGCCCGGCCGCACCGCCCCCACACGAGCAGAAGCAAGCGTTCTGACCGCGTGCGGGCCGCTCGCTCGGACAAGCAAGAGGAGCACCAGCGGCCAAGGGTGCTCCTCTTGCTGTTCGGCGAACGCCGCCCCAAGGTCGCGCCGCGAAGCGGCCCCTTCTTCACGCTCTGAGGTGCACCGCACCACTACAGACACCCCCTCTTTTGTCCTAAGAGAGGGAACGCTGCGTCATCTGCGTCACACGGGACGGAAACCGACCCCTGACCTGCGCAGACAGGCATGACGCAGACGCCGGTCTCTGCGTCATCCTGCGTCATCTGCGTCATGGGCCACGTCATGGATGACGCAGCCCATGACGCGGCGATGACGCACACCCGAACCACTGCGTCACACAAAACACCAGGTCAGAAGCCCGAATGACGCTGATGACGCAATGACGCAGAAATCCGAACCTCGGACACACACGGGCCTAAACCCAAGCCCAACTCCCCGAAGGCCAAAACGAACTGCCCAGGAGGCACCCCGGATGAGCACCGTGATTGCCGCCCCCGTCGACCGACTGCTGTACAAGCCCGAGGAGGCCGCCGAAGCGCTCTCCCTCGGCCGCTCCACCGTCTACGAGCTGATGGCCGCCGGGGCTCTGAAGTACGTCAAGCAGGGCCGCTGCCGGCGCATCCGCCGGAGCGACCTCGAAGCGTACGTGGACCACCTCGAACCCCTTCCCCACTGACCAGCGCAAACCGAGGCGGCCCCGGACTCCAGTCCGGGGCCGCCTCTTGCATGGAGGAACGCATGAGCCCCCGCAAGCCGAACATGGAATCGACCATCTACCTGGGCAGTGACGGATGGTGGCACGGACGCGTCACGATGGGCGTCAGGGACGACGGTAGTCCCGACCGGCGCCACCGCAGGGCCCGCACGGAACCGGAGATCAAGCGCAAGGTGAAGGCGTTGGAAGCGCTGCGCGACAAGGGCCGCGCTCCGAAGGCCGGGCGTAAGCCGACCGTGGCCGGGTGGATGGAGACCTACCTCACCGACATCGCGAGCCTCAAGCTCAAGCCCCGGTCGCTGGATGACTACTGGTCCAAGACCCGCAACGACATCATCCCCGGCGTCGGTGCCCACCGGCTCGACAAGCTCCAGCCCGAGCACCTGGAGAAGATGTACCGGGCCATGCTCGACGCCGGACACGCGCCGTCCCACGTGGTCAAGGTGCACCGCATCCTCTCGCGCGCCCTGAAGATTGCGCACCGCCGCCGGATCATCGGGGAGAACGTAGCCACGCTCGTGGACCCGCCGTCCGTGGATGAGACCGAGGCGAACCCCTTCACTCAGGAGCAGGCGAAGGCGTTCCTTCTCGCGGCGGCCAAACGGCCCACGTTCATGCGCTGGATTGTCGGTGTCGGCATGGGCTTCCGGCAGGGCGAAACCCTCGGGCTGCGCTGGTCGTACGTCGACCTCGACAACGAGCTGTTCCACCCGCGCTGGCAGCTTCAACGCCTCACCTGGCGCCACGGCTGTCCCCAGCCGCACGCCTGCGGGGCCCGCCTCCACCGCTTCGAGCCCTGCCCGCCCAACTGCCTTACGCACAAGGGCTACACCCGCGGCTGCCCTAAGCCCTGCCCGAAGACCTGCACCCGCCACGCGAGCACCTGCCCGCAGCGGAAGGGCGGCGGGCTCGTCTTCACCCGGCCGAAGACGAAAAAGAGCCAGAACCCCGTACCCATCCCGCCGCCGTTCGTGCCCCACCTGCGCGAGCACAAGGCCCAACAGGTCGAAGCACGCGCGACGGCCGCCGAGATGTGGCAGGAGCACGATGCGGTGTTCACCCGGTCCGACGGCCGGCCACTCGATCCCCGCGCAGACTGGGAAGAGTTCAAGGAACTCCTCGCCGAAGCGGGCATCAGCGACCGCCGCCTCTACGACGGAAGCCGCCACACCGCCGGCACGATCCTGAACGAACTCGGGGTCGACCTGGTGACCATCATGGAGATCCTGCGACACACCCAGGTCAGCCAGACCCGCCGGTACGTCAAGGGCCGGTCCACACTCTCCAAGGACGCCATGCAGCGCATGGGAGACGCGTTCTTCCCCACCGCCGAAAAACCCACGTCTGAGACCAGAACTGAGACCACGGACAGTCGGAGCGCCCGCGCCCGCCGCCGTCGCCGCATCCGGTAAAAGCAAAAGCCCCAGATCACGGCGAGTGAGTTCTGGGGCTTAAGCGGAGCCGCCTTCGGGATTCGAACCCGAGACCTACGCATTACGAGTGCGTTGCTCTGGCCAACTGAGCTAAGGCGGCAAGCTGCGGAGTTGTCTGTCCGCGCACGGTCAGGTTCGCATCAGCAGCGGCGCCAAGTCTACAGGGTTCTTGGGGGTGCCCCGCACCAGTCCTCCGGTGGGGAGGGGGGTGTGGTCAGCACTTCTTGCCGTTCTTCGGCGGGGTGCCTTCGAGGAGGTAGGTGTTGATCGCCGTGTCGACGCAGTCGCTGCCCCGGCCGTACGCCGTGTGGCCGTCGCCGTCGTAGGTCAGCAGGACGCCCGAGGAGAGCTGCTCGGCCAGGGACTGGGCCCACTTGTAGGGGGTCGCCGGGTCGCGGGTGGTGCCGACCACGAGGATCGGCGGGGCGCCCTTCGCCTCGATGCGGTGGGGGGTGCCGGTCGCCTTCGTCGGCCAGTAGGCGCAGTTCAGGGACGCCCAGGCGAAGCCCGTGCCGAAGACCGGGGAGGCCTTCTCGAAGGAGGGCAGCGCCTTCTCGACCTCGGCGGGCCTGGTGAAGCCGGCCGGGAGGTCCAGGCAGTTCACGGCCGCGTTGGCGTACATGAGGTTCGTGTACGAGCCGTCGCCCTCGCGTTCGTAGTAGCTGTCGGCCAGGGCGAGGAGCCCGGAGCCGTCGCCGTCCATCGCGCTCCTGAGGGAGTCGCGGAGGCCGGGCCAGCCGGACTCGTCGTACATGGCGTTGATCACACCCGTCGTCGCCAGGGACTCGCCCAGTTTTCGTTCTTCGCCGGTCGGGACCGGTTTGGTGTCGAGGTCGTTGAAGAAGTCCTTCATGCGTCGGCCCGCGTCGGCCGGCGACCCGGAGCCCAGGGGACAGTCCGGCTGCTTGACGCAGTCGGCCGCGAACGCCTGGAAGGCCGTCTCGAAGCCCGCCGTCTGGTCTCGGTTGAGTTCGGCGGCCGGCAGGGAGGGGTCCATCGCGCCGTCGAGGACGAGGCGGCCGACGCGGGTGGGGAAGAGTTCGGCGTACGTGGCGCCGAGGAACGTGCCGTACGACGCCCCGACGTACATCAGCTTCTTGTCGCCCACGACGGCGCGGAAGATGTCCATGTCACGGGCGGCCTCGACGGTGGAGACGTGCGGGAGTACCTCGGCCGCGCGCTTCTCGCAGCCCTGCGCGAGCTTCTTGTAGGAGGCCGCCAGCAGGTCCCGCTCGGCCATGTCGTCGGGGGTCTGGTCGACCTGGGTGTAGGCGTCCATCTCCGGGCCGGTGAAGCATTCGACGGGCGCGCTGCGGGCGACACCGCGCGGGTCCATCGCCACCATGTCGTACTGCGCGCGGACCGGGGCCGGGTAGCCGATGCCCGCGTACCCCTGGAGGTAGTCGATCGCCGAGCCGCCGGGGCCGCCCGGGTTGACCTGGAGCGAGCCGAGGCGCTTGCCGGGGCCGGTCGCCTTCTTGCGGGCGACCGCCAGTTTGATCTCGGTGCCGTTCGGCTTGTCGTAGTCGAGCGGCGCCTTCATCGTGGCGCACTGGAAGCCGGGGACACCGCACTCACGCCAGCCGAGCTTCTGCCCGTAGAACTTCTTCAGCTCGGCCGGCGCCCCGGACTCCGGCGACGCCCCGCCCGACGACGAACCACCGGAAGTGCAGCCGGAGACGAGCAGTACGGCCGCGGTGAGCCCGGTGGCGGAGAGACGGAAGAGGCGCCTGAAGTCCATCTGAGGAGCCTAGCCGCCGTGCGGTAAGTGTCCCGTTTCTGTGTCCGTACGGGTGACTGCCCACCCACCGGACGGCCGGGGGCGGCTCAGCCGGCGCGCAGCGACACCGTCATCGCCTCCACCGCCAGCAGCGGCGCCACATTGCGGTCCAGCGCCTGGCGGCAGGCCACGATCGCCTCTATCCGGCGCAGCGTGGCCTCCGGGGTCGACGCTCTCGCGATCCGGTCGAGCGAGTCCCGTACGTCGTCGTTGGCCAGCCCGATCCGGGAGCCGAACTGGATCGCCAGCACATCCCGGTAGAAGCCCGTCAGATCGGTGAGCGCCAGGTCGAGGCTGTCGCGCTGCGTACGCGTGGAGCGGCGCTTCTGGCGGTCCGCCAGTTCCTTCATGACGCCCGCCGTGCCACGCGGCATCCGGCCGCCCGGCGCGGCACCGAGGGCGGCCTTCATCTCCTCGGTCTCCTTGACGTCCACGTCCTCGGCGACCTGCTTGGAGTCCTCCCCCGCCGCGTCGATGAGTTCCTGGGCGGCCCGGAGGCAACCGCCGATGTCCTCGACGCGCAATGGGACCTTGAGGACGGTGGCCCGGCGGGCGCGGGCCCGTTCGTCCGTGGCGAGACGGCGGGCGCGGCCGATGTGCCCCTGGGTGGCGCGGGCCGCCGCGGCGGCGGCCTCCGGCTCGATGCCGTCGCGCCGCATCAGGACGTCCGCGACGGCGTCCACCGGTGGCGTACGCAGTGTCAGATGGCGGCAGCGGGAGCGGATCGTGGGCAGGACGTCTTCCAGGGAAGGGGCGCAGAGCAGCCAGACCGTACGGGGCGCGGGCTCCTCGACGGCCTTCAGCAGCACATTGCCCGCGCCCTCGGTGAGACGGTCCGCGTCTTCGAGGACGATGACCTGCCACCGTCCGACGGCGGGCGAGAGCTGGGCCCGGCGGACCAACTCCCTGGTGTCCTTCACGCCGATGGAGAGCAGGTCGGTGCGGATCACCTCGACGTCCGCGTGCGTACCGATCAGGCTCGTGTGGCAGCCGTCGCAGAACCCGCAGCCGGGCACACCGCCCAGCGCGCGGTCCGGGCTGGTGCACTGGAGGGCGGCGGCGAAGGCCCTGGCGGCGGTGGCACGGCCGGAGCCCGGCGGGCCGGTGAACAGCCACGCGTGCGTCATCTTGGTCGCCTCGGGCGGCGGGGTGCCCGAGGAATCGGCCGTGACCCGGGCGTCCGCGTCACGGGCCGCGGCGGTGAG
>NZ_MDCR01000071.1 GCF_001723055.1 Streptomyces niveus
CTGGCAACCGGGCCCGGACACGCCCTAGTCCGTGCCGGGACCCAGGCCGTCTCGACCGTACGAGCAGGTGTGCGTACTCTCGATGGCGTGGGCCATTCCCTGTCGGCGCCGGTCCCGGCGCAGCGGATTCTGACGCGGCGACGTCATATCGACCTCGCCCGTGTCTCCAGCGCCTTCTGTTGTCGCGCGGCCTGAGGAACAACTCCCCTGCCCGGCACGCCCCGTAACGCTTCATGGCGCGGCGTGCCTGACCTGCGTTGACACCTCCACGGCCGCCCCCGCTCTCCTCACCCCCGCCCGAACACGGAAGCGAGCTGTCATGGCCACCGTTCTGTCCGTCTCTGGGAGCCCGTCCCCGACGTCACGTACCGCCCGGCTTCTGCGTCACCTCGACGCGGCGCTGATCGCGCAGGGCCACCAGGTCGTCCCCCTCGACGTCCGTACGCTCTCCGCCGAGGCCCTGCTGGGCGCCGACTTCGGCCATCCCGACATCAAGTACGCCACCGAACTGTTCGCCCAGGCCGACGGCGTGGTCGTCGGCACCCCCGTCTACAAGGCCGCCTACTCCGGGCTGCTGAAGTCGCTGCTCGACCTGCTGCCGCAGTACGCCCTCGCCGACAAGGTCGTACTGCCGCTCGCCACCGGCGGCTCCGTCGCGCACGTCCTGGCCATCGACTACGCGCTGCGCCCGGTGCTGTCGGCGATGGGGGCGACGCATGTCGTGCCGGGGTGGTTCGTCCTGGACCGGCACATAGGAGAGGCGCAGGACGGGTCGACGGAGATCGAGGAGAGCACGGCCGGATCGCTCGACCAGGTGCTGGCACAGTTCTCGGCGGCGCTCGGCGGGAGCGGCGTACAGCTCCGCGCCGCGAGTTGAGCCACCCCGCCGCCCACATCCCCTCGCGGCGAATGACCCGTGACCCGCCCTCGTAGGAGTGACGTTTCTCCACAACCGCTTGTCCGTCGAGTAGATCTGCACCGTCCTGTCCGGCCACTCGACATCCCGGCGGAGAAGCATCGTGTCTCGTCTGGCTCACTGGTGTTTCCTGCACCGCCGCAGAGTGGTGGCCCTCTGGCTCCTGGTCCTGGTCGTCACCGTCGCGTTCAGCCGGTCGATCGGCAGCAAGTACAACGAGAGCGCGAGCCTGCCCGGCACCGACGCCCAGGCCGCCATCACCCTCCTCACCGACAACTTCCCCACCGCGTCGGGCGAAGGCGACCAGATCGTCATCGAGGCCACCGGCGGGGCCGACATCCGCTCGGACTCGGTGCGGAGCCCCGTCGACGCGGCGCTCACCAAGGTCGCCGCCATCCCCGGTATCGCGTCGGTCGTCAGCCCCTACAGCCAGCAGGGCGCCGCGCAGATCAGCAAGGACGGCACCATCGCGTTCGCCGCCGTCAACTGGAAGATGAAAGCCGCCGACGTCACGAAGTCGGACGCCAGGAAGCTGATCGACACCGCCAAGACCGCCGACGGTCCCCACGTCCGTATCTCGCTCGGCGGTCAGTCCATCACCAACGAGGAGAGCGCCGGCCCCGGCCTGTCCGTGGCGGTCGGCGCGATCGCCGCGCTCGTCATCCTGCTGATCGTCTTCGGCGGCGCCCTGTTCGCGTCGCTGATGCCGCTGCTGACCGCCGGCATCGCGCTGTTCATCGGTACGTCCCTGATCAGTCTGCTGTCGCACGTGATGGACACCCCGAGCGTGTCCAGCGACCTCGCCGTACTGATCGGGCTCGGCGTCGGCATCGACTACGGCCTGTTCATCATCAGCCGCCATCGCAGCGCCGTGAAGACCGGTCTGTCGTACGAGGAGGCGACCGCGCAGGCGGTCAACACCTCCGGCCGGACGGTGCTGTTCGCCGGGATCACGGTGTGCATCGCGCTGCTCGGGCAGTTCGCGCTCGGAATCGACTACCTGTACGGCCTGTCGGCGGCGTCCGCCCTCACCGTCGCGCTGACGATGGCCAGTTCGCTGACGTTCCTGCCCGCCATGCTCGGCTTCCTCGGCCCGAAGACCCTGTCGCGGCGCGAGCGACGCGCGCAGACGGAGAAAGGGCCCGTCTCGGACGACGCGGCCGGATTCTGGCTGCGCTGGGCGAGGTTCGTGGAACGGCACCGGGCGCTGGTGGCCGCGGGCGCGCTGGCCGTCGTCGTCGTGATCGCGCTGCCGCTGTTCTGGATGCGCCTCGGTTCGTCCGGCGCCGCGAACGACCCGGTCGGCTCCACCACCCACCAGGCGTACACCACCCTGTCCAAGGGGTTCGGGCCCGGCTACAACGGTCCGTTCCAGCTCGTGACGGAGGTGAAGTCGGCATCCGACATCCAGGCGTTCGACACCTTCCTGGCCGCCGCCGCCAAAACGCCGGGGGTGGTGTCGGTGACGCCGGCGACGACCTCGCCGAACGGCAAGGTCGCCCTCGCGATCCTCTACCCGAGCACCGGCCCGGGGGCGCAGCAGACCGTCACCCTGGTCAACACCGTCCGCGACCTGGCACCCGAGGCCGAGGGCCCCGGCCATCCCGCGGTCCATGTGGGCGGGGTGACACCGACCAACATCGACTTCTCGCACGTACTGAGCGAGAAACTGCCCGTGTTCATCGCCATCGTCGTGGTGCTGGCGTTCCTGCTGCTGGTGGCCGTCTTCCGCAGCCTGCTGATCCCGCTGGTGGCGGCCGTGATGAACCTGCTCTCCGTCGGCGCCGCGCTCGGCGCGCTCAACGCCGTGTTCACCTGGGGCTGGGGTCTGTCGCTGCTCAACGTGCCGGTCGCCGGGCCGGTCGACGCGTTCATCCCGGTGCTGCTGTTCTCGGTGCTCTTCGGGCTCTCGATGGACTACGAGGTCTACCTGGTCAGCCGGATCCAGGAGGAGTGGCACCACCGCCGCCCGGCCGCCTCACACGCGGACGAAGTCCGGGCGAACCACTTCGCCGTGACGCACGGTCAGGCGAAGACGGGTCGGGTCGTGGCGGCGGCGGCCGGGATCATGATCCTGGTGTTCGGCTCGTTCCTGATCGGCGACGACCACGTGCTCCAGGAGTTCGGCTTCGGCCTGGCCTTCGCCGTGCTGGTCGACGCCCTGATCATCCGGGGACTGATCGTCCCGGCACTGATGCATCTGATCGGTCCGGCCAACTGGGCGATGCCCCGCCGGCTGGACCGGATCGTGCCCAACCTGTCGATCGACGCGGCTCGGGCGAGCGACTCTCGCTAGGGCGTGTCCGCAAACTAGCGTCGTCCGCCCGTAGGGCNNGCGGACACGCCCTAGGGGGCAGTCGGGGGGCGGCCCTCAGGGTCGCGGGGAGTCGTCGGTCCGGCGTCGCGCATCGGTTCGCCGGGACGGACGGAGTACTGCGCGCCGGGGACCGCGTCCGGCCCCGACGCCGACGCCGAGTCCGCCTTCATCGCGCGGGCCTCGCTCTTGAGGATGCGGGCCGACTTCCCCGCCGAACGGGCCAGGTCCGGCAGCCTCTTGGCGCCGAGCAGCAGAATGACGACGATCAGTATGATCGCCAGCTCACCAATACCGAACAACGGAACCTCCAGGCCACGAAGGCGCGGCGGATGCCGACACCGGAACGGACCCGCACTGGTACGGGTCCGCGATCTGCGTCAGAATCTACAGCAGTGTAGAAGTTGACGGGAGACGGTGTGAGCGAGCGCGAGGGTCCTGACGAACATCGGCGCCGGGGGCAGGGCGAACTGGAGTCGCAAGTACTCGCCGCCCTCCGGGAGGCGCCGGGGCCGGTGAACGCCGGCTGGGTACGCGAACGGCTCGGCGGGACCCTCGCGTACACCACCGTGATGACGATCCTGACCCGCCTCCAGGCCAAGAACGCCGTGACCAGGGAGCGTTCGGGCCGTTCCTTCGAGTGGCGCGCGGCCTCCGACGGCGCCGGGCTCGCCGCGCTGCGGATGCGCCGGGTGCTGGACGCGGAGTCGGACCGGGAGGCCGTACTCGCGCGGTTCGTCACCACCCTGTCGTACGACGACGAGCGTCTGCTGCGCGATCTGCTCCACGACCTGCCGCACGCCACCGATCACGAGGCTGAGGACTGACCCGTGGGCATCTTCGTCTTTCTGCCGCTGCTGCTGCCGCTCACGGCGCTGCCGGTCGCGCGACTGGCCGAGCAGCATCTCCATCCCCGTCTGGCCACCCACCTCCTGACCGCGCTCGCCGTGGTGCTGGCGGTGTGCAGCACGCTGTGCCTGGCGCTGCTGGTGGTCGTCGGGACGGCCCAACTGCCCGGCAATCCCCTGCCCGACGGCTGGTCGGACGACGAGGTGCGGGACGCCGTCCCGTACGACGAGGTGGCCGGCAAGGCGGCGATCGCCGCGCTCGTCGCGGTGGCGGTCGGCTGCGCCGCCACGGGGCACCGGCACCGGCGCGTACGCAGAGGCGCCTGGCGAGCGCTGGAGGGGCTGCCGGAGCGGCACCTCACGGTGCTGCCGGACCGGACGCCGTACGCGTACGCGCTGCCCGGGGGCGGACGGCGACGGGGGCGGGTGGTCGTCTCCAGCACGCTGCTGGACTGCCTCAACGCCGGTGAGCAGACGGCACTGTTCGCGCACGAGCGGGCCCATCTGGCGGGCGGTCATCATCGCTCGCTGCTCGCCGTACGGCTGGCGGCGCGGGCCAACCCATTACTCCGGCCCTTGCGGGCAGCCGTCGCGTACACCACCGAACGCTGGGCCGACGAGGAAGCTGCCCGCGCCACCGGCAGCCGCGAGTTGGTGGCCCGCGCCATCGGCAAGGCCGCGCTGGTGTCGCGCGGGGCCCCGACGCCGACGCTGGCCGGCATCGACGGCGCGGGGCCCGTACCCCGCCGGGTCGCCGCGCTGCTCGCCCCGGCGCCCGCCGCGACGACCTGGCCCTCGGTCTTCACCACGGCGGGGCTTGCCGTCTGGACGGCGGCGGCGGGGACGGTCGGCTCGGCGCTCTCCTCGGCGAACGCGACCGTGACGCTCTTCTTCGTACTGAGGGCGGCGACCCCGCTGTAGGGCGCCCGCGCCGGAGAACCGCGCCGGGCGAAGACCAGCCCCCTCTTCTTACCCTTCCTCTTCCTCCTCCTCGTCGCCTTCGAAGAAGTCGCCCACCTCGTCGACGACTTCGGCGGCCACCATGCCGCCCACGACACCCACGGCGAGACCGGCCGCGCCGGCGGCGACCATCGCACCGGTGCTCATACCGGAGCCGGAGCCGGAGCCGGAGCTGTGTCCGTGACCGTGGTCATGACCGTGACCGTGACCGTGGTCGTGTCCGTGCCCGTAACCCGAGTACCTGCCGGCGAGTTGGTCGACCCAGCCCGCCACCACCGTGTTCCAGTCGGTGTGCGCCACCTCGTCGTGCCCGACGCTGTGCCGGTTCAGGGCGTCGTCCACGCCCGAGCCCCCGCGCCCGTCCGCCTCCAGGACGATCTCCGTCCCGCCGGGGTGCGCCAGGAACGTCACCTCGATCTCGTTCAGCCGGTCCGCGTATGCCGGCGCCGGGATGAGCTCGATCTCCTGGTAGAACGGCAGCTGTTGGCCGCTCCCGTTGATGTGCCCCAGCTCCAGGTCGGCCGACCGGAAGCCGAAGCCGAGCTGCCCGAACGCCTCAAGTACGGCCTCCTGCACCGGCAACGGCCGTACGGCGAACGGGTCGAAGTCACCCTTGTCCTTGGCCCCGGCGACGTCCACCTCCGTACGTACGCCGAGATGGATGCCGAGCGGCTCCCCGTGCAGCTGGTTGACGGGCGTCTCCCACGGCAGCGTCACCTCGAACGGCACGCGGTACGAGTCCTCCTCGCCCAGCCGGAATCCGCCACCGACCTCGTACCGGGAGAAGCCGACGTATCCCTCGCTCTCCCCCTCCTCGTGCTCCGCCTCGACACGGGCGACGAGTTCGAGGGTGACGCGGTCGATGTCGTACGCCGAGCTTCCGCCGGCCAGCCGTACCTCACCCCGCAACGTGCCGCCCGGCAGAACAGCACCGCCCTCCAGCACCGTTTCCACCGTCGGCCCACCGACGCCGAGCGAGCCGAGCAGTCGCTTGAACACCATCGAGGTGTTCCCTCCTTCATTCCCGGATTCCTGATGCGTGCGTGCTTCTACAGGACTGTAGAACAGATCCCCGCGGCCCGGACCAATCCGCGTGAGCGAGGCCGCCGAATGCGCAACAACAAAGCCAAGCGCACAGTCGGTCGTAAAGGGGATGCATCGCAGTGATACGCGGACGCACAGCACGATTCACAGCCCTCCTCGCCCTCCCCGCCGCTCTCACACTCCTCGCGGCCACGCCCGCTCTCGCGAGCGGCACCGGCAGCTCACAGGGTGAACACAGCGGCCACGGCGCCGAGTCGGCCGAGGAGGGTGAGGCGTACCAGATCGATCTGGAGGCGCTGAACGACTCCGGTGCCACCGGTGCCGCACTGCTCAGCTTCCAGGGCACGAAACTGACGGTGAAGATCGAGGCCACCGGCCTGGTACCCGGCCAGCCGCACGCGCAGCACATCCACGGCTCCACCGACGGCCACGACTTCCGCTGCCCCGACGCGAGCGCGGACAAGGACGGCGACGGCATCGTCAGCACCGCCGAGGGCCTGCCGCAGTACGGGGACATCAACATCTCCCTTACTACGAAGGGCGACACGTCCAAGGACAGCGGACTCGCCGTCGACCGGATGCCGGTCGCCGACAAGGACGGCAAGCTCAACTACTCGCGCACCATCGAGGTGTCGCAGGACGTCGTCGACCACATCAAGGACCTGCACATCGTGCAGCACGGCATCGACCGCAACGACGACGGCGAGTACGACTTCGGCGCCGGCAAGAGCGAGTTGGACCCGAAGCTCCCGCAGGAGGCGACCGCACCGGCCGACTGCGGCATGGTCAAGGGCGCGGCCGTCGGCTCCATGCCGGTGGGCGGTGTCGAGACCGGTACGGCAGGCGCCGGTTCGGATGGCGCGGCGGGTGTCGAGGCGCCCGGCATGATCGCCGGAGGCTCGGCGGCGATCCTCCTCGCGGGCGGGCTCTTCGCGGTGAACCGCCGTACGCGGACGGCGGCTTCGGGCGCGAACCGGCTCGGCTGATCCGATGAGCGGGTCGTTCGACGGCCGACGCGCCGCACTGTTCGCAGCGATCTCGGTGCTGCTCGTCGTGGGCGGGCTGCTGCTGGTCCTTGGGATGGACCGGCGGCAGCCCGAGCCACCACGGGCGGTCGACAAGGGCGGCGGCGTGCCGTCGGTGGCGGAGTCGGGGTCGGGCTCGGGACCGAAGTCGGGCTCGGGACCGAAGTCGGGCTCGGGACCGAAGTCGGAGCCGCCCTCTGTAAGGAAACGGGCCGCCGCTCTCCCGGCCTCCGATCCCGTACGCGTCACGATCCCCTCCCTCAAGGTGGACTCCACCCTGGAGCGGCTCGGGCTCGACGAGAACCGCGCGATGCAGACCCCCGAGGACCCGGACAAGGCGGGCTGGTACGAACCCGGACCCACCCCCGGCGCCAACGGCCCGTCGGTCATCGCGGGTCATGTGACCTGGGACGGCGAGCCCACGGTCTTCTTCGACCTGGCCAGGGTCGATCCGGGTGACACGGTCGAGGTGGCGCGGAAGGACGGCAGGACGGCCGAGTTCACGGTCGACCGCGTAGCGACGTACCCGAAGGACGACTTCCCGACGGTCGAGGTCTACCGCAACCTCGACCACGCCGGTCTGCGCCTCATCACCTGCGGCGGCGACTTCTCCGAGGCCGACCGCCGCTACGCGGACAACGTGGTCGTCTACGCGACCCTCACCGGCAGCCACACGTCGTCCGTCACACCCTGACGGTGTCCGTCTTCTCACTCTCCTCGGCCGCGCGCTCCCGCTGCTCCGGTACGAGCCTCCGTTGGAGGCTCTCGCCCTCGATGTCGAGGTTGGGCAGTGCGCGGTCGACGGCGCGCGGCAGCCACCAGGCGGCGCGCCCCAGCAGGGACATCACCGCCGGGACGAGCGCCATCCGTACGACGAACGCGTCGACGAGTACGCCGACGGCCAGCGCGAAGCCGATCGACTTGATGATCGGGTCGGGCATGAAGATGAACCCGCCGAACACGGCCGTCATGATCAGGGCGGCGGCGGTCACGACACGGGCGTTGTGCCCCATGCCACTGACGGTCGCCTCCTGGGCGCCGGCGCCGTGGACGAAGTCCTCGCGCATACGCGAGACGAGGAAGACCTCGTAGTCCATGGCCAGCCCGAACAGGATCCCGATGAGCAGAATCGGCAGGAAGCTCACCAGGGGTCCGGGGCTGTCGACTCCCAACAGGCCCGCGAGGTGGCCCTGTTGGAAGATCGCGACGGTGATGCCGAAGGTGGCGCCGATGGTGAGGAGGAAGCCGAGCGCGGCCTTCAGCGGCACCAGGAACGAGCGGAAGACCAGCATCAGCAGCAGGATCGACAGACCGACCACGAGCAGCAGATAGACCAGCATCGCGTCCGAGACCTTCTCGGAGACGTCGATGCCGACCGCCGTGGTGCCGGACAGCGCGACATCGGCGCCCTCCGCGCCCGCGAAGTCGCCGATGTCGGCGACACGGTCACGTACGGCGTGCACGACCGCCTCGGTGGCCTCGTCGGTGGGGCCCGCCTTGGGGATGACGGTGAGGAGCGCGGTGGTGCCCTGCTTGTTCAACAGCGGTGGTGCGACGGCGAGTACGTCCTTCGTACCCCGGATGCGCTCGGTGGCCTCCTTGGCGGCGACAGCCGTACTCGCGGCGTCGTCTCCGGAGACGACGGCGATCAGCCGGCCGTTGAAGCCGGGGCCGAATCCCTCGCTCGTCAGGTCGTACGCCTCACGGGTCGCCGAACCGGCGGCCGCGGTGCCCGCGTCGGGGAGCGCGAGGCGCATGTCGGCGGCGGGGAGGGCGAGTACGCCGAGGCCGAGGATGCCGACGAGGAGGACGGGGACGCGGAAGCGGGTGACGGTACGGCCCCAGCGGAAGCCGAAGCCCTCGCGGGGCTTTCCGAGGTCAACGGGGGTGCCGGCCGACGCGCGTCCGTCGTCGGTGGAGGCGTGTCCGTCGTCGGCCGAGGCGCGCCCGTCGCGCTGCTTGCGCGGCAGTACGCGGTCCCCGGCGAACCCGAGGAGCGCCGGCAGGAGGGTGAGCGCGACGAGGACGGCGACGGCGACCGTACCCGCGGCGGCCAGGCCCATGACGCTCAGGAACGGGATGTTGACGACGGTCAGCCCCGCCAGGGCGATGACCACGGTGGCGCCCGCGAAGACCACGGCCGAACCGGCGGTCCCGACGGCGCGGCCGGCCGCCTCCTCGGCGTCCACACCTTCGGTGAGGTACTGGCGGTGGCGGGAGGTGATGAAGAGCGAGTAGTCGATACCGACGGCGAGCCCGAGCATGAGCGCCAGGATGGGGGCGGTGCTGGTGAGTTCGACGACGCTGCTCACGGCGAACAGCCCGGCCATCCCGGCCGCGACGGCGACGAGCGCGTTCAGCAGGGTCATACCGGCGGCGACGAGGGAGCCGAAGGTGACGACGAGGACGCCTGCGGCGATCAGGACGCCGATCGCCTCCGTGGAGCCCACCTCGACCTCGGCGTTGAGGACTTCACCGCCGTGCTCGACGCGCAGCCCGTCCGCGTCCGCGCCGACCTTCTCGTACGCGGCGCGCTGTGCGTCGGTCACCTCGTCGGCGACGGCCTCGAACTGCACCTGGACCAGGGCGTACCGGCCGTCCTCGGAGACGGCGCCGGCCTGGAACGGGTCAACCGCGCCGACCACTCCGTCCACGGCTGCGGCGTCGCGTACGACGGGGGCGACCGCCGCCTTGTCGAGCTTCGCGCCCTCGGGCGCGGCTATGACGATCGTGCCGGTCGTGCCGCTGGCCTGCGGGAACTGCTCCTGGAGCGAGTCCAGCGCGCGCTGGGACTCGGTGCCGGGCATCGTGAACTTGTCGCTGGTGGGGCCCATGAGGGTGGCGGCGGCGCCGCCCAGCACGACGAGCAGGAGCAGCCATACGGCGACGACGCGTTTGCGCCGGCGGAAGGAGAACCGGCCGAGCCGGTACAGGAGGGAAGCCATGGCGAAGGTTTCTCTTCTCGGTGGTCGGTGATCGGTGATCGGTGATCAGTGATCAGTGATCAGTGGGGGTTCTAGTCGCGCTCGGGGCCGGGGTCGGGGCGCAGGGTGCGCAGCGAGGCGCGGATCATCTCGTCGCGCAACTCCTGTGCCGGTACGTCGACATCGCTGGCGCCCGCGAGGAAGACGGCTCCGAGGACCATCTGCGCCGCGACCACGTCCCGCGTCCGCGTGGACCGGCCCGCGAGTGCGTCCAGCAGGCGTTCGACGGTGCCGGGGATGCTGCCCATCGCGGGGTGGGCGGTCATGCCGGGGATGTCCGCGAAAAGGATCTTGATCTCGCGGCGGAAGCGCATGGCGAGGTCGACGTAGCCGATGACGGCGGCCTCCGCGGCCTCCCGTCCGTCGAGGGGGGCGAGTTGGGTGTCGAGCGCGGCGAGTCCTTCGCCGGCGGGGGTCAGCAGCTCGGTGAGGATCGCGTCCTTGCTGGTGAAGTGGTAGAGCAGCGACGCCTTCGAACAGCCGACGGCGGTGGCGATGTCATGCAGTGACGTGGCTTCGTAGCCTCCGCTCGCGAACAGGTGCAGCGCCGATTCCAGGATGTGTCCGCGCAGGGCGGAGGCGGGGCGTGCCATGGGCACCACCATAACTGTCCGATCGGTCAGCTATGACGGGTGCCCCTTGCGGAGAACCACAGGGTGCTGATTGCGGAAAACCACAGTGCGTCGTGCGGGAACCCGCATACCGGGGCTGGCCTGGGGTTTCTACTGTTGTGGGGGAGAGGTGACGTGGATGCGGGGCGCTGGGCGCCGGTCGCCGGAGCCCCATCTCCCTCTCGCTGCTTGGCTCTCGCTCCCCTACCTACCGTCGGCTTGGAGACAGCTCATGGATGTCGTACTGCTCGCCCTCCCGCAGGAACCCGCGGGCGGTGTCGCGGGCTGGGCCGCCGATCTGGTCGACACGATGGGGGCTCCGGGCGCGGGCCTCGCCATCGCGCTGGAGAATCTCTTCCCGCCGCTGCCGAGCGAGGTCATCCTGCCGCTGACCGGCTTCGCGGCTGGTCAGGGAGTGATCAGCCTGGCATCCGCGCTCTTCTGGACCACGCTCGGTTCGGTGGTGGGAGCGGTGATCCTTTACTGGGTGGGGATGGTCTTCGGCCGGGAGCGGATGCACGCGATCTGGGCGAAGCTGCCGCTGGTCAAGGACGCCGATCTGGTGCGTACGGAAGAGTGGTTCGCCAGGCACGGCACCAAGGCGGTGTTCCTGGGCCGGATGGTGCCGATATTCCGGAGTCTGATCTCGGTGCCGGCCGGGGTCGAGCGCATGCGGCTGCCGCTCTTCATATGTCTGACCACCCTCGGCAGCCTGCTGTGGAACTCGGTCCTGGTGCTGGCCGGGTATGGGCTGGGCGACCAGTGGCATGTGGTGGAGACGTATGTCGGGGTGCTCTCGAAGGTGGTTCTCGTCCTGGTCGTGGTGTCGGTCGTCACGTACGCGGTCGTGCGCCTGCGGTCCCGCTCCCACGACGGTGGTGGTCGCGGTCGCCGCCGCCGTACGCGCCGAGCCGCCCGGCAGCGCACCTGAGCGCACACCGGGCCGGGCGGTCGGTCGGGCGGCAGGCCGGGCGGCAGGCCGTCAGCCCGACCAGCTCCAGTCCGCGACCTCCGGGAGGTCGACCCCGTGCTCCCGGATCCAGCGGTGATGGCGGGTTCGGGTGTCCTCCATGATCTGGCGGGCGTCGGCCGCGCGGACGCCGAGGCCAGGTACCCGGTCGATGACGTCCATGACCAGGCGGTAGCGGTCGAGGTCGTTGCGGACGACCATGTCGAAGGGTGTGGTGGTGGTGCCCATCTCCTTGTAGCCACGGACATGCAGGTTGCCGTGGCCGGCGCGGCGGTAGGCGAGACGGTGGATGAGCCACGGGTAGCCGTGGTAGGCGAAGATCACCGGCTTGTCCGTGGTGAACAGGTCGTCGTACTCGGCCTCGGTCATCCCGTGCGGGTGCTCCTCGCGCGTCATCAGCCGGGTCATGTCCACGACGTTGACGACACGGACCGCCAGCTCCGGCAGGTGCTCGCGCAACAGGCTCGCGGCGGCGATGACCTCCTGGGTGGGCACGTCGCCCGCGCACGCGAGGACGACGTCCGGCTCCCGGGTCCCGTCCTCCGTACCGGCCCACGCCCACAGGCCCGCGCCACGGGCGCAGTGCCCGCGTGCCTCCTCCAGGGTGAGCCAGTCGAAGGTGGGCTGCTTGCCCGCGACGACGACGTTCACATAGTCGCGGCTGCGCAGCACATGGTCGGCCACGGAGAGGAGGGTGTTGGCGTCCGGCGGGAGGTAGACGCGTACGACCTCGGGGCTCTTGTTGAGTACGTGGTCGACGAAGCCGGGGTCCTGGTGGGAGAAGCCGTTGTGGTCCTGGCGCCAGACATGGGAGGTCAGCAGGTAGTTGAGGGACGCCACCGGGCGCCGCCAGGCCAACGCCCTCGATGTCTTCAGCCACTTGATGTGCTGGTTGACCATCGAGTCCACGATGTGCACGAACGCCTCGTAGCAGGAGAACAGTCCATGACGCCCCGTCAGGAGATAACCCTCCAGCCAGCCCTGGCACAGATGCTCGGACAGGATTTCCATGACCCGGCCGTCGCGGGCCAGATGCTCGTCCGTGGGCAGGATCCGGGCCTGCCACGCCTTGCCGGTGGCGTCGAACAGCGCCTCCAGCCGGTTGGACGCGGTCTCGTCCGGGCCGACGACCCGGAAGTCCCTGCGGTCGGCGGTGTCGGCCATGATCCTGGCGAGCAGCCCGCCGAGCACCCGGGTGGGTTCGTGCAGCGCCGCGCCGGGCCTGTCCACCGGGACGGCGAAGTCCTCCAGCGGCGGCACCGGCAGGTCGCGGACCAGGAGGCCGCCGTTGGCGTGCGGGGTGGCGCCGAGACGACGGGTGCCGGCCGGGACGACGGAGAGGACCTGCGCGCAGGGGCGGCCGTCCCGGTCGAAGAGTTCGTCGGGGCGGTACGAGCGCAGCCACGCCTCCAGTTGGGCGAGGTGGGCCGGGTTCTCGCGTACTCCGGCGAGCGGGACCTGGTGCGACCGCCACGTCCCCTCGACGGGCTGCCCGTCGACCTCGCCGGGGCCGGTCCAGCCCTTGGGCGTGCGCAGCACGATCATGGGCCAGGGCGCGCGCTCGTCGGCGGCTCCGTCCCGGGCGGCGCGCTGGATCTCGGCGATACGGTCCGCCGCGTGGTCGAAGGTCGCCGCCATGGCGCGGTGGACCTGGAGCGGGTCGCTGCCGGTCACATAAAGAGGTTGGTGGCCGTATCCGCGCAGCAGGGCGTCGAGTTCGTCTTCCGGGATCCGGGCGAGGACGGTGGGGTTGGCGATCTTGTAGCCGTTGAG
The DNA here is from genome assembly GCF_001723055.1 of Streptomyces niveus. Classification (GTDB taxonomy): domain Bacteria; phylum Actinomycetota; class Actinomycetes; order Streptomycetales; family Streptomycetaceae; genus Streptomyces; species Streptomyces niveus. The sequence continues at coordinate 13,446 of NZ_MDCR01000071.1, forward strand.
GTGCAGGATCGGCAGGACGGCGCCGTCGTGGACCGGGTCGAGGAACTTGTTGGCGTGCCACGACCCGGCCAGCGGTCCGGTCTCGGCCTCGCCGTCGCCGATCACGCAGGCGACGAGCAGGTCGGGGTTGTCGAGGGCTGCTCCGTAGGCGTGCGCCAGGGAGTAGCCGAGTTCGCCGCCCTCGTGGATGGAGCCGGGCGTCTCGGGGGCGACATGGCTCGGGACCCCGCCGGGGAAGGAGAACTGCCGGAAGAGCCGGTCCATGCCGGCCGCGTCCCTGCTCACGTCGGGGTACGTCTCGGCGTACGAGCCCTCCAGCCAGGAGTTGGCCAGCACGGCCGGCCCGCCGTGGCCGGGCCCCCAGACACAGAGCGTCGACTGGTCCCGCTCCTTGATGAGCCGGTTGAGGTGGGTGTGGATGAGGTTGAGCCCCGGGGACGTGCCCCAGTGGCCGAGAAGCCGCGGCTTGATGTGCTCGGGCCTCAGGGGCTCGGTGAGGAGCGCGTTGCCCATGAGATAGATCTGACCGACGGCGAGATAGTTCGCCGCGCGCCAGTGGGCGTCGAGCGCGGTCAGCTCTTCCCCGGTCAGCACGGTGCCGCCGCCGGTCTCACCGCGCGTCGCCTTCGCCTTGGTCTTCGCCTGCCGCATGGGCTTCTCCGTCACGTCATCGGTGTCTGTCCACGGTTCCGCCTGCCCCGGCCACCGTCACACAGCCGGGGCGGGGTGACGGACAGGCCGCCCGGCCCTGTCGGGAGAGGTTCGGCCCTCACCCGTGTGCGAGCGGTGAGGGATTGAGGCGGGCGAAGCCCTCCTGGCGTTCGTACGGGAAGTAGGGATACGGCGCCACCTTCGCGCTCGCCGCGTCGAGCCGCGCCACCTGTTCGGGCGCCAACTGCCACCCCACGGCGCCGATGTTCTGGCGCAGTTGCTCCTCGTTGCGGGCGCCGATGATGACGGAGGACACGGTCGGGCGCCGCAGCAGCCAGTTGATGGCCACCTGGGGGACGGTTTTCCCGGTCTCCGCCGCGATCTCGTCCAGCGCGTCGACCACGCGGAAGAGATGGTCGTCGTCGACGGGCGGCCCGAAGTCGGCGGTCCGGTGCAGACGACTGCCCTCCGGCAGCGGCCGGCCACGGCGCACCTTGCCGGTGAGCCGCCCCCACCCGAGCGGGCTCCACACCATGGCGCCGACGCCCTGGTCGAGACCGAGGGGCAGCAGTTCCCACTCGTAGTCGCGGCCGGCGAGCGAGTAGTAGACCTGGTGCGCCGCATAGCGCGGGTAGCCGTGGCGCTCGGCGGTGGCCAGGGACTTCATCAGCTGCCAGCCGGAGAAGTTGGAGACACCGACGTAGCGGATCTTCCCGGACCGTACGAGCTGGTCGAGGGTGGACAGCACCTCGTCGACGGGCGTCCCCGCGTCGAACGCGTGCAGTTGGAACAGGTCGATGCGGTCCGTGCCGAGCCGGCGCAGCGCGTCCTCCGTCGCCCGGATCAGGCGCGAGCGCGAGGAGCCCGCGTCGCCCGGCCCGTCACCCATCGGCAGGCTCGTCTTGGTCGACAGCAGCACCTGGTCGCGGCGGCCTTTGACCGCCTGGCCGAGGACATCCTCGGACGCGCCCGCCGAGTACACGTCCGCCGTGTCGAACATCGTGATGCCCGCGTCCAGGGAGATGTCCACGAGCCGGCGCGCCTCGCGCGCGTCGGTGTTCCCCCAGGCACCGAAGAGCGGTCCGGCGCCGCCGAACGTGCCCGCTCCGAAGCTGAGAGCCGGGACCTTGAGCCCGGACGCGCCCAACTGCCTGTACTCCATGATCGATCCCCTCCACACGATCCCGCTGCCCCGAGACTGACACCTCGAACAAGCTAACGGGACTTCCGTCCCTTTAGGATGGCCTCAACGTAACAGAGAAGTGCAACTAACGAAACTGGAGTCCCTTTATGAGTCCTGAGGTGAACGACGCCGCGAACGACGACACCTGTGGCGATCCCGGGACCGTCCGCCCCGGAGGCCGTACCGCACGCGTGCGCGCGGCGGTGCTCCGCACCGCCGGGGACGCGCTCGCCGAACACGGCTTCGCCCGCCTCGACCTCGCCGACGTCGCGCGCCGCGCTGACGTCGGCAAGTCGACGGTGTACCGGCGCTGGGGGACGGTGGCCGGCCTCGTCGCCGACCTGCTGACTGACATGGCCGAGCAGTCACTGCCGCGCACCGAGACCGGTTCGCTGCTCGGCGATCTGCGCGCCAACGCCGAACTCGTACGCAGCACGCTGGCGGACCCGCGCCAAGGCGCCCTGTTCAAGGCGGTGATCGCGGCGGCCACGACCGACGCCCGCACGGCCGAGTCCCTGCACCGCTTCTACGAGATCCGGGTCGCCGAATGGGCGCCGTGCGTCGAACACGCCGTGCTGCGGGGCGAGTTGCCGAAGGGGACCGACCCGTACGAGGTGATCCGCGCCGTCTCCGCCCCCCTCTACTACCGCCTGCTGACCAGCGACGCGCCCCTCGACGAGGCGGCCGGGGCACGGGCCGCGGAGGCGGCGGCGGCAGCGGCGAAGGCGGGCGTGTACACGTAGCGCACGGAGCGGGGAGGCGGGAAGGAGCGGGGTTACCTGGGGCGCGGTAATCGGAGACCGGACGGTCGATGGCGGACGCAAGCTCGTGATGTCCGGCCACGTGGTCGGAGACGCGTCAACTCGCCAACTCGATCTCGTACGACGGGAGTCCCCATGTCCGAAACAACCACCGGCCCCACACCCACTCTGAAGAACCTGAGCGACGAACTCACCGCGCTGCGCCCCCGCATGGAGGAGGTCAGCCGCGCGATCCACGGGCGTCCTGAGCTGAAGTTCGCCGAGTTCCACGCCGTGCAGGCGCTGACCAGTTGGCTCGCGGAGGCGGGCTTCGTGGTCGAGACGGGGGCGGGCGGGGTGGACACCGCGTTCGTGGCGGTGCACGAGGGCGGCGAACCGGGGCCGTACGTCGCCGTGCTCGCCGAGTACGACGCACTGCCCGGCCTCGGGCACGGCTGCGGTCACAACCTCATCGCGGCGGGCGGCACGGCCGCGGCGATCGCCGCCGTACGCGCGCTGCCCGACCACGCGGGCACGATCGCCGTCATCGGCACACCCGGCGAGGAGATGGGCGGCGGCGGCAAAGTCCTGCTCGCGGAGGCGGGGGTGTTCGACGGGGTGGACGCGGCGGTGATGTTCCACCCGGCGGACCGTTCGGCGACCACCCAGCACGCACTGGCCGCCGCGCATCTGCGGGCCGATTTCACCGGTGTCAGCGCGCATGCCGCGAGGACCCCGTGGGAGGGGCGCAGCGCGCTGGCCGCCGCCCAGCTCTTCCTCAACGCACTCGATTCGATGCGGCAGTTCATGCCGCCGACCGCCCGGCTGCACGGGATCGTCTCCGACGGCGGCCAGGCCCCGAACGTGGTTCCCGCGCGGGCCGCGGTGGACTTCTACGTACGGGACACCACGTCGGCCGCCACCGAGGCACTGGTCGAGCGGGTCCGCGCGGCGGCACGGGGCGCGGCGCTGGCCACCGGGACGGACGCGGCGGTCACGGAGACGGGCGCGCTGTACGCGGAGCGCCGGGACAACAACGTGCTCGCCGCCCGGTTCGGGGCCACGGTGCGGGCGTTGGGCGTGGGCATCGCCCCCGGCGCACCGCACGAACCGGCCGGTTCGTCGGACATCGGCAACATCTCCCAACTGCTGCCGGTCATCCACCCGTACGTACGGACCGCCGAGTTCGGTACGCCCAGCCACTCCGACGCCATGCGGGACGCGGCGGCGACGGACTTCGCGCACGACCGCACCCAGGTCGCGGCGACGGGGCTGGCCCGGGTCGTGACGGACCTGGTCTCGGATCCGGAGTTCCTGGCGGCGGCGCGGGCGGAGTTCGCGGGAGAGGAAGCGGCGGGAGAAGGGGCGGACGGAGAGGCGGACGACGTGGAGATCCTGGAGGTCATCGAGGCGCACGGTCACCCGGGCCGCGCTCGTCACGCTCGTAGAATCCGGCCATGTCGGTCGTAGTCGTACTGGAGGGGGCGGGGCCGGGCCGTTTCACGGTCGCGGTGTCGCCCCTCGCCGAGCTGGCCGCCGGCCTGCACGTACTGACCGGACACGGCCACCACGCGGAACACGCGCCGTGGGCCCGGGAGGTGGCACGCACCGCGCCGACCGCCTTCCGGGCCGGGCTGCGGCGATTCTCACCGCTGTGGACGGCGCTGCGGTGGCGGGGGTTCTACACGGGGCTGGCGGGGCCGACGGGGCGGCCGGCGCCCGGCTCCGCACCGGCCGGCCCCACACAACCGTTACCCCCTCTCTCCCCGCTGGCCCCGTTGTCGCGTCTCCCGCTCGACCATTTCGCCGAGCTGACCGCGTACTCATGCGCCAGCGGCTACCACGGCTACGCCTTCGACCGCGTCCTGCGCGACCCCACCCAGTCCGCCGCCCTGCGCCACGCCGCCTCCGGCCTCCCCGAACCGCACCTCGAACTCGCCGAGGCACTGCTGCGCGACCCGGCGGCCCTGCGCGCCGACGTACTCGCCTTCCTCGACCTCTGCCGCCCCGTCTTCTTCGGCGCCCTGTGGGCCGAGACCGAACCCCTCCTGGCCCGCGCCGCGCACCGTGTACGGCAGCGGCTCGCCGACGACGGTCCCGTGGCGGCGCTCGCCGCGCTCAGTCCCTCCAGCGTCCGGCTCGCCGATCCACCACGCGTCGTCTTCGACAAGGTGCACCACGCGGTGATCACACCGGCGCGCACGCCCGTGCTGCTCATCCCCACCCGTTACGGCGCCCCGCACCTGGTCGTGAAGAACGAGCCCGGTCTGCCGCCCGTGCTGCACTTCCCCGTGGACGCCCCGGTGGTCGGCGTCACCCTGGCCCGCAGCCGGATGCTCGCGCTGACCGATCCGAGCCGCGTACGGCTCTGCCGCCTGATCGCACGCCAGTCGATGACCACGGCGGACCTGGCGGACCGGCTGTCGATGACACGCCCGCAGGTCTCACGCCACCTGCGCGCGCTGCGCGACCTGGGACTCGTCCGGACGGAACGCAACGGCCGCTACGTGCACTACGGCCTGGACCTCGACGCGGTCGACCGCATCGGCAGGGACGTCGCGACGGCGTTGCAGTACTAGGGCGTGTCTTCACGGGGCGGACCCCGGGCGGGTCGCGTAGGCGGCGATCTGTACGGTCTCTTCTGAGGCGACGGCAATCGGGCGCCAACAGGAGGTACGTGTCGTGATCGGCATCTCGGACATCGAAGCGGCGGCGCGACTGATCGCCGGACATGTCGTGCGCACGCCGACGGTCGAGAGCCCCGGACTGTCGGCGCTGCTCGGGGTCCCGGTCACCGCCAAGTTGGAGTTGTTGCAGCGCACCGGCTCCTTCAAGGCGCGCGGCGCGACGGCGAAGCTCCTGTCGCTGAGCGAGGCCGACCGCGCGGCGGGTGTGGTGGCGGTGAGCGGTGGCAACCACGCCATTTCCGTCGCGGTCATGGCCGACGCGCTGGGCGTGAAAGCCACCGTCGTCATGCCGAAGTCCGCGCCCGCGCGCGCCGTCGAGATCGCCGAGGCGGCCGGCGCGACGGTGCGGCTGACCGACACGATGGACGGCGCCTTCGCCCTGATGTCGCAGCTCCAGAGCGAAGGGCTGAGCCTGGTCCACCCCTTCGACGACCCGGTGGTCGTCGCGGGACAGGGCACGGTCGGTCTCGAATTCGCCGACGACGCGCCGCGCGGGGACGGCAACGGCCTGACCGACGTCGTCGTCAGCATCGGCGGCGGCGCGCTGATCTCCGGCGTGGCCGCGGCTCTGCACGCGCGCCTGCCCGGCGTACGGATCTGGGGCGTGGAGACCGAGGGCGCGCAGGCCATGTCCGAGGCGCTGGCCGCCGGCGGTCCGCAGCCCGTGCGGCTGTCGTCCATCGTCTCCACGCTCAGCGCGCCCACGGTCTCGCAGCTCACCTACGACCATGTGTCCGCCCTGGTCAGCGACGTAATCGTGGTCCCCGACGCCGAGGCCGTGCAGGGCACGCTCGACCTCGCGAACCACGCGAAGGTCTGGGCCGAGCCGGCCGCCGGCTGTGTCGTCCCCGCCGCCCGCCGCGTACTGGAACGCGTGGGCGGCGATGCCCGGATCGGTCTGGTGCTGTGCGGCGGCAACGCGACCACGTCGGACGTCATCTCCTGGGCGGAACGCTTCAACCTCCGCTGACCGAACCTCCGCTGACCGGTGGGGCGGTAAGGCCGTGGGCCGGGGGCCGTGGGGGTTCTTTACGTATCCGTAAGTCGGCGGACCCGGATAGGCGGGCGGCGCGGGCGCACGTACTTTGCTGGCGATCCCCCCATGCACTGTGCGCCACTCCCCCCACAAGGAGATATGTCATGCTCTCGTCACTCCGAAGAATCGCTGGGGCATCGGCCGTAGCCGCCGCCCTTCTCTTCGCGCTCCCCACCACCTCGGCCAACGCCGTCGAGAACAGTGACACCGCCCGTCCCGCCGCCGTGACGCAGGCCGCCCAGGCTTCCGTCGCCGACCCCACCCCCGCCTCGCCCCGCTTCGAGACCGGTGACATCTCGAACCTCCCGCCGGTGAGCGCCAACAAGCGTGACGTGCGCGTACCGGCGTGGAGCTACCACATCACCGGCTCCTGCAGTGGCCGCGAAGGCGCGATACGCCAGGGCGCCAACTACTGGGGCAGCGCCACCGAGACGGCCTCCAGCGGCACGCCGGTCTCCTGCGTTGGCGGCTATGTGCAGGGCTGCGGCGGGGGCAACGTCGTGGGCTGCAACTGGGGCGCGGGCCAGCGCATCGAACTGTCCACCATGGTCGGCGACTTCGCTCTCCTCGCCGCCCACGAGTTCGGCCACAACTGGTACGGACACTCAGGCACGGGCTGCGCCAGCTGGGCCAGTCAGGCCGATGTGATGCGCACGACGATGTGCAGCTGACCTCTCGTCGTTCGATCGGGGCGGGCCGACCACGTACGACGGTCGGCCCGCCCTTCGTCGTGCCCTACGCCCCAACGTCCCCGACGTCCCCGACATCCGCGCCATCACCTGCGCCGTCGCGTTCGCCGGAGGCCGGGCGTATGCGTGCCACCTCCTTCGCCAGGCCCTGCCGACTGGCGATGCCAAGCTTCCGCATCGCCCGCGCCACATGCTGTTCCACCGTGCGCGGCGACAGATACAGCGTCGCCGCTATCTCGCGGTTCGTGAGCCCGGTGGCCGCCAGTTCCGCCACCTCCCCCTCGCGCGGGGACATGCGCTGGGCGTACGCGGGCCGACCCGGCGGGCGCCGTTGCGCGGCCGGACGGTAGGCACGCAGCGACGCCCGTACGCGCGCGGCGTCCCAGACCGCGCCGAGGTCGGTCAGCTCCCCCGCGCAGCGGATGAGTTCGGCGACGGCCTCGTCCGCCACCGCGCTCCCCTCCGCACGCTCACCGAGCAGGAGCGCGCAACGCCCCGCGCCCTCGGCCATGAGCGCGCGGGCGTACGGGTGCGGCAGCCCCGCGTACGCCGCGCCCGCCTGCTGGAAACGCGACCGCGCCTCCTCCCACTCGCCGTCCGCCTCCGCCAGCACCGCCCGGCACCAGAGCAGGGCCGCCGTCGCCGACGGGGCGTCGCGGCCGGTCAGCCCGGCCGCGAACTCGGCCACCACCCGCCGCGCCAACTCCCGCTGCCCGGCGCGGGTATGGGCCTCGACCACCCAGGGAGCCAGTTCGGCGCCCCAGACCCAGACCCCTTTCCTGCCGAGCCACGCCCAGGCGGACGCGGCGGCTTCGGCGGCGGACTCCACGTCCTGCCGGGCCAGCAGGAGCCGGATATGGGCGCCGGCCGCCGTGGCCGCCACCGGCGCCTCGCAGCTCTCGTACGCGCGCTCGGCCTCGGCGTCGTCGGCCTCGTCGGCGCGGTCGGTCTCGCAGGGCGCGTGCGGCGACGGCGGGACGCCTCGGGGGAGCCAGTCCCGTACCGCCTCCCAGTCGCCCTTCGCCAGCGCCAGCAGGGCCAGCACCACGCGGGCGTCGCTCGCGCTGCCGTCCTCGGCGACCAGCCCCGTACACCGGTCGGCCAGGCCGTCCCAGCGGCCGGTCAGCCAGTCGCGGAACAGGGCCGTGCCGCGTCCGACCCGCTCCAGGAACGGCGCCCCGCTTCGCGCCGCCAGTTCGATGCCCTCGCTCAACAGCCCGGCGGCGCGCCGGTAGTGGCCCAGATACACCGCGCCGTTCGCCGTGTTGCACAGACCCCGCGCCACCTGCTGGCGGCTGGCACGGTCCGCGCTGTCGCGGGGCAGCCGCGCCACCAGCCTCCAGGCTTCCAGGTCTCCGGTATTCATCAGTACGGTCGCCCGGCAGGCCCGGGTCGCCGTGCGTGCCACGCGGTCGCCCGACGCGTCGGCCGCGGCCTCCGCGCGCTCCAGCCAGGTCACGTTCTCGGCCAGTGAGGCGCCGGGGAAGAACGGGTTGGCCAGCGCCGCCATCGCCCGCGCGGCCAGCGCGGGCCGCTGGGCCTCGGCCAACTCGTTGGCCGCCCGGCGCAGTTCCGTACGTCCCTCCTCGAAGCGCCTCTTGCGGTGATGCAGGAGCAGGCCCAGTTCGAGCCGTATCTCGCCCCGGTCGGCGGCGGGCAGCGCCGGGTCCTCGACGATCCCGCGCAGGACTCGGGCCGTGCCGTCCGAGCGGTGGCCGAGCACGGCGCCACGGGCGAGCGTCAGCGCCAACCGCCCCCGCTTGTCCGGCGGCAGACCGCCCACGTCCACCGCCTTCTCCAGCAGCGCGACCGCCGCCTCGTCCTCGTTCACGAGATGCTCCGCCGCCCGCAGCCAGTCCTCCGTACGGCCGCCGCCGCGCCAGTGGCGTGCGATCCGCGCCCACGGCACCGGCTCCCGCGCGGCGAGCATCGCCGCCGCCCGGTGGTGCAGCCGCTCCCGCACCGGCCCCGGCAACTCCGCGTACAGCGCCGACGCCGCGAGCGGCACCGCGAATCCGTACCGCCCCTCGCTCGTCTCCCGCAGGGCCGAGCCCTCCAGCGCCTCGATCAGCGCCGTACGACCCGTGTCCCCGCCGAAGCCCGCGACCGCCGCCAGATCCTCGGCGCCCGCCGGCTCGTCCAGCACGGCCGCCGCCCAGACGATCGGGCGGTACGCCTCCGGCAACGCGGCGGTCCTGTCCAGCACCAACTCCGCCAGCCGCACCGGCACCCCGGCCTCGTCCACGTCCCGGGCGGAGAAGCACTCCCGCCCGGTCCGCTCCGCGGCGTCCCGCAGCATGCGCACCAGGTCCACCACCACTTGCGGGACCCCGCCGGAACGCTGTCGCAGCCGCCCCACGAACTCCTGCGGACACCGCCGCGCCCCCAGCGACTCCCCCGCCA